>NZ_CP023407.1:2161250-2470000 GCF_003665435.1 Streptomyces fungicidicus
CTGCATGAGGGCGGCGGCGGTGTGGGCCGCCGGGCCCAGGACCACGGCCGCGGCGGCGCACAGGGCCGTCCAGGGACGACGCAGGGCGTCCGCCCAGCCGGTACTTCGCTCGGGTGTGTCGTTCATGGTTCCTGCTCTTCGTTCCGTGTGTCGTCGTTCCGTACTGCGGTCTGGGTGGCGTCGGGCACGGTGTCCCCGGTGGCGCGTCCCTGGAGGCGGGCCGCCTCGGCCCTGATCTGGGGGAGGCGGGCCTTGAGGGCGGCGCCTGGGCAGTCGGTCATGTAGCCGTCGCTGTGGCCCGCGATCGCGGGGAAGGTGGCGGCGCTGCCGGCCGCGTAGCGGCTGCCGCCGTTGCTGGAGACCAGCCGTACGTCGGCGAGCGGGTCGGTGCCCGACGTGCCGAGCTTCCAGGCGGCGACGGCGGCGATCGCGTGCAGCATCCTCGGCGGCACCTCCGTCCCCTCGGTGAAGGTGCCGAGGGCGGCGATCCCGGTGGTGCGGTGGTTGAAGCCCTGGGTGTGGGCGCCGGTGACGGGCTGGTCGGTGCCGCCCGCGCGGCCCTCGTAGACGGTGCCGCAGCGGTCGACGACGAAGTTGTAGCCGAGGTCGTCCCAGTCGCGGCCGTCGGTCTGGCCCTCGTACAGGGACCGGATGATGGCGGGCGCGTCCGCGCAGTCGTAGCCGTTGGGCGAGTCGGTGTGGTGGACGAAGACGGCGACGACCTCGTCGTCGTAACGCGGGGGCGGCTGGTCGCGGGCGGCGTCGCCGATCCAGGCGGAGCGGGGCACGACGGCCGGCCGGGGCGCCTGGTGGGCGGGGGTGGCCCGCGCGGCGGAGCCGGTGTCGTTCTCCGCGGCGTGCTCGACGCCGTAGGCGCACAGCACCAGGGCGACGGCGGCGGCCACGCCCGGCACACAGCCCAGCGGCACCGTGACGGCCCGTGGCAGGCGCGGGACGCCCGGCCCCCCGGGTATCCGGGGGGAGCGGCGTCTCCACGCTCCGCGCGGTCTCCAGAGGGCACGCATGAACTCACTGTGGGGCCCTCGCGCCCGGTCCGCGATATGTGGTGTGCCACCCGGTGGAACCATCGTCCCGGTCCGGGGCGTTTTCCCGAGTGCACGCGCGTATGGTCGCTTCCCGGCGGCCGTCCGCGCGTGCGGCTGATCACCGGGCCCCTCCCCCACGTACTGATGGGCCGGTGATCCCGAGAGAAAGGCGGCGTGCGTGGACCTGCTCGACATCCTGCTGTTGCTGGTCGTCCTGGCCTACGCGGCCTCCGGTTACCGGCGCGGGCTGCTGGCCGGCTGTGTCTCGCTGGCCGGTTTCGTGGGGGGCGCGGTGGTCGGCGTGTGGATCCTGCCGTGGGTGATGGACCTGGTGACGCCGGGGTCCACCCGGGCGACGGTGGCGGCCGTGTTCACGGTGCTGCTGCCGGCCGTGGCGGGCCACGAGCTGGCGGGGCGGCTGGCGCTGCGGCTGCGGCGGGAGCTGGACCGGGGCCCGCTGCGGGTGGCGGACGGGATCGGCGGTGCGGTGGCCAACTCGGTGGCCGTGCTGATCGTGGCCTGGGTGGCGGCGAGCGTGCTGGGCGCGTCCTCCTCGCCGCTGGTGACGTCGGCGATCCGCGACTCGCGGCTGCTGGGCGCGGTGCAGGACGCGATGCCGGACACCACTCCCAGCTGGTTCTCCCGGGCCACGTCGGCGCTGACCGAGGCGGGTTTCCCGCAGGTCTTCAACCCGTTCGAGAACGAATCGACCGCCGAGGTCGCCGCGCCCACCGGCGACAGCGTCACTGCGGCCGCCACCCGCGCCGCCCAGCGCAGCACGGTGAAGGTGGAGGGCGTCGCGGGCACCCAGGGCCGCGAGGGCAGCGGCTTCGTGTACGCGGCGGAGCACGTGATGACCAACGCCCATGTGGTGGCCGGCATCGACGAGCCGACGGTGCGCGTCGGCGGGGTCGGGCGGACGTACGAGGCGCGGGTGGTGCTCTTCGACCCGCGGAAGGACGTGGCCGTGCTGTACGTGCCGGATCTCCGGGCGCCCGTCCTGGACTTCGACGACGACGCGGACCGCGGCGACTCGGCGGTCGTGGCCGGCTATCCGCAGGACGGCGACCTGAACCTGCAGGCGGCGACGGTGGCCAACCGGGTGCAGGCCCGGGGCCAGAACATCTACAACGACACGATCGTCACCCGCGAGATCTACTCGATCCGCTCCACCGTCCGCCCCGGCAACTCCGGCGGCCCGCTGCTGACCACCGACGGCCGGGTGTACGGCGTGGTGTTCGCGCGCTCCACCTCGGACGCCGAGACCGGGTACGTGCTGACGGCGGACGAGGTGGCGGAGGACGCCGAACGCGCGGCGGGGGCGACGGCGCCGGTGGACACGGGCGAGCCGGTGACCTCGTAGGGCGGCGTCAGCGCAGCGACCGCCCCATCAGCACGTCGTCGACGTACGCGCCCCCGACGAAGAACTCCTCCGGCTGGACGCCCTCCACCACGAAGCCCTCGGACTCGTACAGCTTGCGGGCGGCGGTGTTGTGGCCGAGGACGCGCAGCGTGATCCGGCGGGCGCCGCGCTCCCGCGCCTCCGCGACGGCGGCCCGCACCAGGGCCCGGCCCACGCCCAGCCCGCGCGCCCCCTCGGCGACGGCGAGGCCGCGGATCTGCCGTACGTGCGTGTTGGAGGCGAGCTCGGTGGGGAAGCCGAGGCGGACGTACCCCACGATCCGGCCCCCGTGCTCGGCGACCCGGTGGTCCCGGGGCCCGGAGCGCTCGCTGAAGAAGGAGTCGTACGGCGGGCGCGGCGGCGGGGTGACGGCGTGCAGGGTGGACCAGGTCTCGCGGTCGAGGAGGGCCAGCTCCCCCTCGTCGTCGGGACGGGCGACGCGTATGGACGGCTCGGGCATGTGGGCCACTGTACGGCGGGGCCGGGACGCGGCGGCCGTGAATTTCCGGCCGCCGGGGGCAGGATGGTCGCCATGGAACGATCCCGAATCGCGGTGGCCGGTGCGTCCGGGCTGATCGGCGGCGCGCTCGCGCGGTCCCTGACGTCCGACGGGCACGAGGTGGTCCGGCTGGTCCGGCGTGCGCCCCGGGCCGGGGAGGTGCGGTGGGACCCGGAGCGGCGGTCCGTGGACGCGGCGGGGCTGGCCGGCTGCGACGCGGTGGTCAATCTGGCGGGGGCCGGGGTCGGCAGCCGGCGCTGGACGGACGAGTACAAGGCCCGCATCCGGTCCAGCCGGGTCGACGGCACGGCCGCGCTCGCCGAGGCCCTGGCCGGGCTGCCCGAGGACGTACGGCCCCGGGTGTTCGTCAACGGCAGCGCGATCGGCTACTACGGCGAGACCGGCGACCGGTCCGTGGACGAGAGCGCGCCGCCCGGCGAGGGCTTCCTGCCGGAGGTGTGCGTCGCATGGGAGGCGGCCGCCGACCCGGCGCGCGAGGCGGGCGTACGGACGGTGTTCGCGCGCACCGGGCTGGTGGTGGCGCGCGGGGGCGGGGCGTGGGGAAGGCTCTTCCCGCTGTTCCGCGCCGGTCTCGGCGGGCGGATGGGCGACGGGCGCCAGTACTGGTCTTTCGTCGCCCTGCACGACGAGGTGGCCGCGCTGCGCCATCTCCTCGACACCGACGGCCTTTCCGGACCCTTCAACCTGACCGCCCCCCACCCGGTGACCAACCGGGAGGTCACCGAGGCCATGTCACGCGTACTGCGCCGTCCGGCCGTGTTCCCGGTACCGGCGCCGGTGCTGCGCACGGTCCTCGGCGAAATGGCCGGCGACGTGCTCGGCAGCGCCCGGGTACTGCCCGCCCGGCTCCAGGAGTCCGGCTTCCGCTTCGCCTTCCCCCGGATCGAGGGAGCGATCAGGGCGGCCCTGTGACCGGGCACCGCCCCCTCTGATCCCCCTCCGACCACATCGTGCCCATCCGATGTGCGTATGCGACCGTCGTGCGCCCGTGCTCTGTCCATGCGCGACTGACCCGGCGACCGGACACGGCCCTAACCTCGACCCGAACTCGGGAATCCCTGGGGCCTGTTGAGGGCATGACGTTTCCAGCGCCGCGCAACCTCGAGGAGGGGCACGTGCTTGAGCCCACGTACCAGGCGGACGTCGTCGTCGTGGGAGCCGGGGTCGCCGGTCTCTCCGCGGCACGACGGCTGACCAGCGCAGGAGTCACCACCCTGGTCCTGGAGGCCGCCCATGAGGTGGGCGGCCGGATGACGACGGAGAAGGTCGACGGCTTCCGGCTCGACCGGATCGGACAGCTGCTGTCCACCGCGTACCCCGAACTGCGGGCCGGCACGGGCCTCGAGGGGCCGGTGCTGCGGCCCTTCGCGCCCGGTGTCCTGCTGCACAGCGACGGACGGCACCATCGTGCGGGCGTGCAGCCCGGCGCGAGAGGAGCACGGAGCGCGAGGGGCGCACTCCATGCGGTGCGCGCCCTGGCGAGCGCCCCACGGCCCGGTGGCGGCCCCAGGAGGCCGGTGGCGGTACCCGGACGGCAGGTGTCCGCGCCCCGCAGCCGTACGGGCGCCCCGCTGGGCACGGCGGTCGACCAGGCCCGGCTGGGCGCCGCGTTCAGCAAGCTCGCGGGCACGCCGGTGGAACGGCTGCTGGCGCGGCCCGAGACGACGGCGGCCGAGGCGCTGGTGGCCCGGGGCCTGCCGGCCCGGACCATCGACGGCTTTCTGCGCCCCCTCCTCTCCGCGCTGCTGTGCGACCCGGAGCTCACCACCTCCAGCCGGTGCGCGGATCTGGCGCTGCGGGCGTTCGCGCGGGGGCGGCTGTGCCTGCCGGAGGGCGGCGCCGAGGCGCTGCCGCGGCAGCTGGCGCGGGCGCTGCCGCCGGGCACGGTGCACACGGGTGTGCGGGTCACGTCCGTGTCGACGACCTCGGTGACCACCGTGGAGCACGGCGTGTTCCGGTGCGGCGCGGTGCTGGTCGCGACGGGCGCGCGGGCCGCGGCCGAGTTGCTGCCCGGGCTGCGGGTGCCAGACTTCCACCCGGTGACGGTGGTGCACCACACGACCGACGAGGCCCCGGCGACGGGTGCGTCGCTGCTGCTCGACGCCGACCGGGGCGGGCCGGTGGCGCACACGGCGGTCGTCAGCCGGGTCGACCCGTCGCGGGCCCCGGCGGGGCGCACGCTGGTCAGCTCGACGGTGCTGGGGCCGCCCGGGCCGGACGTCGACACCGCGGTGCGGATGCACCTGGGGCGGCTGTACGGCGTGCCGACGGAGCGCTGGGAGACGCTGGGGGTGCGTCACACTGCCGAGGCGGTGCCGGCGATGCGGCCGCCGCACGATCTGCGGCGGGCGGTGCGGCTGCTGGCGGGGCTGTATGTGTGCGGGGATCACCGGGACAGTGGGTCCGTGCAGGGGGCGTTGCACTCGGGGCGGCGGGCTGCGGCGGCGATACTCGCGGATCTGGGGGTGGATCGGTCGCTGCATTCGGCGGAGCCGGTGCCTACGGCGCGGGCCGCTTGAGCGGGGCGGGTCGCGGCACCGGGGTGGTGTGACCCGGCCCCGGCGCCGCCGCACCGTACCCGGCGTGGGTGTGGGCCGGGGGTGGCTTGCGCAGCCCGGCGCTTGCATAGTGCCCCTCGCGGGTGCGGGCCGGGGCGGGGTGTGCGCAGCCCGGCGCCAACGGGGTGCCGTCGCGCCCACCCGTGCCGCCCTGCGGCACGACTGCCCGCGGAGAGCGCGGGGGCGGCACGACTGCCCGCGGAGAGCGCGGGGGCGGCACGACTGCCCGCGGAGAGCGCGGGGGCGGCACGACTGCCCGCGGAGTGCGCGGGGGCGGCGGGTGGTCGCCTACGGCGGGGAGGGGGCGGGGCGGGGGTGGTCGCCCGCAGTGGCTGGCGCGTCCGCGCCGGGCCACCTCTTCCAGCCGGGGCAGTCGCGCCAGTCCGAGGACGGCCACCCCCGACCCGGCCCCGCCCCACCCACCGGCGTCAGGCGAAGGCCGCGACCCTGTCGCGGTAGGTGCGAACAGGCCCCGCGTCCCGGTAAGGCTCCAGCTTCCGCTCGAAGTCCCGCACGTACTCCACCGCCCGCACGGACCGCATCTCCGCCGCCTGCCCAGCCGCCTCCGCGGCGTGCTGGCACGCCTGGTCCAGCTCCCCCAGCCCCAGCCGCGCGGTCGCCAGCACCATCCGGGAGAACAGCCGGCTCCGCGCATACCCCGGCGCACGCAACCGCAGCGACCGCTCCGCGTGCTGCGCCGCGGCCCGGAACTGCTGAAGATCCCGGTGACAGTGCCCGAACTCGTCCGCCAGCTGCGCCTCGTCGAAGGACCGCGCCCAGTACGGCACCTCGTCCCCCGCCCGGCCACCTCCACCGCCACCGCCACCCGCACCGCCACCGCTCCCCTCCAGCGCCCGCTCCGCGCGCACCAGCGCCGCCGTACAGGCCCGCACCTCCCCCAGCACCCCGTGCCCGCGCGCCTCCGCCGCGTGCAGCAGCGCCTGCACCACCGGCGGAGCGGACCCGCCCGCCCCCTGCTGCGCGACCCGCGCGAGCTGCACCGCCTCCCGCCCGTGCCCGAGATAGACGGCCTGCCGGCTCATGGTGACCAGGACGTACGCCCCGTACGGCCGGTCCCCCGCCGCCTGCGCGAGCCGCAGCGCCTGCACGAAGTACCGCTGGGCCAGCCCGTGCGCGCCGATGTCGTACGACGTCCACCCCGCCAGCCGGGTCAGGTCCGCGGCGGCCGCGAACAGCCGCCGCCCCGTCTGCTCGCCGTACGTGCCGCGCAGCATCGGCTCGCACTCGTGCTCCAGGTACCGCACCAGCGCCTGCCGCGCGTGCCCGCCGCCGTACGCGTCGTCGAGCGTGCGGAACAGCTCGCCGACCGACCGCAGCGCCGCGATGTCCCCGCTGCCCACCCGGTGGGCCGGGCCGCGCTCGGCGGCACCGCGCCGCCGAGCGAGCAGCTCCGCGGGCCGGACCGACAGCCGTCCCTGCGCCGGCACCCGCACCGGCGCCTCCGCCCGGGCCACCTTGTCGTCGGCCCGCCCGATCAGCCAGTCCCGGCTCGGCACCACCAGCCCCGCCGAGGTGAAGGCGATCTTCCGCAGCTCGGCATGGCTGCCGGAGTCCTTGCGCCACAGCCCGCTGACGATGTCGACGGCCTCCTCCGGGGTGCCGGCGTACTCCAGCCCCGCGTAGACCGGGGCGCAGGCGTCCAGCCCCAGGTCCTGCGCGGTGAGCCTGCGGCCCAGGCGCCGGGTGAAGACCTCGGCGATCAGTGCCGGTGTGGTGCCCCTCGGCTGCTGTCCGCGCAGCCAGCGGGTGACGGACGTCTTGTCGTATCTCAGGTCGAGCCCGTGTTCGAGACCGAGCTGGTCCACGCGACGGGCGAGCCCCGCGTTGGAGAATCCCGCTTCTGCGATGAGCGCGGCGAGCTGTCGGTTGGGCGTGCGCTGCGCGGGTCGTTCCGTCATCTGCGGTGCGGTCTCCTGCCTTCCGGCTGAGCAAGGTGCGCGGATTGCCTGTGAGCAGCCCTTACGTCTTCTTGGACGGCGCGAATGTAGCGGAGAGTAAGCAACCGATCGCACACTTCCAGGGCCATTCATCCGATCGTGTGAGGATTGCCCGAAAAGCTGACGCCCCCCGCACCCACCCCCAGCCCCCTCCCAGCTCCCTCCCAGCTCCCGTACGACCCCCGCACACCCCCCGCTCGAACGGTCGTACAGTGGCGTGGGCGCGTTTCATGCCTGACGGCGTACCGGACGACGTGCCCGACAACCTTGAGGGAGGCGCTTGCCGTGAGTGAGCTGCGGTTCGTGCGGATGGGCTTCGGAGCCGAGGCGGTCGACTACCAACTGGCCTGGGACGAACAGCGCCGGGTGCACGCGGCACGGTTCACCGACGAGGTGCCGGACACCGTGATCCTCCTGGAGCACCCCCCGGTCTACACGGCGGGCCGGCGCACCGAGGCGAGCGAGCGCCCCCTCGACGGCACCCCCGTCATCGACGTGGACCGCGGCGGCAAGATCACCTGGCACGGCCCCGGCCAGCTGGTGGGCTACCCCATCCAGAAGCTGCCCCGCCCGGTGGACGTGGTCGCGCACGTCCGGCGCCTGGAGGAGGCCCTGATCCGCACCTGCGCGGAGTTCGGTCTGGAGACCACCCGGGTCGAGGGCCGCAGCGGGGTGTGGGTGCTGGGCGACCCGGTGGAGCAGCGCCCCGGGCTCGGCGGGCTCTCCCTGGACTTCGACCCCCGGATCGGCGACGACGAGTTCGACCCCCGCCTCAACGGCCCGGAGTACGCGCCCTCCAACGCCGGCCAGCGCCGCGAGGACCGCAAGATCGCCGCGATCGGCATCCGCGTGGCCAAGGGCGTCACGATGCACGGCTTCGCGCTGAACGTGAACCCCGACAACAAGTGGTTCGACAAGATCATCCCGTGCGGCATCCGCGACGCCGGCGTCGCCTCCCTGGCGAACGAACTGGGCCGTGACGTCACGATCGCCGAGGTGCTCCCCGTCGTGGAACGCCATCTGCGGGACGTCCTGGAGAACGCGGAGCTCAGGCCCCGGGCCGTCGAGAACGCACCGGCATAGGCCTCCACCAGGTCCGACACCCACGCCGGGTTTCAAATCAACGGGCGTACCCTAGAGGACGCCGAAGAATCAATCGCTAGGGAGCCGGTCGTGTCCGCAGTCGCACCCGACGGACGCAAGATGCTGCGCCTGGAGGTCCGCAACAGCCAGACCCCCATCGAGCGCAAGCCCGAGTGGATCAAGACCCGGGCGAAAATGGGCCCCGAGTACTCCAAGATGCAGAACCTCGTGAAGAGCGAGGGGCTGCACACGGTCTGCCAGGAAGCCGGCTGTCCGAACATCTACGAGTGCTGGGAGGACCGCGAGGCGACCTTCCTCATCGGCGGCGACCAGTGCACGCGGCGCTGCGACTTCTGCCAGATCGACACCGGCAAGCCCGAGGCCCTCGACCGTGACGAGCCGCGCCGCGTCGGCGAGTCGGTCGTCACCATGGACCTGAACTACGCCACCATCACCGGCGTCGCCCGCGACGACCTGGAGGACGGCGGCGCCTGGCTGTACGCGGAGACCGTGCGCCAGATCCACGCGCAGACGGCCGAGCGCGCCGAGGGCCGCACCAAGGTCGAGCTGCTGGCCCCCGACTTCAACGCGGTGCCCGAGCAGCTGGCGGAGGTCTTCTCCTCCCGCCCCGAGGTCTTCGCGCACAACGTCGAGACGGTCCCGCGGATCTTCAAGCGGATCCGCCCCGGCTTCCGCTACGACCGCTCCCTGAAGGTCATCACCGACGCCCGCGACTACGGCCTGGTCACCAAGTCGAACCTGATCCTCGGCATGGGCGAGACCCGCGAGGAGGTCAGCGAGGCGCTTCGGCAGCTGCACGACGCCGGCTGCGAGCTGGTCACCATCACGCAGTACCTGCGCCCCTCCGTGCGCCACCACCCCGTGGAGCGCTGGGTGAAGCCGCACGAGTTCGTGGAGCTGAAGGAGGAGGCCGAGCAGATCGGCTTCTCCGGAGTGATGTCCGGCCCGCTGGTCCGCTCCTCGTACCGCGCCGGCCGGCTGTACCAAATGGCGATCGAGAAGCGCGGAGCGTACGGGGCGTCCCAGGCCGTCTGACCGGCTCCACGTCACCCCCTCGGGCTTCACCCGAGAACGTGTGAATTCACGCACAAGGCTCTACCGGCCGGTAACGGCTGGGGGAACGCGGTCCCGGCCGTCCTCGCAGATGAGGGCACACGCCGGGACCGCGTCGGCGTTCCAGGACTCTCCCACCAGGTTTCATGCCTGTTTGACCGGTCGGTCACGTCCTGGTAACACCAGTCAGTGAGCCTGGAATCGCAGCACGTACCTTCCCACCCGCCGGCACCGAGGGAGACCTCCACCATGCAGGCCGCGCCCGTCCGCGCCACCGCCATCCCGTCCTTCACCACCGCTCTGCGCGCCGTCGAGTCGCTGCTGATGAGCAGCGGCCAGCGCACCGCCCGGCGCAACGCCTGGACCTCGGTGCTGGAGGACCGCCGTCGCGCCAAGGACCGGGTCGAGGCACAGCGTGTCCTCGACCAGACCCCGACCCTCCCGTCCCTGACCACCCGTCCCTGACGACCCGTCCCTGAACGTCCGCACCCTTCCCGGTTCCCGGCCACCCGCCCCTGGCCGTCGGCCCCCCGCGGGGGCACGTAGACTTCATGGCATGGCGAGGAAGGAAACCGCAGCGGACGCTGCGAACCCCGGGCGACTGAAGCAGATCGCCCTGACCTACAAGATGACCCGCAGGGCCGACAAGAAGATCGGTCTTGTACTCGCGGCAGTCGGAATCGTCACCTTCGGTGTCTTCCTCGCGATCGGTTTCTTGATCGGTCACCCCATCTATCTCGGCATCCTGGGCCTCCTGCTCGCCTTCCTCGCGACGGCGATCGTGTTCGGGCGCCGGGCCGAGCGGGCCGCCTTCGGGCAGATGGAGGGACAGCCGGGCGCCGCCGCGGCCGTGCTCGACAACATCGGCCGGGGCTGGACGACCACCCCCGCGGTGGCGATGAACCGCAGCCAGGACGTGGTGCACCGCGCGGTCGGCAAGGCCGGCATCGTGCTGGTCGCCGAGGGCAACCCGAACCGGGTGAAGAGCCTGCTGGCCGCCGAGAAGAAGAAGATGAACCGCATCGTCGCGGACGTCCCGGTGCACGACCTGATCGTGGGCACCGGCGAGGGCCAGGTCGAGCTGAAGAAGGTGCGCACGACCATGCTCAAGCTGCCGCGCGTGCTCAGCGGTCCGCAGGTCACCGCGACCAACGACCGGCTGCGCGCCCTGGGCGACCTGATGAGCAACATGCCGCTGCCGAAGGGCCCGATGCCCAAGGGCATGCGGCTGCCGAAGGGCGGCAACCCGAGGGGGCGCTGACCGCCTCTCCTCCACGACGTTCTCCCACCACTTCCTCAACGACGACGGGGCGCCGGAATCCAATTCCGGCGCCCCGTCGTCGTGGCCGTGTCCGTGCGGTCAGATCCGCACCTCGACCGTGCGGGCCAGCCGGTCGTGGAGTCCGCGGCCGTCGCGGTCCCAGATCAGCGCGGGGACGGCGAGGCAGAGCAGCGCCGAGCGCAGCAGGCCGCGCAGCGGCTGGACCCGGCCGGTGTCGAGGGCGACCACCCGCAGGCCGAACAGACGCTTGCCGGGGGTGAAGCCGACCGAGCCGACGGTGAGCACGCTCAGCACCAGGAACACCAGCAGCGCCCAGTTGCTGGTCGTCTGCCCGTCGTAGCCGTCGGTGATGAGGCCGTATGCGATCAGGACGCACAGGCCCCAGTCCACGGCGAGGGCGCCGAGCCTGCGGCCGGGGCGGGCGATCGAGCCCGGCCCGCTCTCCGGCAGCCCCAGCTGCTCACCGCGGTGACCGAACTCCGCACCGGCGTCCTCCAGGGCCGCGCGGGGCCCGGAGAGCCATGATCCGATTGCTTGCCTGTTGTCCACCCGTCCACGGTACTGCGCCCGTATATGACCGGGGGACGGCGGGGTGCCGCCGGGGCTACCGTGGGAGATGCGCTGGTTAACTTGTGCGAAACAAATGGGTCACGCCCGAGAAATGACCCGTCCCTAGGGTCGAGGCGAGCGTGTGCCGCCCACACCGGGCACACGAACGGTCTACCACCCCGGCGGGACGGTCGGGAGTAGGAGGAGCTGGATGTTCCAGAACGCCGACGACGCCAAGAAGTACCTCGCGGACGAGGACGTCAAGTTCATCGACGTCCGGTTCTGCGACCTGCCGGGTGTGATGCAGCACGTCACGATCCCCGCCGAGGCGTTCGACCCGGACGAGGAGCTGGCGTTCGACGGATCGTCGATCCGTGGCTTCCAGGCCATCCACGAGTCGGACATGTCGCTGCGCGCCGACCTGTCGACCGCCCGGGTCGACCCGTTCCGCCGCGACAAGACGGTGAACATCAACTTCTTCATCCACGACCCGATCACGGGCGAGCAGTACTCCCGCGACCCGCGCAACGTGGCGAAGAAGGCCGAGGCGTACCTGGCCTCCACGGGGATCGCGGACACCGCGTACTTCGGCCCCGAGGCCGAGTTCTACGTCTTCGACAGCGTGCGCTTCAAGACCTCCGAGAACGAGTCCTTCTACCACATCGACTCCGAGGCTGGCGCCTGGAACACCGGTGCGCTGGAGGACAACCGCGGTTACAAGGTCCGCTACAAGGGCGGTTACTTCCCGGTCCCGCCGGTCGACCACTTCGCCGACCTGCGCGCCGAGATGTCCCTGGAGCTGGCCAAGTCCGGTCTGCAGGTCGAGCGCCAGCACCACGAGGTGGGCACCGCCGGCCAGGCCGAGATCAACTACAAGTTCAACACCCTGCTCGCCGCCGCCGACGACCTGCAGCTCTTCAAGTACATCGTGAAGAACGTCGCCTGGCGCAACGGCAAGACCGCGACCTTCATGCCCAAGCCGATCTTCGGTGACAACGGCTCCGGCATGCACGTCCACCAGTCCCTGTGGGCGGGCGGCGACCCGCTCTTCTACGACGAGCAGGGCTACGCGGGCCTGTCGGACACCGCCCGCTACTACATCGGCGGCATCCTCCGGCACGCCCCGTCGCTGCTGGCGTTCACCAACCCGACGGTGAACTCGTACCACCGCCTGGTGCCGGGCTTCGAGGCCCCGGTGAACCTGGTGTACTCGCAGCGCAACCGCTCCGCCGCGATGCGCATCCCGATCACCGGTTCGAACCCGAAGGCAAAGCGCGTCGAGTTCCGCGCCCCGGACGCCTCCGGCAACCCGTACCTGGCCTTCTCGGCGCTGCTCCTGGCCGGCCTGGACGGCATCAAGAACAAGATCGAGCCGGCCGAGCCGATCGACAAGGACCTCTACGAGCTGGCTCCCGAGGAGCACGCCAACGTGGCCCAGGTCCCGACCTCCCTCGGCGCCGTCCTCGACCGCCTCGAGGCCGACCACGAGTTCCTCCTCCAGGGTGACGTCTTCACGCCGGACCTGATCGAGACGTGGATCGACTTCAAGCGCACCAACGAGATCGCCCCGCTGCAGCTGCGTCCGCACCCGCACGAGTTCGAGCTCTACTTCGACGTGTGATCCGTCCGCGGCGCCCCCGTCCCCGGTTCTCCGGGGGCGGGGGCGCCGTCGTGTGTCCGGAAAGCTTCCCTCTGCGCGCCCGGGGAGGGATCCTTGGTATGACACGGTTGTTCGAGAGAAGGTCACGGGGATGTCCGAGAGGCACGACGAGGAGCGGGAGTTCGACCTCAAGTGGGCGGACGGAGCCGAGCACAAGGAGCCGTCGGCCCGGGCCCGGATGCTCGCCGCCCGCTGGAAGGACAACCCGCCCGGGCCGGTCCCGTTCCGGGCCGACCCGGAGCCCCGGCGTGCGCGGCGCCGCTCGCCCGGCCGCTCTCCCGGCCGCTCGTCCTGGGTCTCCACCGCCCTGGTGTTCGGATGCGTGGCCGCGGTCATCGTGCTGCTGGGGTACATCAACTTCCGGGGGTCCGCCTAGCCCCAAGAGGCCCCGGCGGGTGCACACTGGACATCGGGACGAGTGCCCGACTGCGAGGTGATGCAGATGCGCAGCCGCTTCCGGAGCGACCGGGGACTGACCGTGCGGATGGGGATCACGCTGTTCCTGCTCGGTCTGCTGTATGTGGGCTTCGTCGCCGCGCTGATCGCGCTGCTGAAGTCCTGGGTGCTGGTCGTGGTGATCGTGGCGCTGCTGTTCGGGGCGCAGTACTGGTTCTCCGACCGGATCGCGCTGTTCGCGATGCGCGGACGGGTGGTGGAGCGGGACGACTATCCGGAGCTGCACGGAGTGGTCGACCGGCTGTCGGCGCTGGCCGACATGCCGAAGCCGGTGGTCGCCGTGTCGTCGATGGACATGCCGAACGCGTTCGCGACCGGCAGGAATCCGGACAACGCCGTGGTCTGCGTCACCACGGGGCTGCTGCGACGGCTGGAGCCCGCCGAACTGGAGGGCGTGCTGGCGCACGAGCTGTCGCACGTGGCCCACAAGGACGTCGCCGTGGTCACGGTCGCCTCCTTCCTGGGCGTGATCGCGGGGCTGATCGTGCGTTTCGCCTTCTACTCGCAGCTCTTCGGCGGCGGCCGGCGGGACCAGAACACCATGGCCGTCCTGGCGGTCGTCATGGGCGTCTCCGCGGCCGTGTACGCGATCAGCTTCCTGCTGATCCGGGCGCTGTCCCGGTACCGGGAGCTGGCGGCGGACCGGGCCGCCGCCCTGCTCACCGGGCGCCCCTCGGCGCTGGCGTCCGCGCTCACCAAGGTCACCGGCGACATCGCCCGGATCCCGACCAAGGACCTGCGGACGGCCCAGGCCTTCAACGCGTTCTACTTCACGCCGGCCTTCGGCGCCGAACCCGGTCTCGGGCGGTTCTTCGCCACCCATCCGAGCCTGGAGCAGCGGCTCGACCAGCTGGGCCGCATCTCCGCCGAGCTGGGCGAGGCGGCGCTGCCCGGGAAGTCCTGAGCGGCCATGGGGCTGCTGGACGTCCTGCTCGGCCGGTCCAGGGCCGTGCGGCCGGACCTCGACCGGCTCTTCGCGCTGCCGTCGGCGGCGGTGGGCCTGGAGGCCGCGGCCGGCTTCAGGCCGACCGGGCAGGGCGCGGTGTGCTTCGCGACGGTCGAGGGGGCGGCCTTCGAGCAGACGCACCGCGAGATCCGCGCCCTGCTGGACGCGGACGCCGGACGGACCCCGGTGGAGCTCAGCCGGGACTCCTACGGCTACTCGTGGCTCGTCTCGCACCGCTCCCCCGACGAGCTGCCGCTCCTGGTGAACGACGTGCACGCGGTGAACAGCGTCATGGAGGCCAACGGCTTCGGGCCGCAGCTGCTCTGCTCGCTGGCCGGTTTCCGCGACGACGAGGACCGGCGGCTCGCGCTGGTCTACCTCTACAAGCGCGGCACGTTCTACCCCTTCGCCCCGCTGCCCGGCGACCGGGAGCAGCGGGACAACGCGCTGGAGCTGCGGATACGGGCGGTGCTCGCCGGCGAGCTGCCCGTCGAGGGGGACCTGGGGCGCTGGTTCCCCGTGTGGGGAGCGCCCGGGCTGTAGGGCCCGTCGCGGGGTCCGCCCGTCACTCCGGTCACTCCGGTCGCTTCCGGGCCGCGCCGGGCACCCGCGAAGGCCCGCGGGAGCCCGGCGCCGTGTTCACCGCGAGTACCGCATGAACGCGCGCACCATGTGGCACGTCATGTCCGACGGCGGGTGCACGCCGATCAGCAGCGCCGTGGTGCGGATCTTCGCGTCGCGCGCCTGGCTGGGCAGGTAGACGCCGGAGTCGAGCAGGGCGATGGCGAGCCGCATCGCCTTGAGCCGGCGGTTGTGCGTGACGTACCACTCGCGGGGGCGGCCCGCCGGGAGCGGACGCTTCTCCACCGGGGCGCAGGGCGTCTCCAGCGGCACGGGACGCTTCGCGGTGGACTGGGTGGGCAGGGGCTTCGGCTTGAGTGCGGCAGCGGGCACGGGCATCCTCCTGTCGCGGTCGGGGCGGCCACCGGGATCCCCGACGGCCCCGGCGCCACCCTCGAACACTGCTTCCATTCTACTGCCCGCCACTGACAATCAGCAGACCCGATGAAGCCACCGAATGCCCTGGTGGGGAAGGATTTTGGCGGGGCGTCACATCGGTCCCGCACGACACACGCGGGGGCCAAAAAAATCGAACAGAGGGGTGGCGGCGTACCGTGTGCGGCATGGAGATCTGGATCAATCCCGCCTGTTCCAAATGCCGCAGCGCGCTCAGCCTGCTGGACGCCGAGGGGGCCGAGTACACCGTCCGCCGCTATCTGGAGGACGTGCCCGGCGAGGACGAGATCCGGGCGGTGCTGGAGCGGCTCGGGCTGGAGCCGTGGGACATCACCCGGACCCAGGAGGCCGTGGCGACGGAGCTGGGGATCAAGGAGTGGGCGCGGGACGCCGGGACGCGGGACCGCTGGATCGCGGCGCTCGCCTCGCACCCCGGGCTGATCCAGCGGCCGATCATCACGGCGGACGACGGCACGGCGGTGGTGGGCCGCACCGAGGAGGCGGTGCGGGACGCCCTCTCCCGCTGACTCGCTTGTGACGCAGGCCACTTGGGCGACCTGATCCGGCCGCTGAGCAACTTCGTTCGGTATCTCGTACATAGCGGCGTACGCTCCCCCCTACCTCTTCAGGAGGCGCGCATGTCGCGCAGGAGAACGCTCGGCCCGAAGAAGAAGCTCGCGCTGCTGCTGAGCGCCGCCACGGTGGCGGGAGGCGGCGCCTTCGTCATGGCGACCACGTCGAACGCCACCCCGGCGGCGGCCACCACCAAGTCGGCGGCGGACTCCACGGTCTGCCAGGGGCTGGCCACCGCGCTCGGCAACAACGAGAAGTTCATCGAGGGCCAGCGGACCGCACCCGACGCGCAGTCCGGGGCGCGGATCGCCAACCGCGAGGCGGTCATCGCCCAGATCCGGCGCCAGCAGGAGGCGTCCGGCTGCACGGTGGGGGAGTCGGCTCAGGACTCCCAGGCCGCGCGGCCGGAGCAGCCGGCCCCCTCCCAGCCCGCCGCGGGCGAGCAGGACGGACAGGGGAACCAGGGCGGCCAGGCCTCCGGTGAACAGGTCTGCAACGGCTCCACCGTCACCCTCTCCGGCGAGGGCGGCGCCCCGGCCGCGTCCAGCAACCAGTTCCCGGCGGGCACCAGGCTGAAGGTCACCAACCTGGACAACGACAAGTCCACGACGGTCGAGGTCACCTCTGTGTCGGGCAGCTGCGTGCTGCTCAACGACGCCGCCTTCGAGCAGGTCCGCGAGGCCGGGAAGTTCCTGATCCGCCGGGCCGTCATCGAGAAGGTGGGGTGACGCCGGAGCCGTGGCGCGCTCCCGGGGCCCGCCGCTCCCGTCCGGGGGCGGCGGGCCCCGCCGCGTCCGGTCCCCTCGCATACAGGCCGCCCCCGCACGCGCGTGCTCACCCGGTGGGACGGACCGCGGCAACGTCAGGTAACACGGGGTTCACATTCGGGCAATGGACGGGAAATCGCCTGTTGACAGGCTGCGTGGCAGGAACGGCGGCGCCCCAGTGCCGCAGCGCCGCAGCACCCGCGCAAGCGCCCAGACCCACCCCGAAGGATGTGGACCGTGAGCTTCAAGGCCGAGTACATCTGGATCGACGGCACCGAGCCGACCGCCAAGCTGCGGTCCAAGACGAAGATCCTGGGCGACGACGCCAAGGGCGCGGACCTGCCGGTCTGGGGCTTCGACGGGTCCTCCACCAACCAGGCCAAGGGGCACGCCTCCGACCGCGTCCTCAAGCCGGTGTTCGTCTGCCCGGACCCCATCCGCGGCGGTGACGACGTCCTGGTGCTGTGCGAGGTCCTGAACACGGACATGACGCCGCACGAGTCCAACACCCGTGCCGCGCTGGCCGAGGTCGCCGGGAAGTTCGCCGCCCAGGAGCCGATCTTCGGCATCGAGCAGGAGTACACCTTCTTCAAGGGCTCCCGGCCACTCGGCTTCCCCGAGGGCGGTTTCCCGGCCGCGCAGGGCGGCTACTACTGCGGTGTCGGCTCGGACGAGATCTTCGGCCGGGACGTCGTCGAGGCGCACCTGGAGAACTGCCTGAAGGCGGGTCTGGGCCTCTCCGGCATCAACGCCGAGGTCATGCCCGGCCAGTGGGAGTTCCAGGTCGGCCCGCTGGCCCCGCTGGAGGTCTCCGACCAGCTGTGGGTGGCCCGCTGGCTGCTCTACCGCACGGCCGAGGACTTCGAGGTCTCCGCCACCCTGGACCCCAAGCCGGTCAAGGGCGACTGGAACGGCGCGGGCGCGCACACCAACTTCTCCACCAAGGCCATGCGCGAGGGCTACGAGGCGATCATCACCGCGTGCGAGTCGCTCGGTGAGGGCTCCAAGCCGCTGGACCACGTGAAGAACTACGGCGCCGGCATCGACGACCGCCTCACTGGTCTGCACGAGACCGCCCCGTGGAACGAGTACTCCTACGGCGTCTCCGACCGCGGCGCCTCCGTCCGCATCCCGTGGCAGGTCGAGAAGGACGGCAAGGGCTACATCGAGGACCGCCGCCCGAACGCCAACGTCGACCCGTACGTGGTGACCCGTCTGCTGGTCGACACGTGCTGCACCGCGCTGGAGAAGGCCAGCCAGGTCTGACCTCCGGCTCAGCCGGACCGAAGGGGCGCCCACCGCCGAGGTGGGCGCCCCTTCGCGTGGTCCGAGCGGTGAGAGGGGACTCCTGCGGGGCACGGGTGTCTGCTTCAATGGGGACATGGCCGGCTTCCGTAAGTACGACGCGACGGGTCGCCGTGACCTGGAACCGTTCTGGCCTTCCCGTCAGCACCACGACTTCGACCGGGTGTGTTGTCGCGCGACGAACGCGCCGGCCCTCTAACGCCCGGATCTCCTCCCGGCCTTCGGCCGGCGCGAACCGCGTACGTCCTCGACGAACCCTTCGCGCGAAAGAGCTGACGTCTCATGGCGACCACCCGTTCCCTGCCCTCCGTCTCCCCCGCCCCCTCTTCTCTCGCCCCCGCCCATCCCCGGCTGCGCGCCGTCGACCGGGACGAGGTGGTGACGGTCGCGGACCTGCTGCCGCCCGGCGCCACCTGGCTGCCCGCGCCGCAGAACACCCTGCCGGTCCTGCCCGGCCGGCCCCCGATGGTCGGCTATCTGGTGCTGGTCCCCGCCGACCAGCGGCCGCCGTTCCCGGTCGCGGCACCCGGCGCGGCCGGCGGCGCCGAGGGCGGCACCGACGGCGACCCGCTGATCCGGGTCGACACCGCGCAGCGCACCGCCCAGGTCGATGGACGGCAACTCGACCTGACGTACCTGGAGTTCGAGCTGCTCGCCCATCTGGTGGCGCACCCCGGCCGGGTGCACACCCGGGACCATCTGGTCGGCACGGTGTGGGGCTACGGCCATGTCGGCGACGGCCGTACCGTCGACGTCCACATCGCCCGGCTGCGCCGCAAACTGGGCGCCGGGCACCGCGACGCGATCCGCACGGTGCGCCGCGTCGGCTACAAGTACGTCCCGCCGGCCGGCCGCTGACCCCGGCCGGGGCGGCGGTCTGCCGACAGCAGATTCCCGTTCCCCCGCGCCGCCCGGCCGGGCAGAGTCACCGGTATGAGACTTCTGATGCTGGGTGGTACCGAGTTCGCGGGCCGGGCCGTCGTCGAGGCGGCCCTCGGCCGGGGCTGGGAGGTGACCGTCTTCCACCGGGGCCTGCACGAGGCGCCGAAGGGAGCGCGGACGCTGCTGGGCGACCGCACCGCGGTGGACGGTCTGGCCGCGCTCGACGAGGACCCCGGGGAGTGGGACGTCGTCGTCGACACCTGGTCGGCCGCGCCGCGCGCCGTCAGGGACTCGGCGCGGCTGCTGCGGGGCCGCGCCGGGCGGTACGTGTACGTGTCGAGCTGCTCGGTGTACGCGTGGGCGCCGCCCGCGGGGTACACCGAGCGGGCCCGGGTGGTGGAGGGCGCCTCCCCGGACGCGGACCGCACCGAGTACGCGCAGGACAAGCTGGGCGGTGAGCTGGCCGCCGTGGACGCCTTCGGCGCGGACCGGTCGCTGCTGGTGCGGGCGGGGCTGCTCCTCGGACCGTACGAGAACGTGGGCCGGCTGCCCTGGTGGCTGACCCGGATGGCGCGCGGCGGCCCGGTCCTCGCCCCGGGCCCGCGTGACCTGCCGCTCCAGTACGCCGACGTCCGGGACCTCGCGGAGTGGATCCTCGGGGCGGCGGAGCGGGAGCTGAGCGGGCCGTACAACCTGATGTCCCCGCAGGGGCACACCACGACGGGCGAGCTGCTCGAGGCGTGCGCCGCCGTGACCGGGGGCGCGGCCGAGCTGCGCTGGACGGCGCCGGAGGTGATCCTCGACGCGGGCATCGAGCCGTGGACCCAGCTGCCGGTGTGGGTGCCGCCGGGCAGCGACCTGCACGACGCGCTGCACTCCGCGGACGTCTCCCGGGCGGTCGCGGCGGGACTGCGCTGCCGCCCGGCCGCCGAGACCGTGGCCGACACCTGGGCCTGGCTGCGGGAGATCGGCGGCACCGCCCCGCAGCGCCCGGACCGGCCCTTCAAGGGGCTGGACCCGGAGGTGGAGGCGAACGTGCTGGGCGCCGGCGGCGGGGTGTAGGCAGCACCACCCCGGGTCCGGGTGCCCGGCCCAGTGTCCCGGCCGGGCCGCTCGGCCAGACTGCTGCCATGACCACCGAGACGAAGAACGACAGCGGGCGGACCGGAGTGCGGGGCATCGGGCTCGCCGCGCTACGGGGGCTGGCACTGGCCCTGGTGTCACTGCCGGGGGCGGTGCTGTGCTTCGTGCTGTCCGCGGTGTCCATCGCGCTGATCCCGATCGGGGTCGGCATCGTCACCACCCCGTACGTCCTCACCGGCGTGCGGGCGTACGCGAACTGGCGGCGGGTGCTGGCGGCCGAGTGGGGCGGGGTGCGGATACCGCCGTCGTACCGGCCGCTGCCGAAGGACGCCAACCCGTGGGGGCGGACGTTCGGGATGCTGGGCGACCCGGCGACCTGGCGGGACCTGCGGTGGCTGCCGGCCGACATGACGGCCGGCTTCGTCACCGCGCTGCTGCCGCCCGTGCTGCTGCTCTACCCGCTGGAGGGGTTCGCGCTGGCGGTCGGGCTGTGGCGGGTGATGCCCGACGGGTACTGGTACGGCTTCGTGCCGGTCTCCGACCAGACGTCCGCGCTCGGCGCGGGTGTGCTCGCCCTCGCCGTGCTGTTCTGCGCGCACTTCTTCACGCCCCGCCTGCTGGACCTCCATTTCCGGCTCACCCGGGCCGTGCTCGGCTCGCACCAGGGCGAACTGACCGAGCGGGTGCGGGTGCTGACCGAGACCCGGCGGGACGCCGTGGACACCTCCGCAGCCGAACTGCGGCGCATCGAACGGGATCTGCACGACGGGGCGCAGGCGCGGCTGGTCGCCATGGGCATGGACCTGGGGACGATCGAGGCGCTGATCGAGAGGGACCCGGCGAAGGCGCGTGAGCTGCTGGCGCAGACCCGGCGGTCGTCCGCCGAGGCGCTGACCGAGTTGCGGGAGCTGGTGCGCGGCATCCATCCGCCGGTGCTGGCCGAGCGCGGGCTGGGGGACGCGGTGCGGGCGCTGGCGCTGCGGCTGCCGGTGTCCGGCGAGGTGAACGTGGAGCTGCCGGGGCGGGCGGAGGCGCCGGTGGAGTCGGCCGCGTACTTCGCGGTGAGCGAGGTGCTCACCAACGCGGTGAAGCACTCCGGGGCGGACCGGATCTGGGTCGACCTGCATCACGCCGGGGGCCATCTGCGGGTGACGGTCACCGACAACGGCCGGGGCGGCGCGGTGATCGGGGCCGGCTCGGGGCTGACGGGGGTGGAGCGGCGACTGGGTACATTCGACGGCGTCCTGGCCGTCAGCAGTCCCGCGGGCGGTCCCACCATGGTCACCATGGAGATCCCTTGCGCGTTGTCCTAGCCGAAGACCTGTTCCTGCTGCGTGACGGACTCGTCCGGCTGCTCGAGGCCCACGACTTCGAGATCGCGGCGGCCGTGGAGTCGGGGCCCGAACTGGCGCGGGCGCTGGCCGAGCTGGAGCCCGACGTCGCCGTGGTCGACGTACGGCTGCCGCCGACGCACACCGACGAGGGGCTGCAGTGCGCGCTGGACGCCCGCCGGGAGCGGCCGGGGCTGCCGGTGCTGGTGCTCTCGCAGCACGTGGAGCAGTTGTACGCACGGGAGCTGCTGGCCGACGGCAGCGGCGGTGTGGGCTATCTGCTGAAGGACCGGGTGTTCGACGCGGAGCAGTTCGTGGACGCGGTACGGCGGGTGGCGCAGGGGGGTACGGCGATGGACCCGCAGGTGATCCAGCAGCTGCTGGCGCGGCGGTCGGGCGACGACCGCCCGCTGGCCCGGCTGACGCCCCGGGAGCTGGAGGTGCTGGAGCTGATGGCGCAGGGGCGGACCAACGCGGCGATCGCGGCCCGGCTGGTGGTGACGGAACGGGCGATCGCGAAGCACACCGCGAACATCTTCGCCAAATTGGGACTGGAGGTCTCGGACGACGACAACCGGCGCGTGCTGGCGGTTCTCGCCTATCTCGACCACGGCCGGTGAAACCGCACCCGCCCCCTCACCACGGGTGGCTGATCCACAACTGCCGGTGTAGCAGGGGCTGTTGAAACTCATGTGGCCGTACTGACTTTCCCTCGATTCACGGGACGGCTGAACACCCGTGGGGCGACTTGCGTACTCAAGGGAGCCGCTTCACTCCTGTCGGGCCGCTCGATGCCCCGCAATGGGATGCCCCCGTAAGGAAGGTCAAGAGGAGTTCCATGGGACGCAACACAAGAAAACGCCGTATGCCGTTGGCGACCAAGGTGACAGCCGGGGCGGCGGCCCTGGCGCTCGGTGGGGGCGGGCTGGTCTGGGCCAACTTCTACGCCTCGGCTCATGAGGACGGAGGCCAGCACAACCGGACGAAGTCGAGAAACGCGCAGGTCGCGACGATCAACTGCCCCGACGTCGGTCAGAAGCTGACGAAGGTGCCGCGCAGCGCCCGCAAGGGCGTGGCGAAGGAACTGGCGCTGCTGGACCGGCAGATCACGGACGCCTACACACGTCTCGCGGACACGCGCCAGGCCCAGGCGGGCGACGCGTCCTACGTCGACAACGCCATCCTCGGGCCGCTGAAGTCCAAGCGGACCGCCACCCTGGACCGGATCGGCATCAACATCAACCGGGCGGGCGGCAAGGCGCCGCGCGACCTCGGCCGGTTCGCCCGGTGCCAGGGCGTTCCCGTCGAACAGCCGGGCGGGAACGGCGGCGACGGCGGTGGCGGCCAGGGCGACGGCGGTCAGAACGACGGCGGCCAGGACCAGGGCGGCGGAGGCCAGGACGGCGGCCAGGGCAACGGCAACGGCGGTCAGGCCGGCAACGGGCCCGTGGCGGACGACTTCATCAACATCGAGGACGTCCAGCCGAACTCCCGCAACCTGCCCAACGGACTGGCCGCGAACGGCGGCGGCGGTTCCACGGGCACCTTCACCACCGAGTGCGGCACCAACGAGAACGCGCTGCGCAACTCGGACAACGTGATCGTCGCCCCCGGTGTCAGCAACGGCGCGCAGCACCAGCACGACTACGTCGGCAACCAGGCCAACACCGCCTTCGCGAGCGACGAGGACCTGGCCAACGGCGAGACCACGTGCCAGAACCAGGGCGACAGGTCGACTTACTTCTGGCCGGTCCTGCGGATCCAGGACGGCACGCAGGACATCGACCAGGGCCAGCCGGGCGGCGGTCAGGACGGCAACGTAGGAAAGATCGTCGCGCCCACCGCCGCGGAGCTGAAGTTCGTCGGCAACCGGACCGGCGACGTCGTCGCGATGCCGAGGGCGCTGCGCATCATCACCGGTGACGCCAAGTCCCTCACCAACGGGCTGAACAACGCCAACACCGCCTGGAGCTGCACCGGCTTCGAGGACCGGCAGGTGACGGACAAGTACCCGATCTGCCCCGAGGGCAGCGGGGTGGTCCGGACCACGGCCTTCCAGAGCTGCTGGGACGGGCAGAACGCCGACAGCGCCAACCACCGCACGCACGTGGACTTCGTCGAGGCGGACGGCACCTGCTCGAACGGTTTCCAGGCCATCCCGCAGCTCCAGGTCCGCCTGGTCTACGACAACATCCCGGCCCCGCGGATCGAGAACGGGCAAGTCGTGAACCCGTTCGCGCTGGACTCCTTCCCGGAGCAGCTGCACAAGCCGATCACCGACCACAACGACTTCATCAACTTCTTCGACGAGAACCTGATGAACGAGATGGTCGACTGCATCAACAGCGGCCAGGACTGCCAGTAGTCACCCAGCGGCACAAGGAAGAGGCCGGCGGCGGGATCTCCCGCCGCCGGCCTCTTCGCCGTCCCCGCCCGGCGGGGTCAGCCGTGGTGGCCGCCACGGTTGTGGCTGCCGCCGGGGTTCATGTGCTCGGACCCCTCCTCCATGGTCCCGCCGAGCGTGCCGCGCAGGGCCGTCACGGTCCGCTCCTCCCCCACGGCCACCCACTTGCGGCCGACGAGGTAGTAACCGCCGTAGTCCTTGGCGGAGTTGAGCCATTCACGCTGTCCACGGTCAGTGGCGAAGGTGGCGAGCACGTACTTCTCCCCGCCCTTCTTGCACAGCGCCTGCCGGATGGTGTCGGCGTCGGTCTGCATGTCCGGCTCGCACTTCGCCTCGGCGGCCAGGTGCTCCAGACTGCCGGTCGCGGTGGCCGGCACCCGGTCCTCACCGTCGCCGCCGGATCCGCAGCCCGCCAGCGCCAGGGCCGCCACCGCGCCGGTCAGCGCGAGCATCGGTCGGGTCACCCTCATGTGTTCCTCCGGTCCTTGACGGCCGCATCGTGACGGCGACACGCCGCACGGAGCCCCGGCGGGGGGCTCTCGGCCTTCGATACGGACGGGACACCCGCGGTGCTCAAATTCCGCTGCGCCGGCGGGGACGGCGTGCGACGGTGGCGTGATGAACAGCGACTGGGAAGACCGCGTGACCGCCGCCTGGGCCCGCTTCGACGACTTCGCGCAGGAGGACGCTCCGGCCTTCCGGGCCATGATCGACGCGCTCGTCGCCGAGCTGCCCGGGGACAGCCCGCTGGGCCCCTTCGAGCAGGCCTGCGCCTGGGACTCCACCGGGCACTCGGACCGGGCGGTGCCGCTGTACCGGCGGGCGCTGGACGGCGGGCTGGCCGACGTCAGCCGCTACAAGGCACGGCGGGCAAAAATCCAGCTGGCCAGCTCGCTGCGGAACACCGGCGAGGCGGAGCAGGGCGTGCGGCTGCTGACGCCGGAACTCCTCGCGCCGTCCGACGAGCTGGACGACGCCGTACGCGCCTGTCTGGCGCTGTGCCTGTCGAGTCTCGGGCGGGACCGCGAGGGACTGTCGCTGGTCCTCGGCGCGCTCGCCCCGCATCTGCCGCGCTACCAGCGCTCGATGGCGAACTACGCGCGGCTGCTGGTGGAGCCCCCCGCCGAGTGACGCCCCGGCCGCGGGGCAGGTGACCATCCACCCGTTCGCTCGTTCTGCTGGACGTGCAGTCACAGGATGCCGCCCAGTCCGCCGCGCCCCCTTCCCCGGCCGGTCCGGTCGTCGACGTCGAGCAGGCCGAGGCCGCGCTCGTCGAGCACTATCCGCGGCTCGTGCGGCTCGCCTATCTGATGCTGCCGTCCGGCCTGGGCCGCAGCGGGCGGGTGCTGACCGCCCACTCCCTGGTCCAGCGGGCGCTGCCCCGCAACCGCACCCCCGCACCGCTGATCCCCGCCCAGCAGGCCGGCCGGGACGGCGACCCCGGGTACGCGCTGGTCCGGCTCCAGGTGGTGCGCACGGCGCTGCGGCGCGCGGGACGGACGGGGTGGCGGGCCGCGCTGCCGCCGCTGCCGCTGCCCCGGGTGTGGGGGCTGAAGCTGTTCCCGCGTTCGGGCGGCGCCGACGCGCTCGCCCTGGACCAGCGGCTCGACGCGCTGTCCGGCCCGGCCCGCGCCGCCCACGTCCTGCGCGGTCTGGAACGGCTCCCGGACGGGGAGGTGCGCAAGGTGCTCGCGGCGGCGGGCGTCACCGGCGTGGACGCCGCGCTGGACGAGGCCGACCGGCTCCCCGACCCGTACCGGCTGCTCGGCTCGCCCGGGTTCGACCCCTGCTCGCTCCAGGCCAGGCCGACCGACCTGCTGCGCCGCCGCCGCCGGCTGAAGGCCGCGCTGGTCGCCGGGGCGGCGCTGGCGGTGTGCGGGACGCTGCTCGGGCTGCCGGGCGACGGCTGGGGGCCGGACGGCGCCGCCGCGCCCCCGTACGCGCGCAACCCGGCCGCGCAGGCCGCGCTGGACCCGGGGAAGCTGTCCCGGGTCTCCCCCGCCGCCTGGAAGACCTCCGCGCGCACCGACTTCTCCGTCTGGCCGGCGCGCGGCGGCCTCACCGGCGACAGGGCGCTGCTGCGCCGCGCCCTGGCCGTCTGGGCGCGGCCCGGCGGCGGCGTCCAGGTGTCGGCCACCCCGGGCACCCCCTCCGGCGGCCCCGCGGGTCCGCCCCAGCTGCTGTACGCGGGCACCGTCGACACCGCGCGGGTGGTGGTGCTGTACGACGGTCTGCGGCTCGCCAGGTACGCCGAGCCGGAGGACGGCGCACGGGGGGTCGTGCTCGACTTCGCCCGGGTCGACGACGCCGGCCGGGCCGGGTCGGGCGCGGTGGTGCTGAGCCGCGCCGACGGCAACGTCCGCTATCTGCTGGCGCCCTGGGTGCGCGCGGCGGGCGGGCGGGACCTGCGCCGGCCCGGAGCGGCCGCGACGGACCTCGCCCTCGCCGACGGGGTGACCTCCCCGCTGGCGAGTTCCGCCCTGCGGCCGGGGCCGTGCACCGCGTGGTACGTGCTGCAGCTGACCGACGGCACGGGCACCCGGCTGGTGACCGACCTCGGCGAGCTGGTCCCGGCCCGGCTGACCGCCGGACGTCCCGGCCGGACCCACGAGGTCTCGGGCGCCGGGGCGCTGCGCACCTGGGCGCCGTACGCCTGCTCGCTGAGCACGGTGCGCGCGGCGGGCGTACGGAGCGTGAACGCCTGGGCGTTCGCGGAGCAGCCGCTGCCCGACGCGAGCGGCGAGGCGGCGTGGGTGTGCACGCGGGCCGAGACGTGGCGGGGCGGCGGGGCGCGGGTGCTGGCGCAGTTCCACACGCCGGGCGGGCGGTTCGGGGCGGTGGCGGCGAAGGCGGAGGACGTGCCGGAGTGCGGGGAGCGTGCGCCGCGGGTGCTCGCCGGGGTGCTGTGGAAGTCCGCGGCGGGCGACTGGTACCTGCTCGCCGCCGGGAGCCGCGACACGGTGTCCGTCAGGGCGTCCGGCGGTGTCGAGGGCACCGCGCGCGGCCCTCTGCTGACCGTCCGCGCCGAGGAGGGCGCCCGCGCGGATCTCCGGGGCACGCTGGAGAACGGGCGGTCGGTCGACGGACTGCGCTAGCCGGATGAACACCGTCGGCCGGTCCGGACAGTTGAAGGCCGGAATCGATCGGTAAGGTGTTCGCATGACTACCGGGGTACGGCGCAGGATGGGAGTCGAGGAGCGGCGGCAGCAGTTGATCGGCGTGGCCCTCGAACTGTTCAGCCGGCGCTCCCCCGACGAGGTCTCCATCGACGAGATAGCGTCCCGGGCGGGCATCTCGCGCCCGCTGGTCTATCACTACTTCCCCGGCAAACTCAGCCTGTACGAGGCCGCGTTGAGACGTGCGGCGGAGGACCTGGCGTCCCGGTTCGAGGAGCCGCAGGAGGGTGCGCTGGGGTCGCGGCTGCGGCGGGTGATGGCCCGGTTCTTCGACTTCGTCGACGCGCACGGCCCCGGTTTCGCCGCCCTGATGCGCGGCGGCCCCGCGGTGGGCTCCTCGGCCACCAACCAGCTGATCGACTCCGTGCGGCAGGCCGCGTACGACCAGATGCTGTCGCACATGGGGGTCACGGACCCGGTTCCGGCGCGGCTGGAACTGGTCGTCCGCTCCTGGATCTCGCTCGTCGAGTCGACGGCGCTGATCTGGCTGGACGGGCGGCGGTTGCCGCGCGAGGAACTGGAGGCGCAGCTGGTGCAGGACTTCGCCGCGCTGGCCGCCGTCGCCGCCGCCCGGGACGGGGAGCTGGCCGCGCTGCTGCGCGAGATGCTCAGGAACGAGCCGGGCGACGGACCGTTCACCGACCTGACGGTCCGGCTGATCGCGCTGGCGGGTCCGTGAGCACCCGGACGACCTGGGCACTGGTCGTCGAGACGACGCAGGGCATCGGGCAGCGCAAGCACATGGCGGCGGAGGTCCTCGCCCATGTGGAAGGGTCCCGCGAGGAGGCGCTCGCGGAGCTGGAACGGCGGGCGCGCGGCCATGTGCCGGAGCATCCGTCGAGCCCCCGGCGCCGTCGGCTGGTGCGGACCGGTGACGGCTTCCTGCTGGTCGTCGACGGGGCGTGGCAGACGTTCGCCAGCCGCTTCACCGTGGGGGAACTGCTGGCGGACTCCGACGCGCCGCCGGCCCCGGAGCCGGTGGCCGCACGATCCGCACCGCCGCCGGACGTGCCGGACGAACCGGCGGCGCCGGCGGTCGCTCCGGGCGGGGCGGACGAGCCGGACGAGCTCGACGAGGACGGCATCCCGGTGCGTCCGGCCTGGCTGGGCCGCACCGGAAGGCCGTGATCCCCGGCCGTCACGGCCGGCGCGGGCCTACTCGCCCTCGAACTTCCGGTACGACGGGTCCAGGTCCCGCACCTCCGCCGAGGCGTGCAGCAGCAGGTCCCCGGACGGCTTCACGTACTGCCTCAGCAGCTCCAGCACGGTCTCGGTGAGCCGGGCCTTGGTCTCGTCCGTGCGGCCGGGCAGCATGGCGATGTGGACGTGCACGAGGGCGTGCCCGCCGGTCTCGGGGCCGACCGTGATGTCCTCGGTCCGCCGGAACCGTGTCTTGCACGCCGGCGCTTTGGCGGCCGCGATCTCCACGACGGCGGTGTGCAGGTCCCGCGCGAACGCGGGCCGGTCGAAGCCGTCCGCCAGCCCCTCGGAGTAGTCGACGGTGATCTGCGGCATGAGCCCTCCTGTTCCTGGTCAGGAGGGCTCACACTAGCCGCAGTGCCCTACCGGGTCAGCCGGCCGTGGTGAACACGGCGACCGTGCGCGCCGGAACGGCGAACGTGCCGGTGCCCTTCTCGTACGACGAGGTCTTCACGACCGCGTCCCCGCCCGCCGACTGCACCGGGTGCAGCCGGTGACCGGTGCCGGCCAGCGCGGCGACGCGCTGCTCCTGCCGCTCCGGTGTGGCGTTGAAGACGACGACCAGGTCGCCGAGCCTCATGGTGATCACACCGGGTGTCTCGTCCTTGCCGGACAGCGGGAAGGAGAGCCGGGACTGCACCTGCGCGGCCGTGTCGAGGGAGAAGGCCTTCTCCGTCGTACGGATGCGCAGCAGGTCCCGGTACGCGGCCGAGGCGCCCTCGATCTGCGGGCAGCCCACCTTCACCGTGCCCAGCAGGGGCTTGGCGTAGGGCCACTTGTCCTCGTTGTCGGCGGCCGGCGGCAGACCGCGGCCGAAGCCGTTGCCGTCCGCGCAGTTCCAGTGGATGGCGTTGAACCAGTCGCCGCTGTCGTAGGAGTTGCGGTCCAGAGACTTGGAGCGCAGCAGGTCGGTGCCCGCCTGCGAGAGGGCCGGGCCCTGCGAGAGGGCGGCCGTCGCCAGCGCGAGGACCTGCATACGGCCCCGGTCGCCGGCGGACGTGTCCTTCGGCAGCTTGAAGGCGAGCGCGTCGAACAGGGACTCGTTGTCGTGGGCGTCCGCGTAGGCGAGGGCGTCGCCGGGCGCGGCCGCGTATCCGGCGGGGGCGCCGTTGTAGTCGACCTGGGAGCCCTTGACCTCCTTGCCGCTGGTGTCGGTGAACGTGTAGCCGGCGAGGTTGCCGCTGAGGCCGACCTTGATCAGGTCCTGGTAGTGCAGCAGGCGGGCCTTCTGCTCGGCCTCCGTGCCGTTGTTCCGGGAGGAGTTGGGGTCGGTGTAGAGGCCGGAGGCGAAGCCCTGCACGCCCGGGTCCTCGTCGAAGGGGCCGCCGCCGCGCACGGCGTCGCGGGCCCGGTCGGAGAAGGTGGCGATGCCGGTGCCGGCCATGTTCTTCTGCGTGGCCTGCTCGAAGCGGGCGTCGTCGGCGATCTCGCCGAAGTTCCAGCCCTCCCCGTAGAGGATGATCTTCTTGCCGTCGACCCCGTCCTTCGCGGGGGTCAGCCCGTCGAGGGCCTTGCGGACGGCGAGGATGTTGGCCTTCGGGTGGTGGCCCATGAGGTCGAAGCGGAAGCCGTCGACCTTGTACTCCCTGGCCCAGGTGACGACCGAGTCGACGACGAGCTTGCCCATCATGGCGTTCTCGGTGGCCGTGTTGGCGCAGCAGGTGCTGTTGGCGACCGAGCCGTCGGCCAGCAGCCGCTGGTAGTAGCCGGGGACGATCCGGTCCAGGACGCTGGTCTTGGCCTGACCGCTCGCGGCGGTGTGGTTGTAGACGACGTCCATGACGACGCGGAGGCCGTCCTCGTTGAGCGCCTTGACCATCTCGCGGAACTCGACCGTGCGGGCGGTGCCGTCCGGGTCGGTGGCGTAGGAGCCCTCGGGGACCGTGTAGTGGTACGGGTCGTAGCCCCAGTTGTAGGCGTCCTTGGCGGCGGCCTCGGTCACGCACTTCTGCTGCTCGGCGGAGTCGGCCGGGTAGGAGGCGAGGTCGCAGTCGGCGCTCTCCCGGTCGGACTTCTTCTCGGGGATGGTGGCGATGTCGAACGCGGGCAGCAGGTGCACGTAGGAGGTGCCGGCCTTCGCCAGCTCACGCAGGTGCTTGCTGCCGTCGCTGTCCTTGTCGGTGAAGGCGCGGTAGGTGCCGGGGTCCTTCGCCGTGCGGTCCGCCACGGAGAAGTCGCGGATGTGCAGCTCCTGGATCTGGGCGTCCTTGAGCGGCACGGCCTTCGGCTTGCCGAGGGAGGACCAGCCCTCGGGGGCGAGGCTCCGGTCGGCGAGGTCGACGACGAGGCTGCGTTCGGAGTCGGTGGTCAGGGCGACCGAGTAGGGGTCGGTGACCTTGTTGGTGACGATCTCCCGGGTGCTGGGGGCCCACACCTGCACGGTGTACCGGTACTCCTTGCCCTTCCAGGAGGCCGGGCCGGTGACGGACCAGACGCCGGTGGCGTCGTCGCGCTCCATGCGGACGGTGCGGCCGGCGATCTCCAGGGAGACGTTCCGGGCGGTCGGCGCCCACAGGGAGAGGGTGGGCCGGCCGCGGCGGAACACCGGGCCGAGGTCGGCCTTGGTGGCGCCGGCGGCGTAGAGATCGTCGAGCACTCCCGCGATCTGCACCCCGGTCGCCGCGAGCACGGCGCCGTTGGCGGCGTGCTGGGCGGCGACGACCTGACCGCGCAGGGCCTCGCGCACCCGGTCCCGGTCACGCGGGTCGACGGTCCAGGCGGTGCCCTTCGCGAGGTGCGGGAACTTCGCCTTCTGGGCGTCGGTGAGGGTGGTCCTCGCCAGGCGGAGCCAGCGTGCGTCGCCGCTGTCCAGCGCCCCGTCCCGCACCGTGACCGAGCCGGTGCGGGAGGCGAGGAGCTGGGTGGAGGCGGCGGCCTCGGAGCCGTCCCAGACGAGGGTGTTCCGGTCGATCCAGACCGCCTTGGAGGTGGTGAGGTCGAGGGCGGCGGCCGAGCCGGCCGGCTGCGGCAGCAGGTACTTCTCCTGGCCGTTCAGCAGCCACACCTCGTGGCCGTCGGCCCTGAGGTCCAGCGACTGGTCGGTGGGGAGGTCCTTCTCGTCGCCCTTGTGGAGGATGTAGCTGAGGCTGGTGGCGCCCTCGGCGAGCGGCACCTCGAAGACGGCGCCGTAGGCGTCGGTCCTCACCGGCTTCAGGGGGTTCGACCAGTCGGTGGGGTTCGCGGCACCGGTCCAGGTGTGCAGGCCCCAGCCGTCGTAGTTCCCGTCCGCGCGCTGGTAGTGCAGGACCGCCTTGGTGGTGTCCTGCGCCGGGTACTCGGGCCGTTCGGTGGCGACGGGTTCCTTGCCCTGCTCGATCCAGATCTCGCCGGTCCTGGTGACGTCGATCGTGCGGTCGGCGGCGACGTCCTTGTTGCCCTCCTTGTCGACGACGACGAAGCCGACGTCGGACGCGCCCGGCTTGAGCTTGACGTGGGCGAAGGCGCCGTAGGCGTCGCGGCCGGTGAAGGGGTGGCCGGCCGGCCACTCGGTGGCCTCGCCCTCGGCGATGTCGCCCCAGGCGTACAGGCCCCAGTCGTCGTAGTCGCCGTCGGCGCGCTTGTAGTGGACGACCGCGTAGTCGCGGGAGGCGGCGGACGGCGGCTCCGTCACGGGCGGGGTGCCGGTGGTGGAGGCGGCCAGGGCGCTCGCGGTGCGGCCGGACGAGTCGATCACGACGGCCTTGTAGCGCAGGGCGGTGCCGGCGGGCACGTCCTCGCCGATGGTGTGGGTGACCTTGTAGGGGGCGTGGTCGGCGGAGCCGAGGGTCTGCCACTTCCCGTTGCCGGTCTGGGCGGCGAAGACGACCCGGTTGAGCTGCCCGCCCTCGACGCCGGCGGTGAGTTCGACGGTGCCGGTGGCGCCGGCCTCGGGGGCCTTCAGGGTGACCGCGGGCTTCGCGGCGGGCGCCGCGAGCGGGCCGGAGGCCTCGAGGACGATCGCCGAGCCCGCCGGGACGGTGACGGTGATCTTCTTGCCGGCGTCGCTGGTGACGGTGGCGTCGGTGCCGTACAGGCCCTTGTACGTCATGCGCGCGGAGCCGGTCGCGAAGGTGGCCTTCGCCGCCTCGCCCGCGTTGTTGAAGGCGACCACGTACTCGGTGGTGTCCTTGCCGGTGCCGGTGCGGGAGAAGGCGTAGACGCCCGCGCCGTCGGAGGCGTACCGCTCCTGCTGGATGCCGTCGGTGAGGGCGGGGTGGGCCTTGCGGAGTTCGGCCAGGGCGCTGATCTGCCGGTACAGCGGCGCCTTGGTGTCGTAGACGTCCTCGGCGTGGGTGCGGTCGGTGCCGATCAGGTCGTCGTCGAGGTAGTCGGCCGTGCGGGAGGCGAACAGGGTCTGGCGGGCGTCCTTGTCGCCGCCGGCGCCGGTGAAGCCCTGCTCGTCGCCGTAGTAGACGACCGGGTTGCCGCGGCTGAGGAACATCAGCTCGTTGGCGAGCATGTCCTTCTTCAGCAGTTCGGCGTCGGAGGCCTTCGGGTTGTCCTGCGTCAGGAACGTCCCGATGCGGCCCATGTCGTGGTTGCCGAGGAAGGTGACCTGCTCGTACGCGTTGGCCTTGTCGGTCGTGTACTTGTGGTCGTCGCCGAAGACCGAGGCCAGCTTGCGCGCGCTGCCGCCCTGGGAGGCGTACTGGCGGGCCGCCTCCTGGAACGGGAAGTCGAGGGTGGCGTCGAGGCGGCCCCGGGTGACGTACGGGGCGGTGATGTTGGTGTCAGAGGAGTAGACCTCGCCGAACATGAAGAAGTCGTCACGGCCCTTCTTGGCCGCGTAGGCGTCCAGGGCGGTGGCCCACTGGGTCCAGAACTCCATGTTGACGTGCTTCACGGTGTCGATCCGGAAGCCGTCGATGTCGAAGTCCCTGACCCACCGCTGGTAGATCTTCTCCATGCCGTCGACGACCTCGGGACGCTCGGTCCACAGGTCGTCGAGGCCGGAGAAGTCGCCGTACTCGCTGGACTCGCCGGCGAAGGTGGAGTCGCCCCGGTTGTGGTACATCGCCGGGTCGTTGAGCCAGGACGGGACCTTGACCCGCTTCTTCGCCCCGGGCACCACGGGGGTGCGCGGGAAGGAACCGGAGTCGACGCGGGGGAAGCCGGAGGAGCCGTCGGCGTAGTCGGCGTCGTCGAAGGGCTCGCCGTCCTTCGTCAGGTACGGGAAGGCGCCCTTGGAGAGGTACTCGTAGGACTTCTCCTGGTAGTCGACGACGTCGGCGGTGTGGTTGGTGATGACGTCGAAGAAGACCTTCATGCCCTTGGCGTGGGCCTTGTCGATCAGGTTCTCGAGGTCCTGGTTGGTGCCGAAGTGCGGGTCGACCTGGGTGAAGTCGGTGATCCAGTAGCCGTGGTAGCCGGCGGAGGCGTTGTCCCCCGTCCCCTGCACGGGCTGGTTCTTGAAGATGGGCGCCATCCAGATGGCGGTGGTGCCGAGCCCCTTGATGTAGTCGAGGTTCTTCGTCAGGCCCTTGAGGTCGCCGCCCTGGTAGAAGCCCTTGTCGGTGGGGTCGTAACCGTGGGTGAGGCGCGAACCGGTCAGTCCGCCGCGGTCGTTCCCGGTGTCGCCGTTGGCGAAGCGGTCCGGCAGGACGAAGTAGAACTGCTCGCGGGTCAGATCGTGCCGCGCGGGCGACTTGGCGAGCTTCGCGTCGGAGGGAGGCGCGGGCGGAGTGTCCGCGCGGGCGGCGAGCGGCTGCACGAGCGCCACGGCGAGCGCGGCCACGGTGACGGCGGCGAGGCGTCTGCCGCGTGCGGTGCGGCGCCCCGGGGGCGCGGGCCATCTGGGTATCAAGGCGTGAACTCCTTGCGCTTACGGCTCATTCGGGTCCGACCCCGTACGCCGCGGCGGGGCCTGTTTCGGCCACGTCACCGGGCGCCGGGCGTGACGCTATCGCCGTTGAAAGCTTTACAGCAAGGGTTGTGAAAGTAACGGTAAGGATTTGCACGCGGACGCCGGCCGCACCGTCCCCGTGAACGGCGGTGCGGCTGGCGCGGGTTCAGCAGCCCGACTTGCCCGCGTACACCGCGAGGGCGGTGTTGCCGCCCAGGGTGGCGGTCAGCTGGCCCGAACCGTTCACCGTCACCGTGGTGTTGTTCTGGACGTTGCAGTACGTGCCCGCGGCGAGGGAGGTCTGGTAGGTGCGGGTCAGGGAGCCGGACTCGTGGTTGATGGCCACGAAGCCCTTGCTGCCCCGGCCGAAGGCGATCGCGTCGCCTCCGTTGTCCCACCAGTTGGTGACCGACTGGCCCCGGGTCGCGTTGCGGAAGGCGACCATGGACTTGATCTCCCGCCAGGCGTGCTGGCACTTCCAGCCGTTCTGCCAGCAGGCGTCCACCCGGCCCCCGTTGGGTGGGCCGGCGTCCTGGTCGGAGAACTCGTAGCCGGAGTTGATGTCCGGGGCGCCGTAGGGCCAGGCCAGCATGAAGACGTTGGCCAGGGTGTAGTTGGCGTTGTCCTTGTAGCTGAGCGTGCTGCCGTTGCGCTCGGTGTCGTGGTTGTCGACGAAGACGCCGGAGACACCGCTGTTCAGGTAGCCCCAGCCCTCGCCGTAGTTCTTCAGATAGGCGAGGTTCTCGTTGTTGAAGACCCGCTTGAGGTCGTAGGCGTAGCGGAACTCCTGCACGTCGCCGTTGCCCGTGTACTCGGTGGGCTGGACGGCCTCGCCGGCGCCGTGGATGACCTCCTGCTTCCAGTACACGGACGGGTTGCTCAGGCGGGACTTGATGTTGGCCAGGTCGGCGGCCGGCATGTGCTTGGCGGCGTCGACGCGGAAGCCGTCCACGCCGAGGGAGAGCAGGTCGTTCATGTACCCGGCGATGGCGCCCCGGACGTAGTCCTCACCGGTGTCGAGGTCGGCGAGACCGACCAGCTCGCAGTTCTGGACGTTCCAGCGGTCGCCGTAGTTGTTGATCTGCGAGGTGCAGTTGTCGAAGTCGTACGAGGAGTACAGGCCCGGGTAGTTGTACTTGGTGTACGACGAGCCGCCGGTGCCGGTGCCGCTGCCCGCGGACATGTGGTTGATGACCGTGTCGGCGACGACCTTCACCCCGGCCGCGTGACAGGTGTTCACCATGTTCCTGAAGGCGGTCCGGTCGCCGAGGCGGCCGGCGATCTTGTAGCTGACGGGCTGGTACGACGTCCACCACTGCGAGCCCTGTATGTGCTCGGCGGGCGGGGAGACCTGGACGTAGCCGTATCCCGCGGGGCCGAGGGTGTTGGTGCACTCGCGGGCGACGGAGGCGAAGTTCCACTCGAAGAGGACGGCGGTGACGTCCTTGCTCCCCGGCGGGGAGGCCTGCGCCCCAGTCGGGGCCATGACAACCGAGGCGGCCGCGAGGGCGACGGCCACGGCGAGGGTTCTGCGTGCCATGTGGGGTTCCTTCTTCATCGAAGGGTGTGGGGATACCGCCTTGATGCGCTGAGTTTTCTTGCAGAAAACTTCAGCAACCTTGCGGCAACGCAGATGTTAGAGGCCCGCCACCCGAAAGGGCAGCGGGCCGTACCAACTTGAAGGAAAAAGTTGCGGGACGGACGAACGTCAGCCCGTGGTCCACCACACCGTGGTGTCCGCCGGGACCTTCGCCTCGCCGGCCGTCTCCTCCACCTCACCGCTGGCGATCAGCACCCGCCCGTACGCCGGGGTGCTCACCGACTCCCCCGTGGTGTTGGCGACGCACACGAACTCGCCGCGGCGGAAGGCCAGTACGCCCTCCGGCGCCCGCAGCCACTCCACCGCGTCGCCCGCGCCCAGCTCCGGGCGCTCCCGGCGGACGGCGAGCGCGGACCGGTACAGCTCCAGGGTGGAGCCGGGGTCGCCGGTCTGCGCCTCGACGCTCAGCTCGCCCCAGCCCGCCGGCTGCGGCAGCCAGCTGCCGCCGTCGCCGAAGCCGTACGACGAGCCCTCGCGGGTCCACGGGATCGGCACCCGGCAGCCGTCGCGGAAGCCGTCCTGTCCGGCGCCCCTGAAGTACGCCGGGTCCTGACGCACCTCGTCCGGCAGGTCCACGACGTCGGGCAGACCGAGCTCCTCGCCCTGGTAGACGTAGGCCGAACCGGGCAGCGCCAGCATCAGCAGCGTCGCCGCCCGGGCCCGGCGCAGGCCGAGTTCACGGTCGCCGGCCAGCCGGATCTGGGTGCCGAGGCCCGCCGGGTTGGCGAAGCGGGTGGCGTGCCGGGTGACGTCGTGGTTGGACAGCACCCAGGTGGCGGGGGCGCCGACCGGGCGCATGGCGTCCAGGGTGCGGTCGATGACCGCGCGCAGCTCCTCGGCGTCCCAGTGGGTGCCCAGGTACTGGAAGTTGAACGCCTGGTGCAGCTCGTCGGGGCGCACGTAGTTTGCGGTGCGCTCGACGGTCGGAGTCCATGCCTCGGCGACGAAGATGCGCTCGCCGGAGTACTCGTCCAGGATCAGGCGCCACTGCCGGTAGATGTCGTGGACGCCGTCCTGGTCGAAGAACGGCATGACATCGTTGCCCAGCAGCTTCAGCTGCTCGTGGCCGCCGAGGTCGGGCAGGCCCTCGGCCTTCACCATGCCGTGGGCGACGTCGATGCGGAAGCCGTCCACGCCCATGTCCAGCCAGAAGCGGAGGATGGAGCGGAACTCGTCGCCGACCGCCGGGTGCTCCCAGTTGAAGTCCGGCTGCTCGGGCGCGAAGAGGTGCAGGTACCACTCGCCGGGCGTGCCGTCGGGCTCGGTCACCCGGGTCCAGGCCGGGCCGCCGAAGATCGACTCCCAGTCGTTGGGCGGCAGTTCGCCGTCGGCGCCCTTGCCGGGCCGGAAGTGGTAGCGGTCCCGCGACGGGGAGCCGGGGCCCTCGGCGAGGGCGCGCTTGAACCACTCGTGCTGGTCGGAGGAGTGGTTGGGCACCAGGTCGACGATGATCCGCAGGCCCAGTCCGCGGGCGTCGCGGATCAGCGCGTCGGCGTCGAGCAGGGTGCCGAACATGGGGTCGACGGCGCGGTAGTCGGCGACGTCGTAGCCGGCGTCGGCCTGCGGCGAGGCGTAGAAGGGGCTGAGCCACACGGCGTCCACACCGAGGTCGCGCAGGTACGGCAGGCGGGAGCGGATGCCTTCCAGGTCGCCCATGCCGTCGCCGTTGCTGTCGGCGAAGCTGCGCGGGTACACCTGGTAGATCACCGCGTCCCGCCACCAGTCGGCGCGCCGTGCGACGGTGGCGACGGCCGCGTCGGTCGTGGGGGTCGGGGCCGGGGCGGCGGAGTGCTGCTGGCTCATGTCGTCCTTGTTACGAGTGCGGTCGGGGAGACGAGTGGGGGGCGGCGGTCGCCGGGAGAGGGGCGGCCGCGGTGTCGGCGGGGTCGGATGGACACCGCGGCCGCCCACCCGCGCGAGTCAGGCGCGCGGGAGTTCGGCCGGCGAGGGGGTCAGCCCTTCGTGCCGCCCGCGGTGAGGCCGGTGACCAGGTTCTTCTGCACGAGGTAGAAGAACGCGGAGACCGGTATGGCGATCAGGACCGCGGTGGCGGCCATGAGGTTGCGCTGTGCGTCGTGCTCGCTGACGAAGCTCTGCAGACCGACGGCGAGCGTGTACTTCTCGTCGTCGAGCATGAACGTCGTGGCGAAGGCGACCTCGCCGAACGCGGTGATGAAGCTGTAGAAGGCGGCGACCGCCAGGCCGGGCTTGGCGAGCGGGAGGATCAGCCGCGCGAAGGTGCCGAAGGGCGTCAGTCCGTCGACGCGTCCCGCCTCGTCGATCTCGAACGGGATGGTGTCGAAGTAGCCCTTCATCAGCCAGGCGCAGTACGGCACCGCCGTGGTGCAGTAGACGAGGATGAGGCCGAGGTAGCTGTCGACGAGCTGCAGGTCCGAGAGGATCTGGTACATCGGGACCATCAGGACGGCCACCGGGAACATCTGGGTGAGCAGGAGCACCCACATGAACTTCTTGTAGCCCGGGAAGCGCATGCGGGAGACCGCGTAGCCGGTGGTGGCGGCGACCATGACGCCGATGACGGTGGTGCCGAGCGAGACGATCAGCGAGCTCTTCAGCCAGTCGAAGAAGCTCGTGTTCTGCAGCACGAACGAGTAGTTGTCGAGCGTCATCTTGCCCCAGATGCCGCCGGGACGCAGATAGTCGTCCTTGTCGGGGCCGAGGGACAGGAAGACCAGCCAGGCGACCGGGAACAGCGCGATCAGACTGGCCACGGTCAGGATGCCGTGCGAGGCGAGGCGGGCCAGGGGGCCGCTCTCACCGCGCCGGGGCGTCCTGCGCGGCGGGGTGCTGTCGTCGGCAGGCCGGTCCGCCGGAGCAGTGGTGGTGACAGTAGGGGTGCTCATGGGGACTCCTGCCTCAGATCGCGAGCTGCTGCTCATTGCGGTTCAGCCAGCGGCGGTAGAAGGAGGTGAAGACGACCAGGATGGCCAGCAGCAGCATGCCGTAGGCCGCGGACTCGGCGAATTCGCGCGGCTGCTGTCCGAAGCCCAGCTGGTAGGCCCAGGTCACGAGGATCTGGGCGTCCGGGGCGGTGTTGCCGAACAGCAGGAAGATGACCGCGAACTGGTTGAAGGTCCAGATGATGCCGAGCAGGACCACGGTGGAGCTGACCGAGCGCAGGCCGGGCAGGGTGACGTGGCGGAACCGCTGCCAGGCGGTGGCGCCGTCCATCTCGGCCGCCTCGTACAGGCTGGCGTCGATGGACTGCAGTCCGCCGAGCAGGGAGATCATCATGAACGGCACACCGCACCAGGTGTTCACCATGATCGCGGCGAACCGCTGCCAGAAGCTGTCCTCCAGCCAGGCCGGCGTCGGCAGGCCGAGGAAGTCCAGGGCGGAGTTGATGATGCCGGCGTCGGCGAGCATGAAGCGCCAGCCGAAGACGGTGACGAAGGTGGGCACGGCCCACGGCAGGATGAGGACCAGCCGGTAGAGGGTGCGGCCGCGCAGCTTCTGGTTGAGCAGCAGGGCCAGGCCCAGGCCGATGCCGTAGTGCAGGGCGACACAGGCCGCCGTCCACACGATCGTCCAGATGAACTTGGACCAGAAGCGGTCGTAGGCCGTCTCGCCCCACAGGATGTCGGCGTAGTTGTCGATGCCGATGAACTTGTAGGTGGCCTCGATCTCGTTGACGCCGATGGTGCGGGCCGAGTTGAGGCTGTCGGCGTCGGTGAGCGTGAGGTAGAAGCCGTAGGCCAGGGGGTACAGCACGATGACGCCGAGCACGAGCGCCACCGGCGCGATCATGGCGTAGGCGTACCAGTACTTCTGGTATCCGCGCTTCAGGCGGCTGCCCGGCCCGGGGCGGGGCGCGCGGTCACCGCGGCGCTTGCCGGTCGCGCGGTCGATGGCGACTGTCATGGTTCGGCACCTTCTGGATGATCAAGGGGTACGGCACACAGGCCGCAGGCCGCCGGACCCTCCCCTCCTGGAAGCGGATCCGGCGGCCGTGCGGGGGTTACTTGCTGAAGTCCGGCACCAGCTTGGCGATCGCGGTCTCCGCGTCACCGAGGCCCTTGTCCAGGGACTCCTTGCCACCGGCGATCTGCGGCAGCTCGTCGTCCATCGGACCCCACAGCGAGCTGTACTCGGGCAGCGCCGGGCGCGGCTGGGCGGCCGAGAGGACCGTCTGGTAGCCCGCGATGCCCGGGTCGGCCTTGACCTTGTCGGTGTAGGCGTCGTCACGCGTGGGCAGCGTGGAGTTCTTCAGCGCGATGGTCTCCTGCGCCTTGGCGGAGGTCATGAAGTTCACGAACTTCAGCGCGGCCTCCTGCTTCTCCTTGGTGGAGCCGGCGTAGACCGAGAGGTTGTGGCCGCCGGTCGGGGCGCCCGCCTTGCCGGTCGAGCCGGCCGGGACGGTGGCGATGCCGAGGTTGTTCTTGTCCTTGAACGCGGAGCCCTTGTAGAAGTTCGTGATCTCCCACGGGCCCTGGATGATCGAGGCGACCTTGCCGTTGACGAACGCGTCCTGGATGTGGGCGTAGGCGTCGGCGGTGACGTCCGCCTTGTGCAGGCCCTTGCCCTTGAAGAGGGACAGCCAGGTGCCGTACGCCTTCTCGGCCTCGGGCGACTTGACGGTGACCTTCTTGGCGTCGGCGTCGACCATGTCGGTGCCTTCGCCGTACAGGAACGGCTGGGCGTAGTAACCCGCGGTGGAGCCCCAGTAGCCGTCGACGCCGGTCTTGTCCTTGACGGTGGCGGCGGCCTTCTTCAGGTCGTCCCAGGTCTTGGGGGCCTCGACGCCGGCCTTCTCGAACAGTTCCTTGTTGTACACGAAGGCGAGGGTGTCCGTGGTGAACGGGACGCCGTAGGTCTTGCCCTCGTACTTGGCCTGCTCGAGCAGGTTGGACTTGAACTTGTCCTGCTCGGCGAGGGCCTCGGTGCCGTCCAGCGGCAGGAAGAAGCCCTTCTTGGCGAAGGCGGGGGTCCAGCCGACCTCGGAGCGCAGCACGTCGGGGGCGCCCTTGGAACCGGCGGCGGTGTCGAACTTGTTCTGCGCCTGGTCGAAGGGGACGTTGACGAACTTGACCTTGATGTCCTTGTTGGCCGCCTCGAACTCCTTGACCAGCGCCTGGTACGTCGGCGCCTCGTTGGTCGCGTTGGAGGTGTCCCACCAGGTGATGGTGACCGGGCCGCCGGCCTTGTCGCCGCTGTCGCTGTCTCCGCCGCAGGCCGTCGCCGCGAGGGCGAGGGACGCCACCAGCGCGGTGGCCGCTATGCCACGCCGCATGAGGTTCTCCTTGAGGGTTAAGCCCGTAGGTGCAGGCCGGCCCCGTCTGCCGTCCTGCCAGGTGCCGACTGCGCCGTTGCGGCGGCCGGGCGACGTGAACGTAACAGCGATGGAACCGTTTCGAAAGACCTTGCAGAAAAGTTTTGCAAGCGACGCCGAGAGTTACTCCGCCGTGACCTGTTCTCGACCGTCGCGCGACCGGGGTTTCCGCCCGTACGGCAGGGGTTCGGACTGTTGTGCAAGACTCTGCAAGCACTTGCCATCCGTTTCCGGCGGGGGAATCATCCCTTGCGGACCGGACGCCGACCACGAGTTGAGGACAGCGATGACCCAGCAGCCCGCAGCGGGCCGTCCGACGGCGCGCACCAGGCGTCCGATCGGTGTGCAAGGCGCGAGGCGGCAGCTACAGTCCAGTCCTGTGACCACACGCCTTGCCGATATCGCTGCCCAGGCGGGGGTGAGCGAGGCGACCGTCAGCCGGGTCCTCAACGGCAAGCCTGGCGTCGCCGCCACCACCCGGCAGTCCGTGCTCGCCGCCCTCGACGTCCTCGGCTACGAGCGCCCGGTGCGGCTGCGGCAGCGCAGCGAGGGCCTGGTCGGGCTGATCACCCCGGAGCTGGAGAACCCGATCTTCCCGGCGCTGGCCCAGGTCATCGGGCAGGCGCTGACCCGCCAGGGCTACACGCCGGTGCTCGCCACCCAGACCCCGGGCGGGTCGACGGAGGACGAGCTCACCGAGATGCTCGTGGACCGCGGGGTGGCCGGCATCATCTACGTCTCCGGACTGCACGCGGACACCACCGCCGACATGCAGCGCTACGAGCGACTGCGGGCGCAGGGCGTGCCGTTCGTGCTCGTGGACGGTTTCTCGCCGAAGGTGCAGGCGCCGTTCATCTCCCCCGACGACCGGGCGGCGATGGCGCTCGCGGTGACCCACCTCGCCTCCCTCGGGCACACCCGCATCGGGCTGGCGCTCGGGCCGAAGCGGTTCGTGCCGGTGCAGCGGAAGATAGAGGGCTTCGTCCGCGCCGTGCAGGAGCAACTGGGCCTGAGCGCCGAGACGGCCGAGACCGAGCTGGTCCAGCACTCGCTGTACACGCTGGAGGGCGGCCAGGCCGCCGCCACCGCGCTCATGGACCGCGACTGCACGGCGGTGGTGTGCGCGAGCGACATGATGGCGCTGGGCGCGATACGCGCGGCCCGGCAGCGCGGTCTGGACGTGCCGAAGGACATCTCGGTGGTGGGCTTCGACGACTCCCCGCTGATCGCCTTCACCGACCCGCCGCTGACCACCGTCCGCAAGCCGGTCCCCGCGATGGGCCAGGCCGCGGTGCGCACGCTGCTGGAGGAGATCGGCGGAACGCCCGCCCCGCACAGCGAGTTCGTGTTCATGCCGGAACTGGTGGTGCGCGGTTCGACCGCTTCCGCCCCCGGGGACCGGGGTCGTCCCTAGGTCGTAGGAGACCGGCCCGGAGGCCCTGCTGCGGCAGGACGAGATTGCGGGCCGGACCCGACCGCGGGATGATCTGAGTGGTGGGGCTTTTCTGGCAGACTCTGTGCACATGGGTGACTCGACCGTGACCACGCTGGAAGGCCGGCAACAGGCCGCAGCGCTCCCCGTCGCGGAGGAGACGGGGAAGGGTCGCCTGCGCCGACTGCGCACCCCCCGCCGGCCCCGGTTGTGGTTCGAGATCCTGCTGATCGCGGTGAGCTACTGGACGTACTCGCTCGTCCGCAACGCCGTGCCCGAACAGCGCGCCGAGGCCCTGCGCAACGCCGACTGGATCTGGCGGCTGGAGGGACAACTCGGCCTCGCCTTCGAGCAGTCCGTCAACCACGCCGTCAACTCGGTGACTTGGCTCATCGTCGGCATGAACTACTACTACGCCACCTTGCACTTCGTGGTGACGCTGGGTGTCCTGGTGTGGCTCTACCGTAGTCATCCGGGCCGCTACGCGGCGTCCCGGCTGGTCCTGTTCACCACCACGGGCGCCGCCCTGGCCGGCTACTACCTGTATCCGCTGGCCCCGCCCCGGCTGATGAACGGCGAGCACTTCATCGACACCGTCATGGTCCACCAGACCTGGGGTTCGATGGCCTCCGGCGATCTGAAGCACATGTCCAACCAGTACGCCGCGATGCCGTCGATGCACATCGGCTGGTCGGTGTGGTGCGGGCTGACGATCTTCGCGCTGGCGAGCGTCCCGTGGGCGCGGGTGCTGGGACTGCTGTACCCGGCGGTGACGCTGGTGGTCATCGTCGCCACCGCCAACCACTTCTGGCTGGACGCGGTGGGCGGCCTCGTCTGCCTGGCCTTCGGCTACGGGATCGCCCTGGCCTGGTACGGCCGGTGGCCGTACTCCCTGCCGAGGCTGGTGCCCGAGCGCGGGAAACCCGAGCCCCGCCGGATCACGCTGCCCAAACAGGGCTGAGGGCGTCAGGCCCCTCCGTAGAACAGCTCCTCCACCACGCCCCGCGCCCGTCGTGCCGTGCGCCGGTACGCGTCGAGCATGTCGCCCGCGTGGCCGGGGCCGTAGCCCAGGTAGCGGCCGACGGCGCTCAGTTCCCGGGGCACCGTGGGGAAGGTGTCCCCGGCGCGGCCCCTGACCAGCATCACCGCGTTGCGCACGCGGCTCGCCAGCACCCAGGCCTCGTCGAGGACGGCGGTGTCCTCCTCGGAGATCAGCCCGGCCGCGCGGGCGGCGGCCAGCGCCTCCCGGGTGCGCGTGGTGCGCAGGCCCGGCTCCCCGGCGCCGTGCCGCAGCTGGAGCAGCTGCACGGTCCACTCCACGTCGGACAGCCCGCCCGGCCCCAGCTTGGCGTGCAGCTTGGGGTCGGCGCCGCGGGGCAGCCGCTCGGACTCCATCCGGGCCTTCAGCCGCCGGATCTCGCGGATCGCCTCCTCGTCCAGCCCGTCGGCCGGGTAGCGCAGCGGGTCGATCAGCTCGGTGAAGCGGCGGCCCAGTTCCTCGTCCCCGGCGACGTGCTCGGCGCGCAGCAGCGCGTGCCGCTCCCACACCAGCGACCAGCGGCGGTAGTACGCCTCGTACGACTTGAGCGTGCGCACCAGCGGCCCCGACTTGCCCTCCGGGCGCAGGTCGGCGTCGATGAGCAGGGGCGGGTCCGCGCTGGGGATCTGGAGCAGCCTGCGCATCTCGGCGACCACCTTGCCCGCCGCCTCGGCCGCCTCCCGCTCGTCCACCCCGTCGCGCGGTTCGTGGACGAACAGGACGTCCGCGTCGGAGCCGTAGCCCAGCTCGTGTCCGCCGAAGCGGCCCATGCCGATGATCGCGAACCGGGTGGGGAGCGTGTCCCCCCAGCCCTCGCGGACCACGGCCCGCAGGGTGCCGGCGAGGGTGGCGGCCGTCAGGTCGGACACCGCGCCGCCCACCAGGTCCACCAGGGCGCCCTGGTCGGCCTCGGCGGGCTGTGACTCGGTGCCGTAGGAGCCGACGATGTCGGCGGCGGACGTGCGGAACAGCTCGCGGCGGCGGACCCCGCGGGCGGCCGTGACGCCCTGGACGGCGTTGTCCGCGCGGCGCACGGCGGCCAGCATCTCCTGCTCCAGATGGGCGCGGGAGCGCGGCCGGAGCCCCCCGTCGCCGTCGCCGAGCAGGGCCACCGCCTCGGGGGCGCGCATCAGCAGGTCGGGGGCGAGCCGGCCGGCGGACAGCACCCGGGCGAGGTTCTCGGCGGCGGCGCCCTCGTCGCGCAGCAGCCGCAGGTACCAGGGGGTCTTGCCGAGGGCGTCGGAGACCTTGCGGAAGTTGAGCAGCCCGGCGTCCGGGTCGGCGGACTCCGCGAACCAGCCCAGCAGCACGGGCAGCAGGGTGCGCTGGATGGCCGCCTTGCGGGTGACGCCGGACGCCAGCGCCTCCAGGTGCCGCAGCGCGGCGGCCGGGTCCTCGTAGCCGAGGGCCACCATGCGTTCCCTGGCGGCCTCCGCGCTGAGCCGGGCCTCCCCGGGGGCGAGCGCGGCGACGGCGTCGAGCAGCGGCCGGTAGAACAGCTTCTCGTGCAGCCGCCGTACGACGGAGGCGTGCCGCCGCCACTCCCGGTTCAGGGTGGCGACCGGGTCGGTGCGCAGGCCGAGGGAGCGGCCCAGGCGGCGCAGTCCGGCCTCGTCCTCGGGGACGAGATGGGTGCGGCGCAGCCGGTACAGCTGGATGCGGTGCTCCATGGTGCGCAGGAAGCGGTAGGCGTCGTCGAGCTGGGCGGCGTCCGTCCGGCCGACGTAGCCGCCGGTGGCGAGGGCCTTCAGCGCGTCGAGGGTGGTGCCGCTGCGCAGCGAGCCGTCGGCACGGCCGTGCACCAGCTGGAGCAGCTGCACCGCGAACTCGACGTCCCGCAGTCCGCCCGGCCCCAGCTTCAGCTGGCGGTCGATCTCGGAGGCGGGGATGTTCTCGACGACCCGGCGGCGCATCTTCTGCACGTCGGCGACGAAGTTCTCCCGCTCGGCGGCCCCCCACACCAGCGGCTCGAGCGCGGCGACGTACTCCTCGCCGAGCGCGAGGTCGCCGGCGACCGGGCGGGCCTTGAGCAGCGCCTGGAACTCCCAGGTCTTGGCCCAGCGCTGGTAGTAGGCGAGGTGGGAGGCGAGGGTGCGCACCAGGGGCCCGTTGCGCCCCTCGGGCCGCAGATTGGCGTCGACGGGCCAGATGGAGCCCTCGACGGTGGTCTCGGAGCAGATCCGCATCATGTGCGCGGCGAGCCGTCCCGCGGCCCGCACCGCCTTGTCCTCGTCGGCCCCGTCGACGGCCTCGCCGACGAAGATCACGTCGACGTCGGAGACGTAGTTCAGCTCGTGTCCCCCGCACTTGCCCATCGCGATCACCGCGAGCCGGCACATCGCGGCGTCCTCGGGCGCATCGGCCCCGGCGAGGGCGAGGGCGGCGCGCAGGGTGGCGGTGGCGAGGTCGGCGAGCTCGGCGGCGGTCTGGTCGACCTGGATCGTGCCGCAGACGTCCCGGGCGGCGATGGACAGCAGACAGCGCCGGTAGGCGACGCGCAGGGACACCGGGTCGGTGGCCTCGGCGAGTCCCCGCTCGAACTCCTCCACGCCCGGGTGCAGGTCGCGTGGCTCGTAGGTGACGAGGGCCTGCCAGTCGCTCGGGTGCCGGGCCAGGTGGTCGGCCAGCGCCTCGGACGCGCCCAGCACCCCGAGCAGCCGGTCCCGCAGCGGCTTGGCGGCTATCAGCGTGTCCAGCAGCTCCTGCCGGGCGGTGCCGCCCTGCTGCGCCTCCAGCAGCCGCACCAGACCGTGCAGCGCGAGGTCGGGGTCGGCGGTCGCGCCGAGGGCGTCCAGCAGGACGGGGTCGCTGCGCACGGCCGCCAGCCCCTCGCTGTCGAGCAGCTGCTCGGCGGCGGACGGATCGGTGAAGCCGTGCCGCAGCAGCCGAGTGAAGGTACTGCTCCTGCGCCCCGGCGCCGACGTCATCCCCGGCCTCCCTCGTGCCTCGGATCAGGGTCGTACGGCCATGAGCCTATCCGGAGTACGGGCTGACGGCCCCGGGGCGGGCGGCCCGGACGGCCGGGACCCGTTGCCGGGTTTCGGTGGCGCGGCGCACCGTTTTCGGATTCGGTAGGGGGAGTCGTTCCGGCCGGGCCTGGTGATGGTCCGGCCGTGTCCGCCGTCCGCCGTGGTCGCCGTGCCCGCCGTACCCGACGAAGGAGTCGCCGTTCCATGGACATGACCCTCGAAGTGATCCCGCTCCCGGTGAGCGACATCGACCGGGCCAGGGACTTCTACCGGGACAAGGTCGGCTTCCACGTCGACATCGACCAGGAGGTCATGCCGGGCATGCGCATCGTCCAGCTGACCCCGCCGGGCTCCGGCTGCTCGATCGCCCTCGGCGAGACGCTGTGGGAATCGACCCCCGGGCAGACCCCGGCGCCCGGCACCTACCAGGGGCTCCAGCTCTGCGTCGCCGACATCAGGAAGGCCCACGCGGAACTGGTCGAACGGGGCCTGGACGTCTCCGAGCCGGTCCGGTACGCCGAGTCGGACGGCGCCACCTTCATGTACTTCACCGACCCGGACGGCAACGGCTGGGCGGTACAGGAGTACCGCAAACGGGCGACGGAGCCGCTGCACCGGGTGCTGGGGGGCCCGGCGGGGGCGTAGGTTCGCCCCTCGCGGGTCAGAGGTCGTCGGGGAGGACGCGGAAGCAGCTATGGCGACCGCCCAGCGGGCGCAGGGCGCGGAAATCCCGGAGATCCCTGGTGAGGACGGCGTCCGTGTCGTATTCGGCGGCGAGAGCGACGTTGACCGCGTCCACCAGGTCCAGGTCCAGTGACGCGTAGCGCGCCCGGACGGTCAACGCCGCGTCCATGATCTCCGGCGTCGGCGGGGCCAGGACCAGCCGTGTCCTCCGTACGCGCTCGGTGAGGGAGCGAAGGATGCTGTCTGCCGCGCCGCGTCCGGCGCGGCTGGTGGCCACCTGGTGCACCTCGGTGAGCGCGAGCGGGCTCGCGACGAGGAAGCCGCACTGGTCCGCGGCCTTTCCGGCCGCGTGGTGATCAGGGTCCGAGCGGTTGAACAGGGCGAGGATGCCGGAGGTGTCGGCGATGGCGATCACACCGCACCGCCCCGGTTCCGCCGCTCGCGCTCACCATGGCCCCGCGTCACCGCCGACCGGATCTCGTCCTTGTCCACGGGACCGCCGAGATCGAACGTCTCCTCGTCGGAGACGAACGGATCGTCCCACACCCGGTGTGCCAGGGCGATGCGGTGGATGCCCTCACGGATCATTTCCGCTTCCGACACTCCCAGGCGGGCGGCGGCCTCCTTGATGAGGAGAAGGTCGCCCTCCTCGGCGTAGACGTTGGTGCGCTTCAGGGCCATGTGCAACATGGTACAGATCCTGTACCACACGGGACCGGGGGCGGAGACGTTCGGAAGCCGATCACCCGTAGGTGTGCCAATCCCCCCCCACGGCCGGGGCCGGGGGCCGCCCACAGTGGGCGGCCCCCGGTGCGGGTCAGCTCGTGTAGGTCTCGAATTCGGCGATCCTCGGGGTGCCCGAGGCGCTGGTGATCTCGAAGGTGACCTTCTTCAGGGAGGTGGGGCTGAAGCCGATGACGCCCGCTCCGCTGCCGGAGGCCAGGACGGCCCCCGTGTCGTGGTTGAGGACACGGTAGGAGCCGATGGTGCCGGAGCCCGAGGCCAGGCGGATGTTGACCTTGGAGACCGTGGTGGCGGAGCCCCACTTCACCGAGACCGATCCGGTCGAGCCGGACGGCGACCAGTACGTGCTCGTGCTGCCGTCGACGACGTTTCCGTAGCTCGTCCCGGAGGCCTTGGAGGAGCCGTCCGCGCCCGCGCCGATGCTGAGGTTGGTGCCGGTGGGCGGGTTCGTCGGGTCGGGGTCCGTCGGGTCCGGGCTGCCGGGGTCGGTCGGGTCGGGGCTCTGCGGGGTGCAGCTGCCGTCCGAGACCTTCAGGCCCTTGTTGGCGCCCGCCGTCTGGCTCACCACGCTCGGCACGCAGTTGGCCGCGTCGAGGGCGTAGGAGTACGGGATGCTGACCGAAGTGTTCGACGTCGGGTTCGGACCGGCCGGGTTGTTGTCGCCGCTGCGCGAGGACCAGGTCACGTTGTCGAAGATGTTGCCGCTGACCTGCCAGTAGCCGGCCGCGTCGGTGTAGAAGGTGCCCAGCACGTCCTTCGAGTCCTCGAAGTAGTTGCTGTCCACCTTGGCGCGGGCGCCGGCCCGGGAGTTGATGCCGGACTCGTTGAGGTTCTTGTAGTGGTTGTTGTAGATGTGCGAGATGCCGCCGCGCAGCAGGGGCGTACGGGAGTCGATGTTCTCGTACAGGTTGTGGTGGAAGGTGACGTACCCGTTCGAGGTGTCGCTCTCGCTGGACCCGATCAGGCCGCCGCGGCCGGAGTTGCGCAGGGTGCTGTAGGACAGCGTCACGTACTGGGTGTTGTCCTTCATGTCGAAGAGGCCGTCGTAGCCCTCCGACTCGCCGCCGGACGCCTCCAGCGTGGTGTGGTCGACCCAGACGTTGCGGACGTCGCTCTCCATGCCGATGGCGTCGCCGCCGTTCGACGTGGGCGAGCCCGACTTCTTGACGTTCCGCACCGTCACGTTCTGGATGATGATGTTGCTGGACTCCCGGATGTGGATGCCCAGCTGGTCGAAGACGGCGCCGTTGCCCACGCCGACGATCGTGACGTTGCTGATCTGCTTGAGCTCGATCACGCCGGCCGCGGTGTTGCAGCTGCTGCCCGACACCTTGGCGGTGTTGCCGTGGTTGATGGTGCCCTCGACCTGGATGACGATCGGGGTCGAGCTGCTGGCCCGGCCGCACAGGGCCTGATGGATCGCGGTGCCGGTGGTGGCGCGGACCGTCTGGCCGCCGGCGCCGCCGGTGGTTCCGCCGTTCTGCGTCGCGTAACCGGTGACACCGCCGGTCGCGGCGGATGCGGTGGACGTGGACATCGCCACGCCGGTCGCGGCCGCGAGGGCTCCCGTGGCAAGTAACGCGGAGAGCCGCACGGCGACTGACTTTCTCATGCTCGTCTCGCCTTCATCCTCTGAAGTCATGGGGTGCTGCGGTGCGATGCGGTGCAGTGTGCATGCAGTGTCATGGGCATGACAGCTAGACCGATGAGGGAGGGCGGGGTGGGCCCGGCCCATCGGTGGGAAAGCGCTTTCTGTTGGTTCCCGGCGACAGTAGGGCCACGTTCGAGGGGCTGGCAAGACTCCGCGCAGTTACGGAATGTCGAACTCCGATTCGATGCGGCGCGGGCGCGGGTTTCCCTGTGCCGCGGGGCAGCGCGGAAATGCGGCGTACTCGACCGTCCCGCGGTCGCGGCACGCGTCACCGGCCTGATCGACAGCCGGTTCGACCGGGCCGGGGCACCGCGGGTGGCCGACCTGACCTTCCGGGCCGGCCGGCCGCACTCGCTCGGGCGGCAGGAGACCGCCCGGCCCGGCCTACAGCACCGGCAGGTTCTTCCGCAGCTCGAAGGCCGTGACCTCGGAGCGGTACTCCTCCCACTCCTGCTTCTTGTTGCGCAGGAAGAAGTCGAAGACGTGCTCGCCGAGCGTCTCGGCGGCCAGGTCGCTGCGCTCCATCAGGGTGAGCGCCTCGCCCAGGTTCTGCGGGAGCGGTTCGATGCCGAGGGCGCGGCGCTCCGCGTCGGAGAGGGCCCACACGTCGTCCTCGGCGCCCGGCGGGAGCTCGTAGCCCTCCTCGATGCCCTTCAGGCCGGCGGCCAGGAGAAGGGCGTAGGCCAGGTACGGGTTGGCGCCGGAGTCGAGGGAGCGGACCTCCACGCGCGCCGAGCCGGTCTTGCCGGGCTTGTACATGGGCACGCGCACCAGGGCCGAGCGGTTGTTGTGGCCCCAGCAGATGTACGAGGGGGCCTCGCCGCCGGCGCCCGCGGTGCGCTCCGAGCCGCCCCAGATGCGCTTGTAGGAGTTGACCCACTGGTTGGTGACCGCGGAGATCTCGGCGGCGTGCCGCAGCAGGCCCGCGATGAAGGAGCGGCCGACCTTGGAGAGCTGGTACTCGGCGCCGGACTCGTAGAACGCGTTGCGGTCGCCCTCGAAGAGGGAGAGGTGGGTGTGCATGCCGGAGCCCGGGTATTCCGAGAAGGGCTTCGGCATGAAGGTGGCCTGGACGCCCTGTTCCAGCGCGACCTGCTTCATGACCAGGCGGAACGTCATGATGTTGTCCGCCGTGGAGAGCGCGTCCGCGTAGCGCAGGTCGATCTCCTGCTGGCCGGGGGCGCCCTCGTGGTGGGAGAACTCCACCGAGATGCCCATCGACTCCAGCATGGTGATCGCCTGACGGCGGAAGTCCATGCCGACGTTCTGCGGGGTGTGGTCGAAGTAGCCGGAGTTGTCGGCCGGGGTCGGGCGGCTGCCGTCCAGCGGCTTGTTCTTCAGCAGGAAGAACTCGATCTCCGGGTGGGTGTAGAAGGTGAAGCCCAGGTCGGAGGTGCGGGCCAGGGCGCGCTTGAGGACGTAGCGCGGGTCGGCGAAGGACGGCGAGCCGTCCGGCATCAGGATGTCGCAGAACATCCGGGCCGTGCCGGGGGCCTCGGCGCGCCAGGGCAGGATCTGGAACGTCGACGGGTCCGGCTTGGCGATCATGTCGGACTCGTAGACGCGGGCGAAGCCCTCGATGGCGGAGCCGTCGAAGCCGATCCCCTCGTCGAACGCCTGCTCGAGTTCGGCGGGGGCGACGGCCACGGACTTGAGGAAGCCCAGCACGTCGGTGAACCACAGGCGCACGAACCGGATGTCGCGCTCCTCCAACGTCCGGAGCACGAACTCCTGCTGCTTGTCCATCTTCCGCTTCCCCATCCTTGCCGGTCAGGCCGCCTGTCCGCTCCCGCGCCCCGGGAGGCGGCCGGGCGTCCCGAGCATCCCACCACACCAGCGTTTCATACGCGTTGCCGACCTCGATCGGCCGAGCGGCCGCCGCTTGAACGTCCCGCACACGACAGGTGTACCGCCGCGGGTTCCATCTTGCCTGTTCGGGGCGGGCTCCGTAACGGGTGGCCCGGGCCGGGGGGCGGTCGCTACGACGGTTTCGGGGAGAGGCCCAGCAGAAGGGGGCCCGTGGGGTCGGTGACGATGTCGGCCACCGTGACCGGGTCCAGCGTGGCGAAGAACGCCTCCTGGGCCCGGCGCAGTGCGCCGCGCAGCCGGCAGGCGGAGCTCAGGGGGCAGGCCGGCGAGGTGGCGGTGCCCTCGCAGTCGACGACGTCGCCGTCGCCCTCGAAGGCCCGGACCAGGGCGCCCACGGAGGCGGCGCGGCCCTCCTCCGTGACGGACAGCCCGCCGCCCCGGCCTCGGCGGGCCGTCAGCAGGCCCATGTGCTGGAGCTCGGCGACGACCTTCGCGGCATGGGTGTACGGCACGTCCATCGCCTCGGCGACCTCGCGCGTGGTCGGGCTGGAGTCACCGGCCACGGCGAGGCGCATCAGGACGCGCAGGGCCAGGTCTGTGGAGCGGAGGAGCCGCATGACAGAGAGCGTAGGTAATGCGCATCCCGGGTTCAAATTTTTCGGGGACGGGAGGCGGGAGAGGGGTGAGGCGCTGCCCCCTACGACTCGTGGTGGCTTCCGGATTACGATCAGCTCACCCGCTCCTCCCACTTCTCCCCCGAAGGACACCTCCCATGGGCTCCGCCAAGAAGAGCAGCGCGTCACGCACGGCACGCATAGAGGAGATGCGGCGCGCCGAGCAGTCGCGCGAGCGCCGCAACAGGATCCTCACCATCGCGGCCAGTGTCGTGGTCGTCGCCGGGCTCGTGGCCGGCACCGTGGTGCTCGTGCAGTCGCAGTCGGACGACGACGGCGGCAGCACGGCGGCGGACTCCAAGAACCCCGGCAAGTTCGTCACGGGCAAGGACGGCGTGCGGACCTGGGAGGGGACGCTGGGGCGCAACCACGTGGCCAAGGCGGTGAACTACCCCGTCACGCCGCCGGTGGGCGGTGACCACAACCCCGTGTGGATGAACTGCAACGGGGACGTCTACGGCGACGAGATCAACAACACCAACGCCGTGCACTCGCTGGAGCACGGAGCCGTGTGGGTGACGTACAACGCCGACGCCGGGAAGGCGGACGTCGACGCGCTCGCGGCGAAGGTGAAGAAGACGCCGTACACGCTGATGAGTCCGGTGGACGGGCAGAAGGACCCGATCATGCTGAGCGCGTGGGGGCACCAGCGCACGGTGACCGGCGCGGACGACCCGGATCTGGACGCCTTCTTCGAGAAGTTCGTCCAGGGCGAGCAGACGCCCGAGCCGGGTGCCGCCTGCACCAACGGACTCTCCAAGTGAGGCAGTGGGGGCTGGTCACGGGCGCCGCGGTCACGGCGCTCGTCGCGACCGGCGCGATCACCTACGCGGTGGCCGGGGACGAGGGCGCCTCGGACGCGGCCCCCACCGCCGATTCCGCCGACGCCGGGTTCGCCCGGGACATGGCCGTGCACCATCAGCAGGCCGTCGAGATGTCGTACGTCGTGCGGGACCGTACGGACGACGAGGAGGTCCGGCGGCTCGCCTACGACATCGCCCAGACGCAGGCCAACCAGCGGGGCATGCTGCTGGGCTGGCTCGACTTGTGGGAACTCCCCAAGGTCTCCTCGGACCCGCCGATGACCTGGATGGGCATGGGCGACGCGGCCGCCGGCAAGGACGGGGCGCTGATGCCGGGGATGGCGACCAACGCCGAGATGAAGCGGCTGGGGGAACTGGACGGGAAGCGGGCCGAGGTCTTCTACCTGCAGCTCATGACGGACCACCACAAGGGCGGGGTGCACATGGCGCAGGCGTGTGTGCGGGCCTGTGAGGTGGGGGTCGAGAAGCGGCTCGCCCGCGGGATGGTCGAGGGCCAGGAGTCGGAGATCGAGCTGATGGCCGGGATGCTGGAGGAGCGGGGCGCGGCCGCCCGGTAGGGGGCTTCAGGACATCGTGTCGTTTTGACGATTACACTGGGCCCGTGCCTCAACTACGTCTCGCCCTGAATCAGATCGACTCGAGCGTCGGCGACCTCGCCGGCAACGCCGAAACGATTGTCCGCTGGACCCGGCACTCCGCCGAGCAGGGAGCGCACCTCGTGGCGTTCCCGGAGATGGCGCTGACCGGGTATCCCGTCGAGGACCTGGCCCTCCGGTCGTCCTTCGTGGAGGCCTCGCGGGCCGGTCTGCGCTCCCTTGCCTCCCGGCTCGCCGAGGAGGGGCTCGGGGAGCTTCCGGTGGTCGTCGGCTACCTCGACCGCAGCGCCGCCGCCCAGCCGAAGTACGGGCAGCCGGCCGGTGCGCCGCAGAACGCGGGCGCCGTGCTGTACGGGGGCGAGGTGGTGCTGAGCTTCGCCAAGCACCACCTGCCGAACTACGGGGTCTTCGACGAGTTCCGGTACTTCGTGCCCGGCGACACCATGCCGGTGGTGCGGGTGCGCGGAATCGATGTCGCCCTCGCCATCTGCGAGGACCTGTGGCAGGACGGCGGGCGGGTGCCGGCCGCGCGGTCCGCGCGGGCCGGGCTGCTGCTGTCGGTCAACGCCTCGCCGTACGAGCGCGACAAGGACGACACCCGGCTGGAGCTGGTGCGCAAGCGGGCGCAGGAGGCCGGGTGCACGACCGCGTACCTCGCGATGATGGGCGGGCAGGACGAACTGGTCTTCGACGGGGACTCGATCGTCGTGGACCGCGACGGGGGCGTGGTGGCGCGGGCGCCGCAGTTCTCCGAGGCGTGTGTCGTGGTCGACCTGGAGCTTCCGGCGGCGGTGGCCGACGCGCCGGTGGGGGTCGTGGACGACGGGCTGCGGATCGACCGCGTGGTGCTGTCGGAGGAGCCCGTGCCGGCGTACGAGGCCGGGTCGGGCGAGGCGTACGCCGAGCGGCTCGACGACGACGAGGAGGTGTACTCCGCGCTGGTGGTGGGGCTGCGGGCGTACGTCGCGAAGAACGGGTTCCGGTCGGTGGTGATCGGGCTGTCCGGGGGGATCGACTCGGCGCTCGTCGCGGCGCTCGCCTGCGACGCGGTGGGGGCGGAGAACGTCTACGGCGTGTCGATGCCGTCGAAGTACTCGTCGGAGCACTCGAAGGACGACGCGGCGGAGCTGGCCCGGCGGACGGGGCTGAACTACCGGACGGTCGCGATCGAGCCGATGTTCGACGCGTACATGGGCGCGCTGGGGCTGACGGGGCTGGCGGAGGAGAACCTGCAGTCCCGGCTGCGGGGGACGCTGCTGATGGCGATCTCCAACCAGGAGGGGCACATCGTGCTGGCGCCGGGGAACAAGTCGGAGCTGGCGGTGGGGTACTCGACGCTGTACGGGGACTCCGTGGGCGCGTACGGGCCGATCAAGGACGTGTACAAGACGTCGGTGTTCCGGCTGGCGGAGTGGCGCAACCGGGCGGCGGTGGAGCGGGGGGAGACTCCGCCGATTCCGGAGAACTCGATCTCCAAGCCGCCGAGCGCGGAGCTGCGGCCGGGGCAGGTCGACACGGACTCGCTGCCGGACTACCCGGTGCTGGACGCGATCCTGGCGCTGTACGTGGACCGGGACCGGGGGGCGGACGAGATCGTCGCGGCCGGGTTCGACGCGGAGCTGGTGACGAGGACGCTGCGGATGGTGGACCGGGCGGAGTACAAGCGGCGGCAGTATCCGCCGGGGACGAAGATCTCGCCCAAGGGGTTCGGGAAGGACCGGCGGCTGCCGATCACCAACGGGTGGCGGGAGGGTGGCCTCGTCTGAGGCCTGCGGCGCCCCCTTGCGCGGGGGTGACGGGCGCTTGGTTGGCGGGCGCTGTGGCGCGTGCGGTGGGTGGGGCGGGGCCGGGGCGGGGGTGTCCGTCCTCGGACCGGCCCGGATCGCGTGTGCTGCAAGGGGTGCGGGGTGTGGACGCGCCAGTCGCTGCGGGCGGGCACCCCCGCCCCGGCCCCTCACCGCCGTACGCGGCTGCGGCCTCAGTCGCCGGTGACCTTCACCCGGGCGGCGATGGGGAGGTGGTCGCTCGCGGTGGCGGGGAGGGTCCAGCTGCTTTCCGGCTGGGCGCCCTTGACCAGGATCTGGTCGATCCGCGCCATCGGGAACGACGCGGGCCAGCTGAAGCCGAAGCCGCTGCCCACGGCGCCCTGGGTGGAGCGCATCTGGGAGGTGACGGCGTTCAGGGCGCGGTCGTTCATGGTGCCGTTGAGGTCGCCCAGCAGGACGATGTTGGTGAGGGGCTCGTCGGCGATGGCCTCGCCCAGGGCGTCGGCGCTCTTGTCGCGCTGACGGGCCGTGAAGCCGGCCTCCAGTTTGACGCGGACCGACGGGAGGTGGGCGACGTAGACGGCCACCTGGCCGGCGGGGGCGGTCACCGTGGCGCGCATCGCGCGCTTCCAGCCGAGGCGGATGTCGACCGCCTTGACGTCGCTCAGCGGGTACTTGCTCCACAGTCCGACCGTGCCGACCACGGCGTGGTGCCGGTACGTCGACGCCAGCGCCCGCTCGTAGGTGGCGACCTCCGACGCCTTCAGCTCCTCGAGGGCCAGTATGTCGGCGCCCGAGGCGGCCACGTCGCGGGCGGTGGCGGAGGGGTCCGGGTTATCGGCGTTGACGTTGTGCGTGGCCACCGTGAGGTCGCCGCCGGAGTCGGTCTTGTCGGTGAGCAGGCCGCCGAAGAGGTCCAGCCAGATGGCCGCCGGCAGGATCGTCGCGATCAGTGCCGTGGCCGACCTGCGGATCAGGCCGAGGACGAGCAGCACGGGGATCAGCAGTCCCAGCCAGGGCAGGAAGGTGTCCACCAGGCTGCCCAGGTTGCCGATCGCGTTCGGGATGCGGGTGTGGGCCATCATGACCAGCGCCAGCAGGACCGCGCACACGGCCAGGACGATGCCCCGGCGCCAGATCCCGCGGTCGCGCAGCAGGTTCCGGAACCGGGTCGACCGGCGTGGCCCCGAGCCGCCGCTGTCCGTCTCCGTCATGTACGCCTGCTGCGCCATACCGTCGCCTCACAACCTGCCGTGCGCACCGTCGCCCCCGTGTCCGTACGACCCTAGGGGATGATCGGTTCCGTTCCCGCCGCCGCTCGGCGGCCGTACGGGGGCGAGGACGCACCGGGGTGCCCGGGGAGTTCCGGGCCGGAGCGCGGAAAGTGTCCTCTGTGACGAAACGCGCACATCAGCCGCTGACCGGGCGCAGGCCCTGGAGCAGCGTGTCGACCACCTGTTCGGCGAGGTCGTCGGGGAGGTCGGAGTCGGGGCGCAGGACGGTGCGCACGAGGACGGGGCCCACGACGATGTCGTTGAGGAGTTCTATGTCGACGTCGGCGCGCAGTTCGCCGTTCTCCCGGCCCCGGCGCAGCACCTCCAGGCCGAGCAGGCGGCGCGGCAGGATGACGGTGTCGTGGTAGGCGGCCCAGAGGTTCGGGCTGCTCTTCATCTGGGCGCGCACATGGTGCAGGATCGCCGAGGTCCGCCCGGCCAGACCGCGCCGGCGCAGGGACTCCAGCAGCACGACGAGGTCGTCGCGCATGGAGGTGCCGGGGAGGTCGGGGTCCGGGGGCTCGGCCGCGCGCATGACGTCGACGAGCAGCTGTTCCTTGCCGCTCCAGCGGCGGTAGATGGTGGCCTTGCCGACGCCGGCGGTGCGGGCGATGCGTTCGATGGAGAGCTCGGCGAGGGGCACGCCGTCCTCGAGGAGCTTCATCACGCCCTCGATGATGGCGCGCTCGACCGCCTCGCTGCGGGGGCGGCCGCGCGCGGGACCGTCCTGCCGGGGGCCGGTGTCGGCGAGGCTCACGTCGTCGGTCCTTTCGGTCGGCTCGGACGATTCTCCCCGGTGGGCGGTGGTGGTCCACCGCCCGGGGGTTCTCAGTCCGCCGCGGAGACCATCTCCTGTTCCTCGCGGTCGTCCTCGGGCGCCGGGGTGCGGCCGGGCAGGAAGACGGCGACGACGACGGCGCCCACCATCGCGACGCCGGCGCCCCACAGCGCGGTGACGTGCATGGCGTGCAGGAACGCGTCGTCGGCCGCGGCGGCAAGGGGTTCGCCGCGTGCGCCCAGCCGGTCCGCCACGGCCAGGGTGGCCTCGATGGACTCGCCGGCGGCGTGCCGCACGCCGGGCGGCAGCAGGCCGAGCTTGTCCTCGATGCCGTTGCGGTAGGCGGTGGACAGCACCGAGCCGAGCACGGCGATGCCGAGGGCGCCGCCCACCTGGCGGAAGGTGTTGCTCAGCGCGGAGGCGGAGCCCGCCTTCTCGCGGGGCAGGGCCTGCATGATGACGACGCTGACCGGTGTCATGACGTGGGCCATGCCGGCGCCCATGAGGAAGAAGACGACCTCCAGGACCCAGATCGGCGTGTCCCCGTCCAGCGTGGCGAAGGCGGCCAGCATCGCCGCGAGCACCACCAGTCCGGCGGTCGTGGTGGCCTTGTTGCCGAAGCGGTCCACCAGCAGGCGGGCCCTGGGCGCGAAGATCATCTGTGCGGCGGCCAGCGGCAGCATCAGCAGCCCGGTCTCCAGCGGCGAGTAGCCGCGCACGCTCTGGGTGTAGAACACCGCGAAGAACGTGACACCCATCAGCGCGAAGAAGACCAGCGCGATGGCGACGATCGCCGCGGAGAACACCCTGTTCCTGAAGTAGGCCATGTCGATGGACGGGTGGTCGCTGCGTTTCTCGACCACCACGAAGGCCGCGAGTACGGCGAGGCCGCCGCCGATCGCCGCCAGCACGGTGGGGTCGGTGAAGTCGGCGAGCTGGCCGCCCTTGATGATGCCGTAGACCAGCAGCACCAGGCCGGCCACGGACAGTACGACGCCGACGGGGTCGATCCGGCCCGGTTTCGGGTCCCGGGAGTCGGGGACCAGCCAGAGCATCAGCGCGACGGCCAGGACGACGATCGGCACGTTGATCAGGAAGACCGAGCCCCACCAGAAGTGGTCCAGGAGGAGCCCGCCGGTGATCGGGCCGATGGCGATGGCGAGACCCACGCCGCCCGCCCAGATGCCGATGGCCTTGGGCTGCTCGTCGCGTTCGAAGACGTTCATCAGGACGGCCAGGGTGGCCGGCATGACGAACGCCGCACCCAGACCCATCACCGCGCGGAAGCCGATCAGCTCGGCCGGGGAGCCGGAGAACGCGGCGAGGGCGGAGCCGAGGCCGAACACGACGAGACCGCCGACCAGCACTTTCTTGCGGCCGAGCCGGTCACCCAGCAGCCCCGCGGTGAAGAGCAGCCCGGCGAAGACGAGCGTGTAGGCGTTGATCGCCCACTCGAGTTCGCTCTGCGTGGCGCCCAGGCCGGTGGGCGCGGGCGTGGAGATCGTCTTGATGGCGACGTTCAGGATCGAGTTGTCCAGCACGACGATCAGCAGACTCAGCATCAGTACGCCGAGGATCGCCCAGCGGCGCCGGTGCACGGCCTCCGGGACCCGGCGGGCGGGGGCGGCAGGAGAAGTCATGCGACCCAGCGTAGTGAATTCCGATACGAGACCGTCTCGTATCGGAAATCCTTTGCCCAGTTCTTGCCGGGACATTGCACGACCGCCGAGCGGAAGTCACAGGGGGGCCTCTGGCCCTCGCCGGAGTGAGGTGCCACCATGGAAGTGGTCCGGGGACGCCGTCAGGGCGCCTCGAGATGACGTGTTGGGAGACGGTTCCATGACGCAGCTTTCGGCTGCCCAGACCGGGACGACGTCCGGTTCCTCCGCCGGCGGCAAGACGCTGTACGGGGGCAAGGGCACACGCCGTATCACTGTCCGTGACATCGCCGCCGCCAAGGAGCGGGGCGAGAAGTGGCCCATGCTCACCGCGTACGACGCGATGACCGCGTCCGTGTTCGACGAGGCCGGCATCCCGGTGATGCTCGTCGGCGACTCCGCGGGCAACTGCCACCTCGGGTACGAGAGCACCGTGCCCGTGACCCTCGACGAGATGACCATGCTGTCGGCCGCGGTCGTACGGGGCACCTCACGCGCGCTGATCGTCGGCGACCTGCCCTTCGGCTCGTACCAGGAGGGACCGACGCAGGCGCTGCGCTCGGCGACCCGGCTGGTCAAGGAGGCCGGGGTCGGCGCGGTGAAGCTGGAGGGCGGCGAGCGGTCGCACCGGCAGATCGAGCTGCTGGTGGAGTCCGGGATCCCGGTGATGGCGCACATCGGGCTCACGCCGCAGTCCGTGAACGCGATGGGCTACCGGGTGCAGGGCCGCGGCGAGGAGGCGGCCCAGCAGCTGCTGCGGGACGCCAAGGCCGTGCAGGACGCCGGGGCGTTCGCGGTGGTCCTGGAACTGGTGCCGGCGGAGCTCGCGGCCGAGGTGACCCGGACGCTGCAGATCCCGACCGTCGGGATCGGGGCGGGCCCGCAGACGGACGCCCAGGTGCTGGTGTGGACCGACATGCTGGGGCTTACCGGGGGGCGGGTGCCGAAGTTCGTGAAGCAGTACGCCGATCTGCGTGAGGTCATGAGCGGGGCGGCGCGGGCGTTCGCCGAGGACGTGGTCGGCGGGACGTTCCCGGAGGAGGCGCACTCCGTGCACTGAGCGGCTTGACGCCGCGGCTGAGCCAATGCCGCACCACCGGCCCCGTCGATCTTCCCCCGTCGGCGGGGCCGGCCCCTATCCCGGACCGGAAGGCTGTCGGTGGGATGTCGGGGGTTTGTCGGTGAGGGCTGGGACCTTCGGGGCATGACGCGAATCGACAAGGGCGCGGGGAGCGCCGTCACCGTGCGGGGGCTGGTCAAGCACTACGGCGGGACCAAGGCGCTGGACGGTGTCGACCTGGATGTGCGGGAGGGCACCGTGATGGGGGTGCTCGGGCCGAACGGCGCCGGGAAGACCACTCTCGTACGGATCCTGTCCACCCTTCTCACGCCGACCGCGGGGCACGCCACCGTCGCCGGGTACGACGTGGTCCGCCAGCCCCGGCAGCTGCGCCGGGTGATCGGGCTGACCGGGCAGTACGCCTCCGTGGACGAGAAGCTCCCGGGCTGGGAGAACCTGTATCTGATCGGGCGGCTGCTCGACCTGTCCCGCAAGGAGGCACGGGCCCGCGCCGACGAGCTGCTGGAGCGGTTCTCGCTCACCGACGCGGCCCGGCGGCCGGCGGCCACCTACTCCGGCGGTATGCGGCGGCGCCTGGACCTGGCCGCCTCGATGATCGGCCGGCCGGCCGTGCTGTACCTGGACGAGCCCACCACGGGCCTGGACCCCCGCACCCGCAACGAGGTGTGGGACGAGGTCAAGCGGCTGGTCGGGGACGGGGTGACCGTGCTGCTGACCACCCAGTACATGGAGGAGGCCGAGCAGCTTGCCTCCGAGCTGACCGTGGTGGACCGGGGCAAGGTCATCGCGAGCGGCGGCATCGAGGAGCTGAAGTCCAGGGTCGGCGGCCGTACGCTGCGGATCCGCCCGGCCGACCCGCTGCGGTTGCGCCCGCTGGCGGACGCCCTCGACGCGCTGGGCATCACCGGGCTCGCCACGACCACCGTGGACACCGAGCGGGCCTCGGTGCTCGTCCCCGTGCTGAGCGACGAGCAGCTGACCGCCGTGGTCGGCGCGGTGACCGGGATGGACCTCACGCTCAGCTCGCTCACCACCGAACTGCCCAGCCTGGACGAGGTGTTCCTGTCCCTCACCGGCCACCGTGCCAGTGCCCCGCAGGACGCCGTACCCGCCGGGACCCCCGAGGAGGTCGCCGCATGAGCGCCGTCACCGTCACCACCGGACCACGCGCGGACGCGCGCATCCCGCTGCGCGCCCATGTGCGGCACACCGGCGCCCTCGTACGGCGCAACCTGCTGTGGATACGGCAGGACCCGGAGTCGATGTTCGACGCCGTGCTGTTCCCGATCGTCTTCACCCTGCTGTTCGTGTACGTCTTCGGCGGCTCGATCGGGCAGTCGCTGGGCGGCGGGCAGCAGGCGTACGTGCAGTACATCGTGCCCGGACTGATGGCCATGATGGGCATGAACATGGCTCAGGGGGTGGGCACCGGGTTCAACCAGGACTTCAACACCGGGGTCATGGACCGTTTCCGGTCGCTGCCGATCGGGCGGGGCTCGGTGCTGTTCGCGAAGATCTCCGTCGAGATGCTGCGGATGCTGATCGCCACGGCGATCCTGATGGTCGTCGGTGTGCTGGTCGGTTTCGACATCACCGACTGGCCGGGGCTGTTCGCCGCCGTGGGACTGTCCGCGGTGTTCGGCTCGGCGCTGATGTGGATCTTCATCACGCTGGGTGTGGTGATGAAGAACGCGCAGTCGGTGCAGGCGATGGGCTTCCTGGTGCTGATGCCGCTGCAGTTCGGCTCGTCGATCTTCGCGCCGACGCAGTCGATGCCGGGCTGGCTGGAGGCGTTCACCCGGTACAACCCGCTGTCCTCGCTGGCGGACGCGGCGCGCGGGCTGATGGTGGGCGGCCCGGTCGCCCACGACCTGTGGATGACGCTGGCCTGGTCGGTGGGGATCACGGCGGTGATGGCGCCGGTCGCCATCCACAAGTTCCGCACCAAGAGCTGATCACGCCACTGCCAGCAGGGCGTCGGCCTCCTCGGGGGAGAGGCCGGCGCCCTCGGCGTACGCGGTCTCGTAGGCCGTGTCGCCGAGCGCCGAGCGGGTGCGCGCCTCGGCGTGTTCGCGCACCTCGCGCTCCAGGCGCGGGGCGCTGTGCCCGGGCGGCAGCCAGGAGTCGGCGGCGCCCAGGCAGCGGGCCGCGTCCCGGGCGTGCCGTCCGCCGTCGAGTCCGGCGAGGGCCGCGGCGCCCATGGTGACGTAGGCCGAGCGCATATGGGGTGCCATGGCGGCGGACAGCGGGTCCTCCGCCTGCCGGAGGGCCTGGCGGATGACGGCCAGACCCCGCTCGTCGTGGCCCTCGGCCACCTCCAGCCAGCCCTCGGCGCCGAGGATGAACGCGTCGAAGACGACGTAGTGCGCGATGCGGAACTCCTCGCGCAGCAGCCGCAGGTGCTCCCGTGCCTCCGCCGTGCGGCCGGTGGTGCAGAGCCAGCCGGTCAGGAGCAGCCGGGCGGCGGGCAGGGCCTCGGTGTGGCGGCCCCTGCTGTCGTCGATGACCTCGCGCAGCAGCCGCTCGCCCCGCTCCGGGTCGCCCGCCTCCAGCAGCGCGCTGCCCAGCCGGGCGGTGAGCACCGCCGTGTGGGCGCGGGCGCCCAGACGGTCGGCGTGCTCGATGGCCGCCTCGAAGTCCGCGGCGGCGTCCCGGTACGCGCCGGCCCGCTCGCGGGCCTCGCCGCGCGCGGAGAGCGCCTCGGCGACGCCCCAGGTGTCGCCGAGCCTGCGGTGGATCTCCAGGGCCTCGTCGGCGTCGCGGCGGGCGTCACCGGCCCAGTCGCTGCGGTTGGCCAGGAAGTTGGCGCGCAGCTGGAGGTTGGAGGCCAGCTCCCATTCGAATCCGGGGTTCTCCCGGCAGGTGCGGATCGCCGCGTCGACGACCTGGCGCAGGCGCTCCATGTCGCCGGTCAGCATCACGGCGAACACCCAGAGCAGGCCGGGCGGGCGGCAGGTCTGCGGCATGCCCGGCTGGTACGTCGCGCCGACGAGGCGCAGCTTGTGCTGTGCCTGCGGGGTCTGCCAGTCGTCCAGTTCGGTGTCCATGTGGGCGAGATGGGCCAGGTGCACCCCGCGCCGGGCCTCGGCGAGGACCTCGCCGGTCATCGGGGGCGGGGTGTCGGTGCAGCGCTGCCACAGCGGGGCGGCGGGCCGTACCGGTTCGGTGAACGGGTCGGGGGCGAGGGCCATGACCTCGGAGCACCAGTTGCGGGCCTCGATGCGCAGATCGCGCATCTGCCAATACCAGGTGAGCGACAGGGTGATGCAGAGCGCCTCCTGCTCGTCGCGCAGGGCGAGGGCGTGGCGCACGGCCGTGCGGAGGTTCTCGTACTCCCGCTCCAGCCGGGCGATGGCGGTCACCTGGTGCGGGCCGCGCAGCAACGGCTCGGTGGTGCGGGCGACTTCGCGGTAGTACGTCAGATGCGCCCGTTCCGCCTCCGGGCGGCGGACGGACTCGTCGAGGCGTTCGCCGGCGTACTCGGCGACGGTCTCCAGGAGGCGGTAGCGCATCTCGCCGTCGCCCGAGGGGGCCGCCACCACCAGGGACTTGTCGACGAGGGAGCCGAGCGCGTCGAGCGCGGCCGGCCCGCACACGGCCTCGGCGGCGGCGAGGTCGCAGCCGCCGGCGAAGACCGACAGGCGGCTCAGCACGTCGCGTTCGTCTTCGCCGAGCAGGTCCCAGGACCAGTCGACGACGGCCCGCAGGGTCTGCTGTCTGGGGAGGGCGGTGCGGCTGCCGGAGGTGAGCAGCCGGAACCGGTCGTCGAGCCGGTCGGCGATCTGCCGCGGCGTGAGCATCCGCAGCCGGGCGGCGGCGAGTTCGATGGCGAGCGGCAGTCCGTCCAGGCGGCGGCAGATCTCCGCGCACGCGGCGGCGGTCCCGTCGTCGGCGTCGGTGCGGAAGCCGGGGCGGGCGGCGGCCCCGCGGTCGGCGAGCAGGCGCAGCGCGACCGGCTCGGGCAGCGGCTCCACCGGACGCAGCAGCTCGCCCCGCACACCGAGCGGTTCGCGGCTGGTGGCGAGGACGGTGAGCCCGGGGCAGCGCTCCAGCAGCGCCTCGACCAGGTGGGCGGCGGCCTCGACGACGTGTTCGCAGTTGTCGAGGATCAGCAGCATGCGGCGCGGGCCGCAGTGCTCGGCGAGCCGTTCCACCGGTTCGGCGTGCCGGTCGGTGACGGCCCGCATGCTCTCCGCGCCGGCGCCGTACAGCACGGTCTCGCGGGCGCCGACGGCGGTGAGCACGGCCTCGGGGACGGCGTCCGGGTCTTCGACGGGGGCGAGTTCGGCGAGCCACACCCCGTCGGGGAGGTTCCGCCGCAGGGTGTCGGCGGCCTCCTGCGACAGCCGGGTCTTGCCGGCTCCGCCCGGCCCGAGGAGGGTCACCAGACGGGCGGCGGCCAGGTCCGCGCGGATGGTCGCGATGTCCGCCTCCCGGCCGACGAACGAGGTCAGCCGGGCCCGCAGGTTGCCCGGCGGTCCGCTCCCCCGGTCCGCGGGCGCGGGATCCGGCTCGGGTTTCAGCAACTCGGCGTGCAGTGCCCGCAGTTCGCTGCCGGGGTCGGAGCCGAGGCGGTCCGCGAGCAGCCGCCGTACGTCCTCGAAGGCGGCCAGCGCCTCGGCGGTGCGGCCGGTGTCGCGCAGGGCGCGCAGCCGCAGCGCCTGGAGGGGCTCGTCGAGGGGGTGGCCGTCGCACAGCGCGGTCAGCTCGGGCAGGGACCGCTCGGCGTCGCCGAGGGCGAGAGCGGCGGTGTGCCGGGCGCGCAGCGCATCCAGGCGCCGGGTCTCCAGGCGGGCCGCGTCGGCGGTGCGGTCGGGCAGACCGGCGAGGGCGGGGCCGCGCCACAGGGCGAGGGCGTCGTCGAGCACGGCGGCCGCCTTCGCCGGGTCGCCGTCGGCGAGGGCGCGCGCGCCGTCGCCGGCCAGCCGCTCGAAACGGTGCAGATCGATGTCGTCGGGTGCGGCGGTCAGCCGGTAGCCGCCGTCGGCGGAGGCGATCGCGTCCGCGCCGAGCGTCCGGCGCAGCCGCCCCACCAGCGCCTGGAGCGCCCCGGTGGCGTCGGCCGGCGGATCACCGTCCCAGACCTCGTCGACCAGCAGGCCCACGGGCACGGTACGGCCGGGCCGCAGGGCGAGCACGGTCAGCAGCGCGCGCAGCCGCGCCCCGCCTACCGGGACGGCGGTGCCGTCGGGGCGGAGTGCCTGGGTGGTGCCGAGGATGCGGTAGCGCACGGGGTCCATTGTCTCCGGTGGTGGTGGGAGCGGTCACGGCGCCCGGTCGGCGTGGCCGCCCCCAAGCCTGCGCGGAACCGGCGGCGGGCGCGAGACGTTTTCCCGGTGCGCCCGGTACCGTCGGGCAGTCCCCGCGTGTGCCCGACCGTCCAGGGAGTTCCATGACCACCGCCGCCACCCGTCACAGCGACCGGAGGATCAGCCCGGTCTTCCTGGGCATCCTGGCCGTGACGGCGGTCACCGGCTGGGCCACCTGGACCGGGTTCGCCGAGCTGCCGGGCGTGGCCGTGTTCCTGTTCGTGACGGCCGCCTGGATCGTCTCCCTGTGCCTGCACGAGTACGCGCACGCGCGCACGGCGCTGCACAGCGGCGACATATCGGTGGGCGCCAAGGGCTATCTCACGCTCAACCCGATGAAGTACACCCACGCCCTGCTGAGCATCGTGCTCCCGGTGGTCTTCGTGATCATGGGCGGGATCGGTCTGCCGGGCGGTGCCGTGTTCATCGAGCGCGGCCGGATCCGGGGGCGCTGGCGGCACAGCCTGATCTCGGCGGCGGGCCCGCTGACGAACGTGCTGTTCGCGGTGGTGTGCACGGCGCCCTTCTGGCTGGGCGCGCTGGACGGCGTACCGGCCGACTTCCGGTTCGCGCTGGCCTTCCTCGCGCTGCTCCAGGTGACGGCGGCGATCCTGAACTTCCTGCCGGTGCCGGGTCTCGACGGCTACGGCGTGATCGAGCCGTGGCTCTCCCACGGCGTCCGCCGCCAGGTCGAGCCCTTCGCCCCCTTCGGCCTCCTCTTCGTCTTCGCCCTCCTGTGGGTGCCGGCGGTGAACGGCGTGTTCTTCGACGTGGTCGACTCCCTGCTCGGCGCGCTCGGCATCCACGAGCTCGACACCTACTGCGGCTACGACCTGTTCCGCTTCTGGCAGGACACGAGCGGGGTCTGCCCGGTCAGTTCGTGACCGGTCCGCCGTCCCGCGCGGCACGGCCGCGGCGCACGTAGTACCAGGTCATGTTGGACGACAGGCCCGCCAGGAGGATCCAGACGACGCCGATGAGCACGCTGCCCCGGACGAAGGAGACGACGGCCGCGGCGACGGCGAGGAGGCAGACGGCGAGGGCGTAGAGGGCGAGGCGGGGCATGGCGGGGGGCTCCTGTCGGGGGACACTGCTTCGGCGTCCAGTGTCCCCCATCGCCTCATACGTCCGTGACGCGGAGCCCGGCGTGTGCCTTGTAGCGGCGGTTGACCGAGATCAGGTTGGCGACCAGCGACTCCACCTGGTGGGCGTTGCGCAGCCGCCCGGCGAAGACGCCCCGCATGCCGGGGATGCGGGCGGCCAGCGCCTGCACCGTCTCCACGTCGGCGCGGCCCTCGCCGAGCACCATCACATCGGTGTCGATCTCGTCGATCTCCGGGTCCTGGAGCAGCACGGCCGACAGGTGGTGGAAGGCGGCGGTGACACGGGAGTCCGGGAGCAGCGCGGCGGCCTGCTGGGCGGCGCTGCCCTCCTCCGGCTTCAGCGCGTAGGCGCCCTGCTTGTCGAAGCCGAGCGGGTTGACGCAGTCGACGACGAGCTTGCCGGCCAGTTCCTCGCGCAGGGACTCGAGGGTCTTGCCGTGGCCGTCCCAGGGCACGGCGACGATCACGATGTCGCTGCGGCGGGCGGTCTCGGCGTTGTCGGCGCCCTCGACGCCGTGCCCGAGTTCCTCGGCGGCGGCCCGGGCGCGCTCGGCGGCCCGGGAGCCGATGATCACCTTCTGGCCGGCCTTGGCGAGCCGGTACGCGAGGCCCTTGCCCTGGGGTCCCGTGCCGCCGAGCACGCCGACGACGAGCCCGGAGACGTCGGGCAGGTCCCAGGGGTCCTTGGCGGGGGCCTTCGCGGGCTGCTGTGCGCTGTCACTGGAGGTCATGGACCGACTCTATGTCCGCCCGCCGTCCGTCACCGTGTCGTGCCGGGGCGACGTGAGCGCCGTCACGCGGCCGTCCGCCGGGTCCCCGGGTCGGGTGAACCGGGGCCGAACACCGGCGGACGGGCGGGCGGTTGGGGCAGGATGCGGCGGCATGGACGCGGTACGGGTCGCACTGCTGCGGGAAGTGCTCGCCGGGACGGAGTGGCTGGGCGCCACCCGGCACTTCGCGGGGACGCTGCGCGGGTCGGTGGTCTCGCACGGGGGCGGGCTGCTGCTCGTGGGGACACCGGAGTACGAGCCGTGGCATCTGGCGGCGCACCTGGTCGACGAGGCCGCCTGGTCGGGCACACCGGAGCTGGCCCCCACGCTCGTCCGGCATGAGGCGTCCTCCTCGGACCCCGCGCATCTGGCGGTGGGCCTGGGGCGGCTGGAGGCGGCGCGGCGGGGTGAGACGCTGCTGGTGGTGGCGCCCGGAGAGGCGGCCGCCCCGCTGCTGGAGCGGGTGGGCGACGCCCGCCGGGCCGGCGCCACGGTGCTGTCGCTCGGCCCCGGCGGGGGCGGGCTCGCGGCGATGGCCCACGAGGTCCTGCCCGTCCCCGACTGCTCGGAGCTGGACCTGGACACGGTGCAGCACCTGGTGAGCGCGGCGGCCGGCGAGAACGCCCTGCCGGCCCGCCGGGGGCCGCGCCGCTTCCGGGACCGTCTGTCGCGCCTGGCCGACCTGCTGACGGCCCCGCCGCCGACGCGCTGGTAGCCGCGGGGCGGTGCGGTCAGCCGTCGTCCCGTTCACCCGCCGGGGCGTCGTGCCACTTGGGGTCGTTCTCCCACTCCAGGTTGCGCTCGCGCGCCGTCGCCATGGCGTGTTCCGCCTCGGTGCGGCTGGCGTACGGGCCGAACCGGTCCTTTCCGGGGCAGTCGGGGCCCTCCTCGACCTTCTTGTGCTCGAGGCAGTAGTACCACTCGCCCGGCTTTCCGGCCGTCCGCTTCTTGAACAGGGGCATGACCGTCTCCTTTCACCACGGAAGATGGTCCCCCGTCACCGCTGAATTAGACTCGCCGACATGTCTGGCCAGTCGCTGCTCGTCCCTGGGGAGCTGTCCCCCACCCGTTCCGTGCCCGGGAACATCCGCCGTCCCGAGTACGTCGGCAAGCCCGCCCCGACCCCCTACACCGGTCCGGAGGTGCAGACGCCCGAGACGGTCGAGGCGATGCGCACCGCGGGCCGGATCGCGGCGCGGGCGATGGCGGAGGCCGCCAAGCTGATCGCGCCCGGCGTGACGACGGACGAACTGGACCGGGTCGCGCACGAGTACATGTGCGACCACGGCGCCTACCCCTCGACGCTGGGCTACCGCGGCTTCCCCAAGTCGCTGTGCACGTCGGTCAACGAGGTCATCTGCCACGGCATCCCGGACACGACGGTGCTGCGCGACGGCGACATCGTCAACCTGGACGTGACGGCGTACATCGGCGGGGTGCACGGCGACAACAACGCGACCTACCTGGTCGGGGACGTGGACGAGGAGAGCCGGCTGCTGGTGGAGCGGACCCGGGAGTCCCTCGCCCGCGCGATCAAGGCGGTCAGGCCGGGCCGGCAGATCAACGTCATCGGCAGGGTCATCGAGTCGTACGCCAAGCGCTTCGGCTACGGGGTGGTGCGTGACTTCACGGGCCACGGCATCAACTCCTCCTTCCACTCGGGCCTGATCGTCCCGCACTACGACAGCCCGCACGCGACGACGGTGATCCAGCCGGGGATGACCTTCACCATCGAGCCGATGCTGACGCTGGGCACCCACGAGTACGACATGTGGGACGACGGCTGGACGGTCGTGACGAAGGACCGCAGGCGCACCGCCCAGTTCGAGCACACGCTGGTCGTGACGGACACCGGCGCGGACATCCTGACCCTGCCGTAGCGCCCGCCCGATCCCGCATTCCCGCAAGCCCGCCCTCCTCGGAGGGCGGGCTTCGTCGTGCCGTGGCAGGGTAGGGAGTTACCGACACCCTGTCGGCAAACTATTGACTTAGGTAAGCCTAACCAAGAAGATCTGGACTCATGGACTCCTTCTCGACCCTCATCCGCACCGCCTCCCACGAGCAGCATGTGGAGGCGGAGACGTCGACGTTCATGAGCGATCTGCTCGGCGGCCGCCTGGGCGTGGACGCGTACGCGCGCTACACCGAGCAGCTGTGGTTCGTGTACGAGGCGCTGGAGTCCGGCGCTCCCGGACTGGCGGCGGACCCGGTCGCGGGCCCGTTCGTGCAGCCGGAACTCTTCCGGCTGCCCTCCCTGGAACGCGACCTGGCCCATCTGCGCGGCCCCGGCTGGCGCTCCACCCTGACCGCCCTCCCCGCCACCCGCGCCTACGCCGACCGGGTCGCCGAGTGCGCCCGCACCTGGCCGTCCGGTTACGTCGCCCACCACTACACCCGCTACCTGGGCGACCTCTCCGGCGGCCAGATCATCCGCGGCAGGGCGGAGAAGACCTGGGGCTTCGCGCGCAAGGGCGACGGCGTCCGCTTCTACGTCTTCGAGGGCGTCCCCAACCCGGCCGCCTTCAAGCGGGGCTACCGCGAGCTCCTGGACGCGGTCCCGGCCGACGACCTGGAGAAGCAGCGCGTCGTGAGCGAGTGCAAGCGGGCGTTCACGCTGAACACGGACGTGTTCCGGGCGCTGGGCGAGGAGTTCCCGCTGTCGGCGTGAGAGCGGGACCCGGCCGGGCCGTCAGCGTTCCAGGTGGACCCGGCCGCCGATCTCCGTCCAGCCCTCCGGCTGGGGGGCCGTGAGGATCTGGGAGCCCGTGCCCTGGGTGATGTTCAGGGCGCGGCCCAGCAGGTCGGTGAGGAGCAGGGCCGCCGCGCCCGTCGCCTCGTCCTCGTCGATGCCGTCGTCGCGGCCCGGGAAGGCGCGGGCGCGGACCCGGCCGGCCGGCTCGTCCAGCCAGGCCCAGGCGTAGATCCACTCCCCCTTGGGCGGCACGGGCAGGTCGTCGACCTCGGCGGCGCTCGCGTACTGGCGCAGGGTGCGCGGCGGCACCCACTCCGCCCGCGCCTCGATCCAGCAGAACTCCCCGTCCTGCCGGGTGCCCACCACCCCGGCGGGGACGACCAGTTCGGGCACGTCGAGCAGCCAGCCGGTGCCGACACAGGGGTGGCCGGCGAAGGGCAGGCGCAGGGTGGGGGTGTAGATGTCGATCACCCCGCGCTCGGGGTCGTCGACGAACACGGTCTCACTGAAGCCGAGCTTCGCGGCGAACTCCTGGCGGTCTTCCCGCCCGGGCAGCACGGAGCCGTCGCGGACGACTCCCAGTTCGTTGCCGTATCCGCCGCGGGGGCCGCAGAAGACGCGCAGCACGTCGTAGTCAGTCACGGGGGCATTCAAGCATCGCGCGAGCGGCGAGGCCGTCCCCGGCCACGGGGCCGGCCGTCGGCGCGACGCCGCAGCCGGGCCGCATCCGCGGGCCGCGGGTCCGGGTCGGCCGGCTCGGCCTCGGCCATGTCCCGCGGTCGGGAGTGGCCCTGCTTCCGGCACGGGACGGTTTGACCTCCGCTTGACCCTGCCTGACCGGCTCTTGACCTGATCATGGCATTCGTTTTGAGCCAGCGTGATCGGGCCGTACTCAATCACCGCCCATGAGAGACGGATCACCGTGGGCACAGGTTTTCCCCAGCCTGTGCTTAGGTAAGTTAGGCCAGCCTCACCTTCACTCCGTGGGGCGGCATCGCGCATTTTCAGCCACCTGGGAGCCCTCATGCGACCCGCCAGACTCACGCTCCTCACCGCCGTCGCCACGGCGGCCGCCCTCGCCGCCGTCACCGGCTGCACCGAGAAGGGCGCCGACGCGGACGGCGACCGGGTCATCGGCGTGACGGCCACCGACGACACGTGCGAGGTGTCGACGAAGGAGTTCCCGGCCGGGCACGTCGAGCTCGCCATCGAGAACAAGGGCTCCAAGGTCACCGAGGTCTACCTGCTCTTCCCCGACGACCGGGTGGTCACCGAGCGGGAGAACATCGGCCCCGGCACCAGGCAGCGCGTCACCGCCGAGGTGAAGGCCGGCGACTACCGGATCGCCTGCAAGCCCGGCATGCGCGGCAAGGGCATACGCCAGGACGTCAAGGCCACCGGCGGGAAGGCCGTCAAGCGCGATCCCCGTCTGGACGAGGCCGTGGCCGCCTACCGCGCGTACGTGCAGGCGCAGGCCGACGAGACGCTGCCGAAGGCGGAGGCGTTCGCGAAGGCCGTCCAGGACGGTGACGTCGAGGCCGCCAGGAAGGCGTACGCGCCCTCCCGCATCGGCTGGGAGCGCACCGAGCCGGTCGCCGAGTCCTTCGGCGACATCGACCCCAAGGTCGACGTCCGCGAGGACGGCCTGGAGGACGGCCAGGACCCGGCGACCGACTGGACCGGCTGGCACCGTCTGGAGAAGGCGCTCTGGCAGGACGGGAAGATCGGCGACCGGGAGAAGGAGCTCGCCGGCCGGCTGATCACCGACCTCACGGACTGGCAGAAGCGGGTCGGCACGGCCGACATCACCCCGACCTCCATGGCCAACGGCGCCAAGGAACTCCTCGACGAGGTCGCCACCGGCAAGGTCACCGGCGAGGAGGAGCGCTACTCCCACACCGACCTGGTCGACTTCAAGGCCAACGTCGAGGGCGCCGAGAAGTCGTACGCGCTGCTGAAGCCGGTCGCCCGGGAGAACGACCCGGCGCTGACCCGGAACCTCGACAAGCAGTTCGCGGCGCTGGACGCCCTCCTCGACGAGTACCGGCCCGACACCACGTCGTACGAGTTCACCCCGTACGACAAGGTCGGCAAGGCCGACCGCAAGGAGCTGTCGGACGCCGTCAACGCGCTCGCCGAACCGCTGTCGCGGCTCGCCGCGGCCGTCGTGAAGTAAGGGAGGCCCCGATGACGGACGGCAACGCGCAGACGCCCTCACGGCGCGCGCTGCTCGGCTGGGGCGGCGCCGGGCTCGCGCTCGGCGCGGCCGCGGCCGGCGGCGCGGTGGCGGTGGCCCGGGCCGGCGACGAACCCGACGCGGGCGCCGGCGCCGGTGCGGCGGTGGCGTTCCACGGGGCGCACCAGGCGGGCATCGCCACTCCCGTGCAGGACCGGCTGCACTTCGCCGCGTTCGACGTGACGACCGACGACCGCGCCGAGTTCGTCGCACTGCTGAAGGAGTGGACCGAGGCCGCGCGCCGGATGACCGCCGGCCGCCCGGTCGGCGAGGGCGCCCACGGCGGACTGCCCGAGGCCCCGCCGGACGACACCGGGGAGGCGCTGGGCCTCGAGCCGTCCCGGCTGACCCTGACGATCGGCTTCGGCCCGTCCCTGTTCGACAGGTTCGACCTGGCCGGGCGGCGTCCCGAGGCGCTGGAGGAACTGCCGAGGTTCGCCGGCGACAACCTGGACCGCGACCGCAGCGGCGGCGACCTGTGCGTGCAGGCCTGCGCCGACGATCCGCAGGTCGCCGTGCACGCCGTCCGCAACCTCGCCCGCATCGGCTTCGGCCGGGTGGTGGTGCGCTGGTCGCAGCTGGGCTTCGGCAAGACGTCGTCCACGACGGCCGACACGCAGACCCCCCGCAACCTGTTCGGGTTCAAGGACGGCACCCGCAACATCTCGGGCGCCGAGACGGACCGGCTGGACAAGCACGTCTGGGTCGGGAAGAAGGACGGGCCCGACTGGCTGGCCGGCGGTTCCTATCTCGTCGCCCGGCGGATCCGGATGCACATCGAGACCTGGGACCGGACCTCCCTGCAGGAGCAGGAGGACGTCTTCGGCCGCGACAAGGGCGAGGGCGCGCCGGTCGGCAGGACGAAGGAACGGGACGAGCCGTTCCTGAAGGCGATGAAGCCCGACGCGCACGTCCGGCTGGCGCATCCCGACGCCAACGCGGGGGCGACGCTGCTGCGCCGGGGCTACTCCTTCACCGACGGCACCGACGGTCTGGGACGCCTGGACGCGGGGCTGTTCTTCCTCGCCTACCAGCGCGATCCGCGCACCGGGTTCATCCGCGTCCAGCGGAACCTGGCCCAGGACGCGCTCAACGAGTACATCCAGCACGTCGGTTCGGCGCTGTTCGCCGTACCGCCGGGCGTCCGCGACCAGGGTGACTGGTGGGGCCGGACGCTGTTCTCCCAGGAGGCGTGAGCCGTGTTCTCCAACTATCTGATCGGTCTGCGCGAGGGCCTGGAGGCCAGCCTCGTCGTCTGCATCCTGATCGCCTACCTGGTCAAGACCGGGCGGCGGGACGCCCTGAAGCCGGTGTGGACCGGCATCGGGGTCGCGGTCGCCCTCGCGCTCGGCTTCGGCTGCGCCCTCGAATTCGGCTCGCAGGAGCTGACGTTCGAGGCGCAGGAGGCGCTCGGCGGTTCGCTGTCCATCCTCGCGGTGTGCCTGGTGACGTGGATGGTGTTCTGGATGCGGCGCACCGCCCGCCATCTGAAGGCGGAGCTGCACGGCAAGCTGGACGCCGCGCTCGCCATGGGCACCGGCGCGCTGGTCGCCACCGCGTTCCTCGCGGTGGGCCGGGAGGGACTGGAGACGGCCCTGTTCGTGTGGGCGTCCGTGCACGCGGCCGGGGACGGCAGCCCGCGCCCGCTGATCGGGGTGGCGCTCGGGCTGGCGACGGCCGTGCTGCTCGGCTGGCTGTTCTACCGGGGCGCGCTGCGCATCAACCTGGCCAAGTTCTTCACCTGGACCGGCGGGCTGCTGGTCGTCGTGGCGGCGGGCGTGCTGGCGTACGGCGTCCACGACCTGCAGGAGGCCGACTGGCTGCCCGGCCTGACGAACCTGGCCTTCGACATCAGCGGCACCGTCCCGCCGGACAGCTGGTACGGCACGCTGCTGAAGGGCGTGTTCAACTTCCAGCCGGACCCGACCGTCCTCCAGGTCACGGTGTGGCTGCTGTACCTGGTCCCGGCGCTCGCGCTGTTCCTCGCCCCGGTAGGGTTCGCCTCCGGGAAGGGGAAGGTGAAGGAACCGGATGAGCAGGGATCTCGGCCTTCGAAGGCTCCGCGCGCACCGCAGGCTTGACCGGCGGGTGCTGGTGGCCGTCTCGGCGACCGCCTTGTCGGTGACGGCGAGCGGCTGTGTGGTGGTGCACGGTGAGCGCGAGGTGCTCCCGGCCACCACCCGCGCCGAAGCGGCCAAGGCGCTCGAGGAGTTCACGGCCGCCTACAACAAGGCCGACGAGGCATACGACGGTTCCCTGGACGCCGACCACACCACCGGCGCCCTCGCCGACATCGACGGGGCCCGGCTGAAGGCCGGACGGGCCAACAGCCCCGAGGGCAACACCCGGCACGTGCCGCTCGAGCTGACGGACGCGAAGTTCACCATCCCCGCGAAGGCCGGCTGGCCGCGCTGGTTCCTCGCCGACGCGGCCGGCAACAAGGGCGGCGGGACGCGCTGGCTGCTGGTGTTCACCCGCGACGGGCTGGACGACACCTGGGAAGTGGCCTATCTGACGCTGGTCGCCCCGGACGACATACCGGAGTTCAAGACCGACAAGGACGGGTGGGCCGAGGCCGTACCCGCGAACTCGACGGAACTGGCGGTTCCGCCGGGCGAGTTGAGCAAGGACTACGCGACGTATCTGAAAGACGGCGGGGACGCCTTCGCCGAGGGTCCGCACACCACCGGGTGGCGGGCGCAGCGCGGGAAGAAGTCGTCGCGGCCGGGTCTGGCCACGCAGTACATCGACGAGCCGATGACGAACGGCGACTACGCGCCGCTGGCGCTGCGCACCGAGGACGGTGGGGCGCTGGTGTTCTTCACCACCCGCCACTTCGAGAAGCAGACCGCGGCGGCCGGGGCGTCGGTGCCGACGCCGAACAAGGACGTGCTGGCGCTGACCGACGGGGAGATACAGCAGTCGCTGACGATGGAGTTCGTCTCCAACGAGGTGGCGCTGGCCCCGGCGGACGGTCCGGTGGAGGTTCTGGGGCGGATCCAGGGGCTGACTTCGGCCAAGGGCGAGTAGGGGGCCGGATGACCTTAGCCGTTCGCCGTCGGCGGGGCGCGGTGGTGATCCGCGGTCGGCCGGCGGTCTTCGTCAGCGGCGGATGGGCCAGGCCGTGCCGGAGTGGTCGGGCTGTTCGCCGGCGTGGCGGGCGCAGGAGTCGGTGAGGTACTCCAGCACGCTCAGCGGGTCCGGGAGCGGATGCTCGGGGCCGCGTACCCAGTGGACGGTCCGGTCGTCGTCGCCGGGGAGGCGGGCGGGCGGCACCAGGACGTAGGAACCGCGGCAGTGCCAGCGCAGGCCGGGGTGCTCGTCCATGGTCTCCGGGTGGCAGTCCAGCTCGCACGGCCACCACTCGTCCTCGTCCTCGGGGGTGCCGCGGGTGAGGGTGAAGAACAGCATCCGGCCGTCGTCGCTCTCGGCGACGGGACCGACCTCGATGCCCGCGTCGAGGAGCCGGGTGAGGGCCTCGCGGCCGGCGTCGAGGGGCACGTCGAGGACGTCGTGCACCATGCCGGTGGCGGTGATGAAGTTGGCCTGCGGCTGGTGGCGGGCCCAGCGCTCGATCTGGGCGCGGTCGGTGGTGGACTGCGTCTGCCAGGCGAAGGACACCGGGTGCCGGGCGGGGGTGGGACAGCCCACACGGTCGCAGGAGCAGCCGTAGCCGGCGGCGGGGTGGGCGGCGGGCGCCAGCGGCAGTCCCGCGTCGGCGGCGGCGAGCAGCAGTGCCTCACGGCCGCCCTCGTCGGGGGCCTGCTTCGGGCGGCGTCCACGCAGCCACTGGGAGAGCCTGCCCTGCCGGCCGGTCCGGCCGCCGAACTCCGCGCTCATCTATCCCCTCGCCTCGCCGTCGTGCGATCCAGCATGCCCTATGGTCCCACGATCGTGCGCGGCGGGGGGCCGGAGCGCACAATCGGCGCAGGTCGGGCGAGGGCGCCCGGACGGGACGAGGGGTGGCGAAAGGGGATGCGGGTGCGCCGCCGTGCGCGGGGCGCGGGGCGTGGGGCGCGCGGGGCGGGGGTGCGGGGCGGGGGTGCGTATACCGGTTCGGGTGCGGTTGGGGGGTGTGTGGTGGTGTGCGCCTCTAGCGTGGGCGCCATGATCACCAGTGTCGCGTTGACGGTCGTGGCTTCCGTCGTCTCGCTGACTCCCGGTCCGCTGGAGTGGGGCGGGGGGCCGCTGACGGTGGCCGCGCTGCCCCGCGTCCCGTACGTCGCCCACCGGGGCGGGGCGCGCGAGGTCCCGGAGAACAGCATGTCGGGGCTGATGGCGGCGTACCGGCGCGGCACGGCGCAGGTGCTGGACTTCGACACGCGGGTCCTGCGGGACGGCACGCCGGTCGTCTTCCACGACGCGACGCTGAACCGTACGACGTTCCTGGGCGGCGAGGTGAGCGGACTCGACGCCGCGGAGTGGCGGGGCGTACGGCTGCGGCCGCGCGACCGGCTGCCGGGGAGCTGGCGTTCGGAGCGGCCGCCGACGGTCGCGGAGGTGCTGGACCGGTTCGGCGGGCGGATCGTGCTGATGCTGGAGGCGAAGGATCCGCGCGGGCTGGAGCGGCTGGCCGCGCTGATCCGTGCCCGGGGGCTGAACCGCTCGGTGTTCGTCAACACCAACGACCCCGCGGTCGCGCGGCGCGTCCACGGGCTGGGGCTGCTCACTCAGCTGTGGCGGTCGGCGCGCCAGATGCGCACCGACCGTCCCGCAGCTTGGCGTTCCTACGTCGATCTGCTCGACGTCGACGTCAAGGCGCGGGACGCCGATCTGCGGCGTGCGGTGCGGTCCGGCATCCCGCGGGTGTGGGCCCACACGGTCGTCACCCCGCGTCAGCGCGACCGGGCGCTGGCGCTGGGCTGCGACGGGATCATCACGGACGCGCCGGGGAGGCTGGCCCGGCATCGGTAGGGGTGGGGGTGGGGGACGGTGGGCGGGGGGTGAGGCCGTAGAGGGCGTAGTCGACGAGGGTGTCGGTGTAGTCGTAGGTGATCGGGCCCGTGTACTGGAGCCAGCGCTGGGCCAGGGGGGAGACGAAGAGTTCCAGCGCGATGCGCGGGTCGACGTCGGGGCGGACCTCGCCGGTGTCCTGGGCGGAGCGCAGGCGGTCGACGTACAGCTGGAGCTGGGGTTCCAGCAGACTGGCGACGAACCTGCGGCCGAGTTCCTCGTCGACCACGCCCTCGGCGGCCAGCGCGCGGGACGGGGCCTCGAAGGCGGGGTCCCGCAGTTCGTCGACCGTGGCGCGCAGGACGTACTTGAGGTCGGCGGCGAGGTCGCCGGTGTCCGGGAGGGCGTGCGGGACGTGGCCGGCGGCGTGGGCGGCCTGCTCGGCCATGTCGAGGAACGCCTCGAGGAGCACGTCGGCCTTCGAGGTCCACCACCGGTAGATCGTCTGCTTGCCGACGCCCGCGCGGGAGGCGATGCCCTCGATGGTGGTCTTGGGATAGCCGACCTCGGCGACCAGGGCGAGGGCGGCGTCGTAGATGGCCCGCCGGGAGCGCTCGCTGCGTCGGGTGGCGTCGGGGGCGGACTGGTTCGCTGCCATGGGATGAACTTATCAGGTTGACAAGACGGTGCGTCTCGTCGGACAGTGGTGCGAGTCGTTGGCGAGACGGTACGTCTCGTATTGGAGAGGGGTTGTCATGGCGCGAGGTGGAGCGGGGAACATGCTGGGCGTCGGTGGCACGCGGCAGCACCTGGGGCGCAAGGCGCTGCGTGGTGGTGGGCGCGGGGGGCGTGTGGGGGCCGCCGGTCTCGACGCGCAGGCGCAGAAGCGGGAGTTGCTGCGCAGGCTGCGGGAGGAGCGTGCGGGAGGGAAGGGAGAGAGCGGGGAGAGGTGAGGCCGCCGCGGCTGGTCAGTGGCCGGTTTCTTCCGCCGGCGGCCAGGGGTCGCCCCAGTCGGTGTCCCGGGCCGCGCGGTACAGGTCGCCGTGGCGCTTGGTGACGGTGGTGCGGCTCAGGGCCGGGTCCGTCTCGCACAGGTCGAGGAGGACCTGGCCCTTGCGGATCTGCGGCTTGCGGACGACTCGGGCGGGGGCGGGGGTGGCGGGGACCCGGGTGGCGGCGACATAGCTGAACTTCTCGTCCTCGTAGGCGAGGGAGCCGCCCTTGATCCTGCGGTGCAGGGAGGAACGGCTGACCCGGGCCGAGAAGTGGCACCAGTCCGTGCCGGGGACGATGGGGCAGGCGGCGCTGTGCGGGCAGGGGGCGGCGATGCGGAACCCCGCGGCGATCAGGCGGTCGCGGGCCTCGATGACGCGGGCGTAGCCGTCGGGGGTGCCGGGTTCGACGATCACGACGGAGCGGGCGGCTCGGGCGGCGGCGTCGACGAGGGCGGTGCGGTCGGGGGCGGTGAGCTCGTTGAGGACGTAGGAGACGGTGACGAGGTCGGTGTCGTCGAGGGTGAGGGCCGCGCCGATGCGGGAGCTCTGCCAACGGGTGCCGTGCAGGGCGGGGTTGGCGGCGGCGAGTTCCTTGCCGAGGGCGAGGGCGGGTTCGGCCCAGTCGAGGACGGTGACGGGGCGGTCGCCGTCCCAGGTCGCGCTGACCGCCCAGGCGGCCGCGCCGGTGCCGCCGCCGATGTCGGTGTGGTCGGCGGGGGTCCAGGACGGGACGGCGTCGGCGAACGCCTCCAGGGCGGAGCGCACGGCCTCGAAGGTGGCGGGCATGCGGTAGGCGGCGTACGCGGCCACGTCGGCGCGGTCGCGGAGGATGGGGGCCTCGGTGGGGGTGGCGCCGCCGCGATAGTTGGCGATCAGCCGCTCGACGGCCTGCGCGGCCTGGCGCGCCGGGAGTCCGTCGAGCAGGCCGGCGAGGGCGGTGTGGAGGGGGGCGACGGCGTTCACCAGGCGATTCTACGGGGCGCCGGAGGGCGCCCAGGGGTGGTGGGTGGGTCGGTGCCGGGTCGGGGGTGGCCGTCCTCGGACTGGCGCGACTGCGCCGGCTGGAAGAGGTGGCCCGGCGCGGACGCGCCAGCCACTGCGGGCGGCCACCCCCGCCCCGTCCCCTCCACGCCGTGGGCGGCCACCTGCCGTCTACGGCGCGGCAATCCGCCGCCCTCCGCTCTCCGCGGGCAGGCGTGCCGCTGGGGCGACGGGGGTACCTCCCGCTCGAGCGAAGCCGAGAGTGGGGGAGGGTGGGCGCGACGGCACCCCGTGGGCGCCGGGCTGCGCACACCCGCCCCGGCCCACACCCACGCCGACCGCCCGCGACGCCGCCGCACTCCGCGGGCAGTCGTGCCACCGGGGCGGCAGCCCCCGCACTCCGCGGGCAGTCGTGCCGCAGGGCGGCACGGGTGGGCGCGACGGCACCCCGTTGGCGCCGGGCTGCGCAATCTCCCCCCGGCCCACACCCGCGAGGGGCACCCTGTCAGCGCCGGGCCGCGGAGGGGCGCCGGTTCAGCCCGGCGGGGGTGGCCGTAGCGCACCGGGACAGCCGCCTCGCCCGCTCACATTCCCCGGACCGACCGGGCCACCCGGGTCCCCGCCGTCGCCCTCGGCGTGCTGTCCGGCCGCGCCGGGCGCCGGGGGTGGACCGTGTTCGCGAGGAGGATCAGGTAGGTGTCCGTCGCCCGGTCCAGCACCAGGGACGTCCCCGTGAACCCGGTGTGGCCCGCCGCCCCCCGCCCCGCCAGCTCCCCCATGAACCACGGCTGGTCCAGGGCGAACCCCAGGCCGGGTGGGGTGAACAGCAGGTCCACGAAGTCGGGACCGAGGATGCGGGCCGGCCCGTACGACCCGCCCGCCAGCAGCGTGCGGCAGAACACCGCCAGATCCGGAGCCGTGGAGAACAGCCCCGCGTGACCCGCCACCCCGCCCAGCGCCCACGCGTTCTCGTCGTGCACCTCGCCCCGCAGCATCCCCCGGTCCGCCTTGGCCCACGGCCGCCGCTGGTCCTCCGTCGCCGCCGCCCCCGGGCACGGCCCGAAGCCCGTCGCCGTCATGCCCAGCGGACGCGTGATGCCGTCCCGTACGAGGACGTCGAGGGTCCGGCCCGTGATGCGTTCCAGCACGTACTGGAGCAGCAGCATGTTGAGGTCGGAGTAGCAGTACGTGCCGGGTACGCCGATGGGCTGCTCCGCGCGGAGCAGGTCCAGGCGTTCCGCGTCGTCGGCGCAGTCGTACAGCGGGAGTTCGGGGCGCAGCCCCGAGGTGTGGGTGAGCAGCTGGCGCACCGTGATGCCGTGCCGTGCCGCCGCGGTGAAGTCCGGCAGGTACGCCCCCACGCGGGCGTCGATGCCCAGCGTGCCCCGCTCGAGCTGCTGTACCGCCGCCACGGAGGTGAACAGCTTGGTCAGGGAGGCCAGGTCGAAGGGGGTGTCCACGGTCATCGGGACGCGAGCGGCCGGCGGCAGTTCGACGGGGGTGTCCGTCGCCTCGTCGTACGCCGTGTAGCGCACCGCCCAGCCCGCCGCCTCCCGGACGGCGAGCACCGGGCCGCGTCCGGCGACCACGACGGCTCCCGCAGCCCAGGGGCGGTCGCCGGCCGTGCGGGCGCGGACCTCGCGGACCAGGTGCCGGAGTTCCGCGGCGTCGAGGCCGGCCCGTTCCGGTGTGCCGTGGCGCAGTCGCGGCGCGCTCAGAAGCCCCCGCCCTTCGCGCTCGTCCGCCCGTTCCCCCACGGGCGGCACATTCCCAGGAAGCAGGCCAGCGCCACCAGGGCGGCGACCAGTTGGACGACGGCCATCGGGACGGCCGTGCCCTCCCCCGCGATCCCGACCAGCGGGGACGCGATCGCGCCGACGAGGAAGGACGAGGTGCCGAGCAGGGCCGACGCGGAGCCGGCCGCGTGCCTGGTGCGCATCAGGGCGAGGGTCTGGGTGTTCGGCATGGTGATGCCCATCGCGGACATCAGCACGAAGAGCGCCGCGGCCACGGGCACCAGCCCGACCTCGCCGAACACACCCGTGGACATCAGCAGCAGCGCCACCGCGGCGACGACCACGACGGTGAGCCCGACGCCGAGCACCCTGTCCAGCCGGACCCGGCCGACCAGCACCTTGCCGTTGATCTGACCCATGATCATCAGGCCGATGGAGTTGAGCCCGAACAGCAGGCTGTACGTCTGCGGGGAGGCGCCGTAGATCTCCTGGATGACGAACGGGGAGGCCGCGACGTAGGCGAAGAGCGACGCGAAGGCGAAACCGCCGGTGAGCATGTAGCCGGTGAAGCACCGGTCGGCGAGCAGGCCGCGCATCGAGCCGAGCGCCTCGCCGACGCCTCCGCGGTGCCGGTCGGCGGGCGCGAGGGTCTCCGGCAGCTTCGCCCAGACGACCGCCGTCAGCAGCACTCCGACGACCGTGAGGACGACGAAGACTCCGCGCCAGTCCGTCACCCGCAGGACCTGCCCGCCGATCAGCGGGGCCGCGATCGGCGCGATCCCGGAGATCAGCATCAGGGTGGAGAAGAAGCGGGCCATGGCCACGCCGTCGTACAGGTCACGGGCGACCGCCCGTGCGATGACGATGCCGGCGGCGCCCGCCAGGCCCTGCGCCAGCCGGAACGCGACGAGGAGTTCCACGGTGGGCGCGAACGCGCACAGCGCGGTGGCGACGAGGTAGACGGCGAGCCCGATCAGCAGCGGCCGGCGGCGGCCCCAGCGGTCGCTCATCGGGCCGACCACCAGCTGCCCCAGTGCCATTCCGGCCAGACAGGCGGTGAGCGTGAGCTGGACGGTGGCGGCCGGTGAGTGCAGGGACCGGGTGACCTCCGGGAGCGCGGGGAGGTACATGTCCATCGCCATCGGCGGGATGGCCGTCAGGCCTCCGAGGAGGAGTGTGACCAGCAGGCCGGCCCGGCGGCCGGGGGCCGCGCGCAGCGCCGTCAGGTCCGTGTCCGGTGCCCTGTCCTCCGTCGAGCTCGATATGGACGCCCCACCCTCGGGCATTGGCCCCTCCCTCTTCCTGCCGTCGGCTCCCTATGCTCTCAGCTCGTACGGAGTGCTCGGCGTCAACGGCGATGCCCTGGGAGCGCTTCCACGGGCATTGGTTCACGATGTGACGAACGACACGAGCAGGGTGGGACGGATGACAGAGCAGAAGGTGCGCTGGGGGATCCTGGCGACCGGGGGGATGTCCGCGACGTTCGCGGCGGACCTCGTGGACATGCCGGACGCGGAGGTCGTGGCGGTGGCGTCGCGGTCCCCGGAGCCGGCGAAGGCGTTCGCCGAGCGGTTCGGGATACCGCGGGCGTACGGCGACTGGGAGTCGCTGGCGAGCGACGAGGAGATCGACGTCGTCTACGTCGCCACCCCGCACTCGGCGCACCGCGCGGCGGCCGGGCTGATGCTGGGGGCCGGGCGGAACGTGCTGTGCGAGAAGCCGTTCACGCTGAACGTCCGGGAGGCCGAGGAGCTGGTCGCGCTGGCCCGGGACGGCGGACGCTTCCTGATGGAGGCCATGTGGATGTACTGCCACCCCATGGTGCGGCGGCTCAAGGAACTGGTCGACGGGGGTGCGATCGGGGAAGTCCGCAGTCTGCAGGCGGACTTCGGGCTGGCGGGGCCCTTCCCGGCCTCGCACCGGCTGCGGGACCCCGCGCTGGGCGGGGGCGCGCTGCTGGATCTGGGGGTGTATCCGGTGTCGTTCACGCAACTGCTGCTCGGGGAGCCGTCGGACGTGGTGGCGCGGGCCACGCTCTCGGAGGAGGGCGTCGACCTCCAGACGGGGGCGCTGCTCTCCTGGGAGAACGGCGCCCTCGCCTCGGTGCACTGCTCCCTGGTGGGCGGTACGGCGACCTCCGCCTCGATCACCGGGTCGCGGGGCCGGATCGACATCCCGTACGGCTTCTTCTTCCCGGACCGGTTCGTGCTGCACCGGGACGGCCGTGACGCCGAGGAGTTCACGGCCGACCCGGCCGACGGGCCGCGCAACAGCCTGAAGCACGAGGCCGCCGAGGTGATGCGGGCCCTGCGGGCCGGCGAGACGGAGTCGCCGCTGGTGCCGCTCGACGGCACCCTCGCCGTGATGCGGACGCTCGACGCGATCCGCGAACGGGTCGGCGTCCGCTACCCGGGGGAGGCGGAGGCCGTCACGCCGGCTTGAGCGGAGAGGGGACGGCCGGGAGCGATGTGAGGGTGCGGCGCGGTTCGGGCGGCTGTCGCGTGGTGAGGGGTCGTCAGTGAGGTGGCATGGGGGGGCATCCTCACATCCGGAATTTTGACGTCCGCACCATTGCGGCCGTCAGCCGCCCTATGCTCAACTCTCCTACACGAAAGCTTCACACTTGGAGCAGTCGGCTTCCGCGGACCATTTCCAGGGGGGAGGCGGCAGCCGTTCCATGCCACCGGGTGGGGGTGGGCCCGCGCGGGACCGCGGGCGCACACCGGTGAGTGGAACGGCTGCCGCACACAACGCCCCCGCGAGCGGGGTAACCGACCGGTTTCCCTCGCCCACCTCCCGGCGAGTACACCCGGGGGCCGCCGGAATAGGTGCCCGGCCGGAAAACACCGGACATTAACGAGCGCCGACAAGACCCGGAAAACCAGCCAAATTGCGCGGCGCGCAACCCGTTCGGGCGGGAAAATGAACCCCTCTCAAGTTTGTGGTCCACCCCTTTGAAAGTTGCTCAACAATTCCATAATGAGCGAACAGTCGCATTCTTTCCAATTGACCGATTGGGCAGCATCTCGCACCACTTCCCCCTGCTACCACAGGTATCAGGGGCGGCAATGGCGGCTCACCGGCCGAAGATGGCAACTAGCGGCCACCTCCGTGACTCTACGCATCGGTAACCGGCCGGTCGGGAGCTGAAACGGAATCAGACCTGCCGGTTCATTCGCTCGTTGTGCATCTTGCTGTCACGCACCCCTCCACAGGAACTGGATATCGTCGTCCAGTCGTGATTACCTACACCTGATTTCGGCCACGCTGTGGGCACAATCCCTACGATCCGTCCTCACAGTGCGATTCATTGCCAAGGAGGCAAGCATCCACAGGTGGTACGAGATTTAATTTCCGGTTCAATCAATATGCCGAGCGGGGGCCGGCGGTGACGCCGGGGCGTCACAGCTGAGGCAACCAGGGCCGGTCAGCGCGCGGCGAAAGCAATGTGGAAACAATCATGGGGGCTCACGCGTGGCTGGCACTGTCTTCGATCTGCAAACCGACGTCGAACTCGAGGAAAGCGCCCCCCGGGGGCACTCCGCCCGCCTTGAACAGACGCTGTTGCAGGCCCGCACCCTGATCGAGTACACCGTGTCGCTGCACCGCAGGCGTCCGGCAACGGTGTCAGGCATGACCCACACGGACGCCGAGGTCACCGCCGAGACCCTCGACCGCCTCATAGGCAGGGCACGCCGCTCGGTCAACGTCGCGCTCACCGGATCGGCCGGCTACGTGGAGGCCGTACTGCGGCGCCTGGTCCAGGTGCCGAGCGGCGTGACCGTACGGGTGCTGTGCAATCCGGCCGCCCTGGACGTCGCGCCCGCCCGGCTGCGGAGCCTGCCCACCGTGCGGGTGCTCCGGCACGAACTGTGCGGCATCGTCGTGGTCGACGGGATGTCCGCGTTCCTGCGGCTGGGCAACGAGGGGGCGGCCGACGAGAGGGCCGCGGTCGTCACCGACCGCGCCGCCGTCAGCACCCTGCAGCTGCTCTACGCCGGGGCCTGGTCGCGCGGCCGCCGGCTCGTCGACCACCCCGAGCCCAGCCCCCGGCTGAGGTCCGAGCTGACCCGCCGCATCCTGGAGCAGCTGCGGTCCGGGCGCACCGACGCCACCGCCGCGGGCGCGCTGCAGGTGTCCCTGCGCACCTACCGCCGGCATGTCGCCGAGATCATGCGGGAACTCGACGCGTCGTCACGCTTCCAGGCCGGCGTGCGCGCGGTCGAACTCGGGCTGCTGCACGAGACGAGGTGACCGTCCGGGCGGCGGCGCCGCCCGTGGTCCTGGCACGACTCAGGGAGCGCAACATCAGCGAGGAATGGGGGCACGAGGTGTGCGGCCAATCGGGGGACGACTTGGAGCATGCTCTGCTGCAGGTCAGAGAGTTGATCGAGTCGACGATGCTCATGCATCGGGACCGGAGCCGACGGGAGCAGCTCATCACGGCGCTGCCCGGCGGCCACGGACAGCTCATCGGCGTCACACGGGAGCTGATGGGGCAGGCCACCGGCACCATCGACATCCTGCGGTCCCGGTTGCCGGGCACCGGCAGCCAGCTGGAACGGATCGGGCTGCTCGAGGCCGATCTGCTGCACTTCGCGCGGGAGCGGGTCTCCGCCCGTTTACTGACGGGGCCCGATCTGGTCGGGGACTCGCTGGGCGGCTGGCTGCCCGACCGCCGGCTGATGATCCGGGTGGCCCGGCTGCCGCCTTTGCAGGTGCTCATCGCCGACCGTGCCACCGCCCTGGTCGTGGTCGGCTCCCCCTCCGAGCGGCGGGCTTCGCTCATCAAGGCGCCCGAGGTGCTGCTGGCGCTGTGCACGCTCTTCGAGAGCATCTGGCACAGTTCCGCTTCGCCGGCCGAGCACCTCGCGTTCGGCGACCGCGACCGGGCGGTCCTGGTGCGGCAGATACTGGGCGCCATGCGGGCCGGGATCACCGACGAGGTGGCCGCCCGCGAACTGACCGTCTCCGTACGGACGTACCGGCGCTACGTCGCGGAGATCATGGCGCTGCTCGGTGCCAGCTCCCGGTTCCAGGCGGGTGTCCGGGCCGCGGAACTCGGGCTGCTGCCGCCCGGGCAGCACGGCACCCACCGGGCGTGAGGGGCCCGCAGGTTCCTGAAACGCACGTTGCCCCGTGGCGGGCCGGGCAGTTCGATGGGTCCCCAGGGAACGGGGGCATTCTCGCCGGGTGCCTCCGTGACCGGAGGTTCCCCCCGTAGCCACCGGTCGCGGGGACCCGTACCGGATCGGTCCGGTACGGCTCCCCGCGCCCTGGACGAAGTCCGTCGCGGAAGGTGGATCCATGGGTGAGCGTCCGATCGGTCTGGTGTTTCCCGGGCAGGGAACGCAGCGTCAGGCAATGGGCGCGCCCTGGCGGGACACCCCGTCGTGGGGGATCACCGCGGAGATCTCCGAGGCCACCGGGGAGGACGTCGCCGACCTGCTGCTGCACGCCACGGCGGAGCGGCTCCGGCGGACCGACCTGGCGCAGCTGTCGGTGTTCTCGGTCGCGATGATCGCCCACGCGGAGGCGGTGCGCCGGGAGGCGTTCGACGGGCCCGTGGTCGCCTGTGCGGGGCACAGCCTGGGCGAGTACGCCGCCCTCACCGCGGCCGGGGCGTACACGCTGCCCGCGGCGGCGGCCCTGGTCGCCGCGCGCGGCCGGGCGATGCGGGAGGCCGCGGCCGGCCGCGAAGGGACCATGGGGGTCCTGGTGGCGGCGCCGCTCGAGGACGTGGAGCGCCTGGTGGTATCCGTGCGCGAGGAGGGCGGGGACGTGTGGGTCGCCAACGTCAACGCCCCCGGTCAGACCGTGGTCTCGGGCGCGCCCGAGGGGGTCGCGCGGGTCGCGGACGGCGCCGCCTCGATCGGTGCCAAGTTCATCCGGCTGCAGGTCGGCGGCGCCTTCCACAGCCCGTACATGGCTCCGGCCGCCCAGTCGCTGGCGGCCGCGCTGAAGGACACGGCGACGGCTCCCCGGCATCTGCCGGTGGTGGCCAATGTGGACGCGCGGCCCTACGACGGTGTGGGCGGCTGGACCGAACTCGGCACCCGCCAGCTCACCTCGCCGGTGCTGTGGGAGGAGAGCGTGCGCACCCTCACCGGCCCGCTGGGCTGCGGCCGGCTCGTCGAACTCGGGCCCGGGCGCACGCTGGCGGGGCTGATCCGCCGTATCGCCCCGGACGTCGAGGTGGTGTCCGTGGACGGCCCGGCCGCCCTGGACTGACGACGGTTCGAGCGGAAGAGACTCCGACACCATGGAAATTGTTTCCGACGGCACGCGGCCCGTCCCGGCGGCCGGCCCCGCGGCGGCCGCCGCGCCGCGGGAGTGGATCAGCGGTATCGGCGTGCTCGACAAGGCGTCCGTGCTGCTGGAGATCGTGGAGCGGGCGCCGGCCCCGCTGAGCGAACTGGTGACCCGCAGCGGGCTGTCCCGGCCCACCGTGCACCGGATCGCGGTGGCGCTGGAGCGGCTCGGGCTGCTCGCCCGGGACTTCCGCGGGCGGTTCGTGCTCGGCCCGCGGCTCGGCAGCATGTCCGTCGAGGCGCGCTACGACCGGCTGGCCCAGGCGTCGGGTCCGGTGCTGGCCGATCTGCACGCCCGTACGGGACTGGACGCCCGGATCCTGCGGCGCCGCGGCCGGACGCAGATCTGCGTGGCGACCTGTGCGGAGGGGGCGCTGGGGCCCGACGGCGCCGAGCGGGTGCCGGTCGGCATGTCCCGGCCCGCCTCGGCCGGACCGGTCGCGCTGGTCCTGCTGGCCTGGCAGGAGCCGGAGGAGATCCATCAGGGCCTGCGCGGCGCCCGGTTCACCGCGGCGCACCTCGCCCAGGTGCGCCGCCGGGGCTGGGCCCGCGGATCGGACGTCATGCAGCCCGGCGACACCGCCTTCGCCGTGCCGGTGCGGGGTGGGGACGACCGGGTGGTCGCCGCGCTGTCGGTGTCGGGGCCGACCGGCCGGATGGACGCGCTGCCCGGCCGGTGGCTCGGCGCGACCGTCTTCGACGCGGCCGCCGCCCTGGCCGACGCCCTCCACCGCGCCCACGCGACCCCGTCCACGCCCCCGGCCGCCATGGGCGCGAGATGACGCCCGTCCCGGCCTGACGAACTCTGCGGCCGGGGGCCGCCAGTGGCCTCCGGCCCGGCGTGACGCCCCGGCACCGCCCGCACCCGCGGGCCCGGCCACCATGAGCGCCGGACACCTCCGCCCCGGCAAGGCCGAGCGGAACCCGCGCCGGCGACCATGGAAGCCCGGTGAATTCCGCCCGGGCGGACGGCCGCCGCGACAAGGGCCGGTGGCCGCACACGAACACGCGCGGCCCGCCACACCCTCGCCGACCCGCCCGGAAGCGGGGGCGCCGTCGCCCTCGCAGTCACCGGCCCCGGTGACCAACGGCCCGCTCAGGACGGTGACTCGGCGAGGGTGAGCAGCACCCGCCAACAACTGGCCACCGGCCCCAACCCGGGACCCGCTACGCGTACCCGCTGGATCCGTCCCGGCGGCGCCGCGACCCGGCGAGGACGAACCCCGGCCGATGGCCGCACACGAACACGCGCGGCGCGCCACGCCCTCGCCGTCCCGCCCGGAAGCGGAGGCGCCGTCGTCATCGGAGTCACCGGACCCGTGACCACCGGCCCGCTCGGGACGGTGACTTGGCGAAGGTGACCAGCGCCCGCCGACAACGGTCATGGGCCACGCCCCAGGGCCCGCCACGCGTACCCGCTGGATCCGGCCCGGCGGCGTCACCGGCGAGGACGAACGGCCGCCGCGACACCGGCCGATGGCCGCACACGAACACGCGCGGCCCACTCCCTCGCCGACCCGCCCGGAAGCGGAGGCGCCGTCGTCGTCGGAGTCACCGGACCCGGTGGATGCCGGCCCGGTGGCGCCGTGACCCGGCGAGGGCGAACACCCCGGGTGTGACGGGCTGGGCAGGGGTGGTCAGCGGCGGGGTTTGGTGATGGTGAAGAGGACGCGGAGTACCAGTACGGAGCTGATCAGCAGCATGTTGTAGCCGAAGATGTCGAACAGGCGCAGGGAGCCGGTGACCTTGGGGCCGCCCTGGGTGGAGAGCAGCAGGATGCCGAGGACGCCGGTGAGTCCGCCGAGGAAGGTGAGCAGCACGTCCCGGACGAGGGACTGGATGAAGCGCCGGTCCCGTTCGTCCGCGAGCAGCCGTACGTTGATGCCCAGCCGGCCCTGTTCCAGCGCGCTGCTGATGCGCTCGGCCCGGCGCGGCAGCCGGAGCAGCATCGGCAGCACGGCGGCGGCCTCGTCGGCCAGGGAGCGGCTCAGGTGCTGCGGGGAGAGTCTGCGGGACAGCTCGGTGGCGGCGAAGGCGCGCGCCTCCTCGACGAGGTCGAAGCCCGGCACCAGCCGGCCCAGCGCGCCCTCGACGGTCGCCAGCGCCCGGAAGGCCGCGGCCACTTCGGGCGGCACGGTGAGTCCGTACTGCGCCACCAGCAGGAACAGGTCCGAGAACATCTCGCGGCCCGGCGGCCCGGAGGAGGCGAGGTGGCGGGCCGTGTAGCGGCCCAGCGCACGGGTGAAGCGCTCCTCGTCGATCTCGTCGGGCCGCTCCACCAGGTCCAGCAGGGCGTCGGACAGCGCCCGCGGGTCGTTGCGGTCGATCGCCATGAGCAGTTCGCGCAGACTGCCGCGCAGCATCCGGTCGATCCGGCCGACGGAGCCGAAGTCGACCAGGCCGAGCCTGCCGTCGCTCAGGACCAGGACGTTCCCGGAGTGCGGGTCGGCGTGGAAGACGCCGCCGATGACGATCTGGCCGAGCAGGCAGCCGAACAGGTCGCGGGCGAGGCGCTCGCGGTCGAGGCCCTGCGCGTCGAGGACGGCGTCGGCCCGGTTCAGCGTGACGCCGTCGAGCCATTCGACGACCAGGACCCGTTCGGTGCTCAGCCGGTGGTGGACCTCCGGCATCAGCACCCGCGGGCCGGCCGCGGGGCGGCCGTCCCCGTCCGCGCCCTCCGGTTCCTCACCGGCGGCGACGGCGGCGTTGGCGGCGACGGCCGCCGTGTTGCGGGCCTCGGTGCGGAAGTCGAGTTCCTCGTGGAGCGAGTCGGCGAACCCCCGCACCAGTTCCCGGGAGCCGACCGTCCGGCCCCAGGCGGTGTTCCGCTCGAGCATGTCGCTGATCCGGAACAGGATGTCGAGGTCGCGTTCCACCACCTGCCGTGCGCCGGGCCGCTGCACCTTGACGGCCACGGCACGGCCGTCGTGCAGCCGGGCGCGGTGCACCTGGGCCATGGATCCGGCCGCGAGCGGCTCGGTCTGGAACTCCGCGAACACCTTCTCCGGCGGGGCCTTGAGCTCCTCGGCCAGCACCCGCGCGATGTCGGGCCACGGTTCGGCGGCGACCTCGTGCTGCAGCGCGCTCAGTTCGTCGGCGAACACGGCGGGCAGCAGGTCGTGCCGGGAGGAGAGGACCTGGCCCAGTTTGACGAAGGTGGCGCCCGCCTCCTCCAGCGCCAGCCGCAGGGACCGGGCGAGCGCGGCCTGCTCCTGGGGGTTCGCGGTGCCGCCGCGGGAGCGGCCGGTCAGGAAGCGGCGCAGCCCGTGCCGTACGGCGATCCCGCTGAGCTGGGTGTAGCGCCGGCTGCGCGCCAGCCTGCGGCGCGCGGCGCCGGGCCAGCGCACCATGCCGCGCAGCGGGCCGCCGACCACCGCCTCGGAGAGCACCAGGAAGATCATCGCCCCGAGCAGGGCCGCACCCAGCTGCACGGTCACCAGCGGGGTGCGGCTCGCCTGCGGTCCCATCGGGGTGCCGACCACGCCGGCGGCCAGCAGTCCGGCGACGCCGGTGAGCAGTGCCCGGACCGCGCCGATGCGCAGTCCGAGCACCCTGCGGGCCAGTACGGCCATGATCACGGGGCCGAGCAGTGCGGTGGCCCCGGCGATCAGGAGGAAGCTGCTCACGTACGGTGGGCGGCGACGGGCTCCCGCTCCGCGTCGTCCTCGTCCGCCGGCTCCCCCGGTTCGGTGCGGACCCGGCCGGGCCACCACGTCCGGTGGCCGAGCAGGGTGGTCACCGCGGGAACCAGCAGCACCGCCATCACGAAGGCGGTGAGCAGGATGCCGAAGGCGACCGCGAAGCCCATCTGCCGGAGCATGGAGTTCTGGGCCAGCAGCAGGACGCCGAAGGTGCCGGCGAGGATCACGGCCGCCGTCCCGACGGTGGACGTGGAGTGGGTGATCGCCTGGCGGACGGCCTCCGCCGGGGTGCTGCCGCGACCGACCTCCTCACGCAGCCTGGCCACCATGAGGATGTTGTAGTCGGTACCGATCGCCACGACGAACAGGTAGACGATCACCGGCAGGGTGAACGGCAGACCCGCCTCGCCCGCGAGGTTCTGGAAGAGCAGCACGGTGGCGCCCAGGGTCGCGGCGAAGCCCAGTCCGACCGCGGCCATCAGGTACAGGGGCGCGACGACGCTGCGCAGCAGCAGGCCCAGGATCAGCATGATGGCCAGGCCCGCGGCCGGGAACACCACGGAGTAGTCGCGGTTGGTGGCGTGCTGGATGTCGGCGAGCACGGCGGACGTGCCGCCGACGAGGGCGCGGGTGCCGTCGGGCGCCGCCTCGTGGGCGGCGTCGCGCAGCGGACCGGCGAGCAGTTCGACGGCCCGGTCGCTGTCCGGCTTGTGCGCCAGCACCACGCCGAACTTGGCGATGTCGCCCTTGGGCGCGAGGACCGGGGGCGTCACCCGCCCGAAGTCGGCGGCGCCCAGCTTCTCGCCGTAGGCGTCGATCTGGCCCTGCTCCAGCTTGCCGCCGTCCTCGGCCTCCAGGAACACCCAGGTGGGGTCGGTCTGGCCGGCCGCGAAGCCGCGCTCCAGCTCCTTGGCCGCCTGGACCGACTCGAGGTCCTTGGGCAGGGAACTGCTGCTGTCGAAGACGGTGTTGAGGCTGAGGACGCCCGCGGCGAGGGCGGCGAGCAGACCGCCGGAGACGGCGGCGACGAGGCCGGGACGGCGGGCGGTGAGCGCTCCGGTCCGGGCGGCGAGGGTGTGCTTGGGTTCCTTGCTCCACGCCTTGGACGGCCAGAACGCCTTGGTGCCGAGGAGGGAGAAGACGGCCGGTACGAGGGTCAGCGCGGCGATCAGGGTGACGCCGACCGAGATGGCCAGCGCCGGGCCGAGGGCCTTCAGCATGCCCAGGCTGGACAGCAGCAGGGCGAGGAAGGCGACGACGACGGCGCCGGCGGCCGAGGCGATGGTCTCCCCGACGCGGGTGACCGCCTCGGTCATGGCCTCCTTGGGCGCCTGGCCCTTCCGCAGGAACTCGCGGTAGCGGAAGAGCAGGAAGAGCAGGTAGTCGGTGCCGACTCCGAAGAGCACCACGATCAGGATCGAACCGATCGAGGCGTCCGCCTGGAACCCGCCCGCCTCGGAGGCGATGGCGATCAGGCCGGTGGCGAGCACGAAGACCAGGGCGATCACGAGGACCGGCAGGATGGCGATGAGCGGGCTGCGGAAGATGGCGGCCAGCAGCACGATCAGCAGGACCAGGGTCGCCATCATGATCATGGCGTCGGTGTCGCCGGAGGACTCCTTGGTGTCCAGCGCCGTCGCCGCCGAGCCGGTGATGCCCATGTGCAGGGAGGTGCCCTCGAGGAGGGGTTTGGCCTCTTCGCGCAGCTCGCCGACGGACTCCATGAGGGTCTCGTCGTAGGGGTTGTCGGTCGTCGCGAGGATGCTCGCCAGGGCGATCTCGCCGTTCTCGGAGACGGCCTCGGGGCTCGTCTGGACGGCGCCGATCTTCTCCAGGTCCGCCTTCTCCAGCCCGGCGGCGACCTTCTTCACGTCCGCGAGGTCGGCCTCGGTGAGCCGGCCGTTGTCGTCGCGGCGGAAGACGATGACGGAGGCGGGCTGCTCCTGCTGCGGGAACGCCCGCTTCTGGACCTCGGCGGCCTTCACCGACTCGTAGTGGGAGGGCAGGAACTCGGCCTGGTCGCTGACCGGCTTCAGGGGCGGGGCCAGGGCTGCCACGCCTATCGCCGCGATCACCCACGCCAGGATGGTCAGCCAGGGGTGTTTGACGGCGGACCGTCCGACCCGTCCGAACATGGGGGGAGGCTCCTTCTCAGGGGGTGCAAGGGCGCAACGATTGTGGTCCGCGCGCGTTCCCCCGCCGTCGGCCGGCGGCGGAAACTGGCATCAAGCTGCCGGGCGCGGAGGTGTATTCCGGCGGGCGTTCCGTTTCGCGCACCCCGCGGTTCCGGGCCGCCGCGGCCACGGCCGGCGCTCGCCCGGCGCGGGGCGCGTTCCTGACACCTTCTTGCCAGCTCCGTTGTCCCCCTTGGTGGGGACTGCAATGGTTGCGGCCGGAAACGGCGGAGTACCTGCGCCGTGGATCCGCTCCCGCTGGCCGCACCGACAGGATGGGTTCCCTCGTGACCGCAGAGCAGCTGTACGAGCTCCCGGCCACCGTGGTGTGCGGCGCCGGCCGCCCGGTCGCTGCCGAGCTGCTGGGCCGGCTCGGACCCGATGTGCCGTGTTTCCAGGACCGGTTGGGCGGGGCGCTGGCCGACGCGGAGCGGCTGCTGCGGGAACGTACGCGTGACGCGTCCGACCACCGGGTGAGGGAACTCACCGGGCATCTGGCGGCCACCGGCGGCAAGCGGATGCGGCCCCTGCTGGTGCTGCTCGCGGCCGAGTTCGGTGATCCCGGCAGTGAGGGCGTGGCGCAGGCGGCCGTCGTCGCGGAGCTGGTCCATCTGGCCTCGCTGTACCACGACGACGTCGTGGACCGTGCCGCCGTGCGGCACGGCGCCGCCAGCGCCAACGCCCTGTGGGGCAACCGGGCGGCCGCCCAGGGCGGCAACTGGCTGCTGGCCCGGGGCGCCCGGCTGTCGGCTGACCTGGTGCCGGACGCCTTGGCGCTCAACGCCCGTACGGCCAACCGGATCGTCGAGGGCCAGCTGCTCGAACTCGTCGGCCCCGGGCCGGGCGCCGATCCCGTCGCGCACTACTTCCGGGTCGCCGCGGGCAAGACCGCCGCGCTGCTCGCCATGTCGCTGGGTGTGGGCGCCTTCCAGGCCGGGGCGCCGCGGGCGGCCGCCGACGCCCTCGTGGAGTACGGCGAACAACTCGGTCTGGCCTTCCAGATAGCCGACGACCTGCTCGACCTCCGCTCGTCCGAGGCGGCCAGCGGCAAGGAGCAGGGCAGGGACCTGCTCGCCGGGGTGCCCAGCCTTCCCGTGCTGCTCGCCCGCGAGGGCACGGACGCGGGCGACGCCGAACTGCGGGAACTGCTGGCGGCGGGGCCGGCCGCGGGCGAGGACTGGCACGGCCGGGCCCTGAAGCTGTTCTCCGACTCGCGGGCCGCGGCCCGGGCGGAGACGCTCATGCACCAGAGGCTGGGCCGGGCGCGTGCCGCGCTCGGCGTCCTGCCGCCGCTGCCCGCGCGCCGCACGCTCGACGCGCTCTGTGACTTCGTGGCCCTGCGCAACGGCTGATCCGGCCGGCTTCCCGCGTCCGTGAGGAGATCTCCGTGTCCGCACCCGTACTCGAGGGCCCCCTGGGCCCGGCCCTGCTGAAGCTGCTGGGCGCCGGCCCGTCTCCGGACGAACTGGCCACCGTCGCGGCCCTCCTGACCCGCGGCCCCCTCCCCCGCCGCCCCGAACCCCCGCACGGCGAAGCCTGCGGGTCGTCGGCACGGGCGGCCGGAACGGCGGGTCGGCGACGACCCGTGCCCCGACACTGAGCGCCCGGCCCTCTCACGCCACGGGCCGGCCTGCGCTGCCCGTGTACCGGAGCGTGCGGGGCGGGCTCGGCGCCCCGCACGGTCCCTGAGAGGCCGGGCCACACCACATGAGTGCCCCGCAGGCGCCCGCCTGCGGGGCGTTGGCATGGGCGGACCGCTACCGACGAGCGCAAGGGGCCGGAACGGCGGAAGCGCGACGGCCGGTGCCTCGGCGCCGAGCGCTCGGCTCTCTCGTCCCGGCCACGCCTGCGGGGCCTCGGCCCGGCGGGGCCGGCAACAGGCGCCGTAGCGGTGAATCCGCGCTGTCCGAGTGCCGGAGCCCCGCACGACTCCCGAGGAGCCGAGCCACACCACATCGATGCCGGGCAAGCGCCCGGCTGCGGGGCGTTGGCATGGGCGGCCAGAATCGCACGCCCGTGAGGGGCCGGAACGGTGGATCAGCTGCGGTGCGGACCTCTCACCCCGTGCGGCGAAGCCGCTCGACGCGTCGGCGGGAGCCGCGGGCGGGTCTGCGGGGCCGGTGACGAGGGCGGTGGCGGGGGAGCTGTGGTGGCCGGGTGGCCGGGGATGGCTGGCCGGGCCATGTCCATGCCCTGCGGGCCGGGGGACGTCGACGCCCTGCACGCGGGCGCGCGCAGGGCGTGGGGATGGGCGCGGGGCGCCGGGGTCAGATCAGGCCGACCTGCATGGCGCGGGCGCCCGCCTGGAACCTGCTGCGTGCGTCGAGGGCGACCATGGCGGCCGCCACGTCGTTGCGGACGGTGCGGACGCTGCAGCCGAGGCGTCGGGCGATGGCGTCGTCGGTGAGGCCCTCGGCCAGCAGGCGGAGCACGATCTCGGTGCGGGGTCTGCGCGCGGTCGGGGTGCCGGGCGTGCGTCTCAGCTGCCGTACCGCGGCGCCCCGTTCCCAGAACCGCTCGGCCAGTGCGCACAGCGAGTCCAGCTCCGCCGCGGAGCGCACCACCCGGGGTTCCCGGGCGTCGTCGATGACCACGGCCACCGCCCCGTCCATGATCATGGCGCACACCGGCACCGAGTCCGCCATGCGGGGCTGGACGTCCTGCTGGGCCAGCCACTGGGCGTGGACCATCGCGGGATGGGCGTGGAAGACCGAGGACGCCCACACGGCCCGCAGCCGCGTGCCGCGCCGGAGCGCCATGTCCACGATGGGCCGGGAGAAGGCGAAGTCGCCCTCCAGGTAGCGCGGGACGAGGAACACCACGTCGCGCTCCGCCTTGGCGACCATCCGCTCGATCACGGTGGACGCGTCGTGGCGGTACCCGCCGGAGCCGGCGGACTCCTCGATCCGTTCGACCGCCCGCTCGTGCAGGGCGATGAACCGGTCGATCTCGACCGGCCGGGGCTGCGGGGAGTGCCCCTCGTGCATCGCCCGGGCCAGCAGGGCCGGCAGGGCGATGCACGGCTCCACCGCGCGGAAGGCGGTGGGGTCGTCCGCCGAGACGGCGGCGAGTCCCTCGGCCCTCAGTGTGTCCATCGCACGTACGACCTCGGACGACGGCCACTTCATGACCTCGACCAGTTCCTGCGTCTGCCAGTTCGCCCGCCTGAGCAGCCTCCGGTAGAGAAGCTCCGAACGTTCGTCGAGACCGATCCCGGATTGCGCCACATCAACCTCTCGGAAAATGTCTTCCCGAGGGCAGGTTTTGCCCTCTCGCGCTTTAAACCTAGGCACCGGGAGAACGGCTTGGAGTGTTCGGTCTCGGGTTCGACAGGATGGTGCCACCGGGACAGGACATCCCGCCCACTGCGCCGGGGCAGGGGGCGGGATGAGGGCACAACCGGTCACCCGGTCCGTGGCCGGGTGACCGGAGTCAGGGGGTCACATCACCCGGAACGAGCGCTTCGAGATCGGCGCGCACACGCACACCAGGGCCAGGCAGACCGCGACGGTGGTGAGCAGTTCCATCACGCTCGCGTTCCCCGCGACCAGGCTCCGCACCGCGTCGTTGGCGTACGAGATGGGGTTGCCCTGGGCGATGACGCGGAGCCCGGTCGGCATCGACTCCGGCGGCACGAAGGCGTTGGACGCGAAGAGCAGCGGGAAGGTGAGCAGCGTGGTGATCATGCGCAGCACGTCCCCGTTGCGCAGCAGCGCGGCCATCATGATGAAGATCCAGCTCATGGACCAGCCGACGAGCAGGCTCATCACGATCGCGCCCAGGACGCCGAGGACTCCGCCGGGAGGCGCGAACCCGAAGATGAGCGCGGCCAGCACGGCGACGGCGATCAGCTGGTAGAGCGAGCGCGCCGCGTCGGCGAAGCTGCGCGCCAGCAGCACGCTGAACCTGTTGATGGGCAGCGTGTGGAAGCGGGTGATGACGTCGTTGCGCAGGTCGTTGATGAGACCGTTGCCCGCCTGGGCGCCCGCGGCGACCGCGGTGATGATCATGATGGCGGGGGCCAGACCGTCGATGTACGCCATGTCCTTCGACATGCCGGGCGCCTCGCCCAGCACCTTCAGCACGCCGGCGAACATCAGCAGCATGACGAGGGGCTCGACGAACGTGACGATGATGACGCCCGCGTTCATGTAGGGCCGCAGCGAGCGGCCGGTGAGCGCGATGGTCTGGGTGAACAGTCCGCTGCCGCCCCACTGGGAGGCCACGCCGTCCCGCGCGGGCGGTGTCCGCCGGGGGCTCGCCTCGGCTTCGACGACCGTCATCTCTGTGCTCCTTCTACGGTGGGAATGGTCGGGACGGTCACGCGGGCACCGGCGTTCCGGCGGACTCGTGGGTGAGCCTCAGATAGACGTCGTCCAGGGTGGGTTCGGAGAAGCCGAGTTCGGCTATCTCGGTGTGCGCCTCGTTGAGCGTGCGCACCACGGCCGCCAGGTCCGCGGAGGCGGCCACGGGCACGCCGACGGCGGCCGAGGAGTCCTGCGCGGCGGTGGCCCGGAAGCCCGCGCCGGTCAGGGCGCGCAGCGCGGCCGGCACCTCCGACTCGGCCGTCAGCGTCACGGTCACCATGCGCTGTCCGACGGCCGCCTTGAGTTCCGCGGGCGTTCCCTCCGCGACCACGGATCCCTTGGAGAGCAGGGTGATCCGCTCGCAGAGCCGGTCGGCCTCCTCCAGGTACTGCGTGGTGAGGAGCACCGACACGCCGTCCTTGGCGAGCCGTTCGATGACCTCCCACACGGCGATGCGGGAGTTGGGGTCCAGCCCGGTGGTCGGCTCGTCGAGGAAGATCACCTGGGGGGAGCCGACGAGGCTCGCGCCGATGTCCAGCCGCCTGCGCATGCCGCCCGAGTAGGTCGAGGCCGGCCGCTTGGCCGCCTCGGTCAGTTCGAACAGCTCGAGCAGTTCGTCCGCGCGGGCGAGGGCCTGGCGCCTGCTCGCGCCAAGCAGGCGGGCGATCAGGGTCAGGTTCTCGCGGCCGGAGAGCTGTTCGTCCACGGACGCGAACTGCCCGGTCAGGCCGATGCGCCGGCGGACCTCCTGGGCGTCGGCGGACACGTCGAGGCCGCCGATCCGGGCGGTGCCGGAGGTCGGCTCCAGCAGCGTGGAGAGAATGTGGACCAGGGTGGTCTTGCCGGCGCCGTTGTGGCCGAGCAGGCCGTGGATCGACCCCTCGGGAACCGCGACGCTCACACCGTTCAGCGCGGTGACGTCACCGAACGACTTCGTTACGTCGATTGCCTCAATCATGGGATTGGCCACGTGCGGGGCCTCCGTTGCTCTCTCCGGCGGCCCGGTCGCCAGGCCATGGTTCGGACATGTTCGGGGAATTTCCTCAACCGCTGCTTCGTGATGCTAGGGCGGTATCAGAACGGAGACGGGGCGCCTGCAGGTTGTTGAAATGCGACGGTCGGTGAACCGTCCGTTTCGGCGATACGTGCGATTCGCGGCCGCGCCATGCGCAGATAATCCTCGGTCGCCAGGGCCATGGACAGATCCAGGCGGGCGGCGTTGAAGAACAGCGTGTCGCCGCGGAGCAGGTCCTCGTCGACGATCAGTTCGAGGTCGGGGTGGAAGGAGAAGGGAATGATGGAGCCGCTGACCGAGCCGGCGAGCCGCTCGGCGGTCTCCCGGTCGGCGAATCCCGCCTTGCGCCCGCCGGCGCACTCGGCGACCCGGGCCAGGTCCAGGCGCCGGTCGCCGGGGACGACGGCCAGTACGTACCGGCAGGTCCTCTTGGTCGGCCGCACCGCGACCACCAGGCTCTTGGCGCTCTCGGTGAGAGCGTGCCCGCGCAGCGCGCTGGCCACCTCGGTGCGTCCCTCGGGGACGTGCTCGATCAGCCGGTAGTCGGCACCGTGGTGGTCGGCGAGCGCGCGCAGCCGCTGGTAGGTCTCCCCGGTCATCAGACCGTCAGGCCGCCGTCGATCTGCAGGACCGAACCGGTGATGTAGGCGGCGCGTCCGCCGGCCAGGTAGGCGACGAGATCGGCGACTTCCTCGGCCTGTCCGAAACGCCGCAGCGGAATGCTCTTCGCGGCGTCCTTCTTGACCTTTTCCGAAAGCTCGGACGTCATATCGGTCTCGATGTATCCGGGTGCCACGACGTTCGCCCGGATGTTGTACCGGCCGACCTCTTTGGCGAGCGCCCTGGTGAATCCGATGATGCCCGCCTTGGAGGCGGAGTAGTTGGACTGCGTGGCATTTCCGTACACACCGGCGATGGAGGAAATGTTGATGATCGTGCCGGACTTGCGCTTCATCATTTCGAATATCACGGCACGGCACACGTGGTAGACACCGTCGAGATTGGTGTCCAGGACCTTGTGCCAGTCGTCGTCGGACATGAGGACCAGCGGGTTGTCGCGGGTGATGCCGGCCGAGCTCACCGCCACGTCGATGGGGCCCAGTTCGGACTCCGTGCGGGCGACCCAGTCGCGGACCGAGGCGGCGTCGGTGACGTCGGCGCGGACGGCCAGGGCGCGGTGGCCGAGTTCGGCCGCCTCCTTCTCCAGCTCGAGCGCCGCCTGCTCGTTGGACTGGTAGCAGAAGGAGACGTCGTGTCCCTCGGCCGCGAGCCGCAGCACCACGGCCCGGCCGATGCCGCGCGATCCGCCGCTCACCAGGGCGACCGGCGCTGTGTTCTCCGTCATGACACTCCGTAGGTTGTCGGGGCGGTGGTTCAGGAAGAGGGCGGCGCGAGGGCCTCGCCCGGGCGGAAGGCCATGGTGATCCCGCCCATGGTCATCAGCGGTTCACCGCCCACGGTGCTCTCGCCCTCGAAGATCATCGTGTCGTCGACGGCCCGCTGCAGGCGGGCGTGGTGCTCCACGGTGTCGCCGGGGAAGGCGCGCCGGTGGAACTCGATGCCGCTCATCGAGCCGAACAGCATCACCTGGCCGTCGGCCGCGCCGCCGGCCAGGCGTTTGGCGAGGATGCCGGCGGTCTGGGTCCAGGACTCGATCAGCAGGAAGTCCGGGTAGGCGAGCTCGTCCGGTGCGGGGTGCTCGCCGAGCCGGGCGTACCAGGGCTCGTTGAGGGTGACGGCCTTGACCGCCCGGATGCGGTCCTCCGTCAGGTCGAGCACGCGGTCGACCAGCAGCATGGGGTAGCGGTGCGGGAGGGTGGCCCGCACCTCGGCGGGGGTCAGCATGCCGTCGCCTCCGGGGCGTAGCGCAGGCGGACGGAGGCCGTCCTGCCGTGCGCGGTGGCGACCTTGGCGGCGCAGCGCCAGCCCTCCCCGCGCGGGGACCAGGTGACCTCGACGGTCAGTTCGTCGCCGGGGTGGACGGCGGCGGTGAAGCGGGTGGACTCCACGGCGGCCAGCCGCAGCCCCTCGGTCAGGGGCGGCCGCGCCGACTCGGCGGCGCGGCGCACGCACTCCATGACGCAGACGCCGGGGAAGATCGGGAAGTCCGGGTAGTGTCCGGCGAAGACCGGCTCGTCCGCGGTGATCTCCACCGTGAAGCCGGCCGTCCAGGCCCCGGACCCCTCGTCGTGGGCGAGCTCGCGCACCGGCCGCGGGACGGCCAGGACGGGACTGGTCACGGACGCTCCACCAGCTTGCGGTGGACGACCTCGTAGGCGCTGTTCAGCGTCCGGACGGTGCTCATCTCCGTCTCGGCGAACTTGATGCCGTAGGCGCGTTCCAGCACCACGACCACCTCCAGGGCCATCAGGGAGTCGACTCCCAGGGTCTGGACGAAGTCGGTGTCGTCCCCGACGTCGGCCACGTCGGCGTCGATGGTCTCGGCGAGCAGCTGCCGGAGGTGTTCCCGGTCGAGTCCGGCGGCCGTGTCGATCGGCATGTGAGGAACTTCTTTCGTCGAGTACGAAGGGTGAGAGGACGTCAGTTGGCCGTGAGGCGCAGTGCGGCGCAGGCGACGACGCCGTTGTCGTCCACGGAGGAGACGAGGGCGACGGCGCCCCGGGGGGTGCCGGGCTGCTCGGCGGCGGCCAGCAGCGCGCCGATCTGGAAGGCCGCGGAGGCCGCCGCGGTGTCGCCCACCGGCGTCATCGCCGGCGCCCGGCCGAGGACCGTCTCGCCGAAGCGGGCGGTGAGCACCTCGCGTTCACGGTCGCCGAGGGCGCCCGCGGGGCCGGAGGTGGAGACCGCCCACACGTCCCCCGCCTCCACTCCCCCGCGCCGCAGTACGCCGTCCACGCATCCGGCGAGCGCGTCGCCCGGGTCGTCGGCGTACACCCGCGACTGCACGGCGAGCACCTCGGCCAGGGCCCGGTCACGGGCGTCCGGCAGCTCGCCCGACTCCAGCATGAACATGGCGCAGCCCTCGCCGAGGACGGTGTCCGCGCCGTCCTCGCCGCGCCGGTGGTGGTCCAGCCAGGCGCGGGCGTCGGAGAACTCCTCGGCGGCGCCGGAGAGCACCGCCCGCGCGCGGCCGGAGGCGAGCAGTCCCGCGGCGTAGCTCAGCGCGGACAGCCCGGCGACGCGGCCGCCGGCGATGGTGGTGTTCGGGCCCTTGAGGCTGTGCCGGATGGCGCACTGGCCGGCCGCGCAGTTCATCACCGCGTTCGGCATCAGCGACGGGTCGACGTAGAACGGCTTGTCGCCCTCCAGGGAGGCGCGGGTGAAGTCCATCATGCTCTGCGCGCTGCCGGTGGTGGTGCCGAGCACCAGGGCGGTCTCCTCGTCGGAGGCGGTGCGCCGCTCCCCGGAGTCCTCCAGCAGGTCACGGACGGCGGTGACGGCCAGTCCGGTCACCCGGTCCATGGAGCGGGTGCCCTTCTTGCCGAGCACCTCGCGCAGTTCGAATCCGGGGATCAGGCAGGCGTGGCTGTCGGGCGCCGCCCACTGCCCGGGGTCCAGCGGGGACCTGGTGTCCTGTCCGGCCAGCACGCCGGCCACGAACCTGTCCTTGCCGATGCCGTACGGCGACACCGCGGACCACGCGGTGATCACCGGCCGGGCCGCGGTCGCCGGCGCGCTCGCCGAAAGGGTCATGGTCACTTTCCGTTCTGCTCGGTGGTGCTCGGTGTCGTCGAAGTCCGGTGGAGCCGCTCAGACGGCGGCCGGCTGGACGCCGGCCGGCACCGGCGGGCGCAGCACGAGCGTGGCGACGCCGTCGTCGGAGTCGGTGCCCGCCACCAGCCACATCGGGCCGTCGGCGCCCTCGTCGAGGGCGCCGACCGCGGCCGCGCACTGCACGACGCCGAGCGCTCCCGACAGCTCGCCCCACACCGCGGCGAGGTCGTGCACGGGCAGTCCCGCGGCGAGCGACGGGGTGGCGGCGGCGGGCGCGTACCAGGCGGCCGGCTCGGACTCGACCTCGGCGAGCTCGCCGATGGTGCCCGCCACGTCCAGTCCCCTGGTGTGCGCGCCGATCAGGGCCCGCACGGTGGCGCCGCGGGCCTCGGCGGCCTCGGTGTGCTCCAGGACGACGGCCGCGGCGCCGTCCACCAGCGGACCGCCGACCAGGCCGCGGGCGATCTCGTTGTCCGGTTCGACGCCCACCACGACGACGTGGTCGGCACGGCCGGAGCGCAGCAGGGCGGCGCCCCAGCGGATCGCGTCGAGCCCGGAGGCGGGCCCGTTGCACAGCATCAGGTTGGGGCCCTTGAGGCCCCACCGGATGGCGATCTCGGAGGCGATGATGTTGCTGGAGGCGTTCGGGGTGTCCATCGGGCTGACGCCGTAGGTGCCCTCGTCGGCGATGGTGCGCACCACGCGGCAGACGGTGTCGACGTTGCCCAGGTTGGAGCTGACCAGGACCGCGGTGCGGGTGCCGTCGACGGTCAGGGCGCCGTCGGCCAGCAGACCGGAGTCGGTGAGCACCCGCTGCGCGGCGCACAGCCCGAGCTGGGTCGCGCGGTCCTTGTAGCGCAGCCCCTTCTTGCCCAGGACGGCCGCCGGTTCGACGGCGCCCCCGGGGTGCCGCCCGGTGGCCAGGGCGGCGGCCAGGGCGGTGGCGGAGTCGGCGCCCGGCAGGGCGACGCCGACTCCGGTGACGGCCATCCTCATGATCCCTCCACAATGGCTACGGCGTTGACCCCGCCGAACCCGAATCCGTGCACCTGTGCGAGCGCCACGTCGTGCTTGGCCTCCTGGGCGCGGACCAGGCGCAGGCCGGCGGCCTCCTCGATGGGCTCGTCGAGGTTGACGAGCGGCGGCACCTTTCCGGTGGCCATGGTCTGCAGTGTCGTGACCAGGCTCATCAGGCCCGCCGAGCCGCTGGTGTGGCCGGTCATGGGCTTGATGCCGGTCAGCACCGGGCCGCCGGCGGCCTCTCCGAAAACCTCGCCGTAGGCGGTGATCTCCACGAGGTCGTTGAGCGGGGTGCCGGTGCCGTGGAGCATCACCATGTCGATGTCCTCGGGGCGGGTGCCGGCCAGCCGGTGCGCCTGCCGCATCGCCTCGGCGACCTGCTCCGGGTCGGGCGCGGTGGGGTGCTTGGCGTCGCAGGTCATGCCGACGCCGCGCAGCCTGCCCCAGAGCCTGCCGCCCGGCCACTTGACGTGCTCCCCGCGCAGCACCACGGCCGCGGCGCCGTCGCCGAGGATGGTGCCCCGGCGGTTGACGTCCAGGGTGCGCAGCGCGGTCGGCGGGTTGGGCTGGACCCGGTCGGCCAGTCCGTGCATGGACTCGGTGATGGAGTCCACGCCCGCCACGATGACGGTGTCCGCCTCGCCCATCGCCAGCAGGTCCGCGCCGAGCGCGAGCGTGTACAGGGAGGCGGAGCAGGCGTTGGAGACGGTGAGGGTGTCGGCGGTGCCGAACCGTTCCCGCAGGGCGGTGCCGAAGTGCAGCCGGTCGACGCCGAATGGCGCTCCGTCCCGCCACCACAGCTCGGCGGAGCGCAGCTCGCGCAGTCCGGTGCCGACGAGCACCGGGACGCCGGACAGGTCGTCGCCGAGGCCCGCGTCCGCGGCGGCCTGGCCGACGGCGTCCAGCAGGAACCCGGTGGCGCGCAGCGTGCGGTCGGCGCCCTCCGGCCGGTCGTCGATCTCGAACAGCTGCTTGCCGTTGTAGAGGCCGCTGTCGAATCCGCGCATCGGGCCGAGTCCGCCGCGTCCGGCGCAGAGGCCGGCGAAGATCTCGTCGGCGTCCCGGCCGACGCTCGCGACGGCGCCGACGCCGATGATGGGCACTCTCATCGGACACCGTCCTGGTACTTGCCGAGGATCACGATGGCGTTGTTGCCGCCGAAGGCGAGGCCATTGTTCTGCACGACCCTCAGGTCCGCCTCGACCGACTTGTTGGGCACGCAGTCGATCTCGCACTCGGGGTCGGTCTCGCGGTGGTTGATGGTCGGCGGGATGAAGCCGTGGTGGATCGACAGGGCGCAGGCGATGGCGGCCAGCGCGCTGGCGGCGCCCATGGTGTGGCCGAGCATCGACTTCAGGGAGACGGTGCGGGGCACGGTGTCGCCGTACACGTCGTGGATGGCCCGCGACTCGGTGACGTCGTTTGCCTTGGTGCCGGTGCCGTGGGCGGAGATCAGGTCGACCTCGGCCGGCTTGACGCCGGCGTTCTCCAGGGCGATCTCCATGCAGCGGGCGACGCTGGACTGGTTCGGGGCGACCTGGTGGTAGGCGTCGCAGTTCATGCCGTAGCCGAGCACCTCGGCGTAGATGCGGGCGCCGCGGGCGCGGGCGGAGGCCAGGCTCTCCAGCATCAGGACGCCCGCTCCCTCACCGGTGAGGATGCCCTTGCGGTCGGAGTCGAAGGGGCGGCACACGTCGGGGGCGATGGTGCCGAGCCGGTAGAAGCCGGTGAAGGTCTTGCGGCACATGGCGTCGGCGCCGCCGCAGAGGGCGTACTCGACCTCGCCGCTGCGGATGGCGTCGAAGCCCTGGCCGATGGCGTAGTTGCCGGCCGAGCAGGCGGTGGCGATGGTCACCGCCTCGACGTCGGACAGGCCCAGTTCCTGGGCGGCCGCTATGGAGAGGCGGTTGGGGTGGACGCGGCGGGCGACCGTGGGGTCCATGGCCGCCGGTCCCGAGGCGACCTCGGTGCCGACCAGGTGGTCGAGTTCGTAGGACTCCCCGTCGGTGGTGCCGATGGAGATCATGCCGCGCCGGGCGCGCAGGTCGTCCAGGTCGACGCCGGCGGCCTCGACGGCCATGCGGGCGGCGGCCACGGAGAACTGCGTGGCGCGGCCCAGGGTCTCGGTGGGCAGGTGGTGGATCCAGCGCTCCGGTTCGGCGCCGGTGATCTCGCAGCCGTTGGCGTGCGCGAAGCCCTCGGTGTCGAACAGGGTGATCGGCTTCGCACCGCTGCGGCCGGCCCGAAGCCCTTCCGCGAACTCATCGGCGCCCACACCGATGCTGGAGAACACGCCGAACCCGGTCAGCACGACACGGGTGGCCGCGTCGTCACGCGACGCGTCGGAAACGTTCACTGACATCAATCTCCCTCGGTACGGCGTGGCCGCCTTGGATGAGGACGTGTTCCGGCTCGGCGGCCGGGCTGCGGAGGGCGGGGTTCCGTTCCCGGCCCTCCGGCCGCCCGGCTCGTAGCCGCTACTTCTGGGCCGCGACGGCCTCGCCGACCACGGCGTAGACGCCGTCGAGGTTGACCATGCGCTCCAGCTCGGACTGCTCGATGGTGATCTTGAACTCCTTCTCGAGGCCCGCGAGGATCTCGATGGCGCGCAGCGAGTCGGCGCCGTGGTCCTCCTTGAAGAGGCTGCTGTCGGTCACCTCGTCCTCCTCGAGCTCGAGGACGTCGCAGACGATCTCCTTGATGCGGGCCTGGCTGTCGGTGTCGATGGCCGTGGTCATGTGAATCCCTCTGTTCTTTCCGGTGGTTCGGTCGGTGTTTCGGGTGGGTCGTGGCGGCCGGCGGCCTGGCGGGCCGGGCCGCACGTCTGGGCGCGCGTGACCTGACGCGGGTGTGCGGGGTCGTGCGCGGGGCGCGGGGTACGCGCCGTCAGCTGGGGCCGGGGGACGGGAGCCTGAAGGGGCGCGGGACGGCGGTGCGCCGGGCGCCGCCGCGGCAGACCTCCCGGGGGTCCCAGCCGGGCGTGCGTTCGGGCAGCAGGTCGGGGTCGCCGTACACGGTCCCGGCGCGGGCGGCGGCGAGCAGCGGCTCGCCGAGGATGCCCGCGGCGCAGCCGACGCCGCCGAGCATGACGCCGGCGATGCCGTTGCCGGCCTGGGTGCTGGCGCCGACGACGTGGAGTCCCTCGATGGCGGTGGCGGTGCCGGGGCGGCTGGTGCCGCCCCACTCCGCCATGCCGAAGGGGGTGCCGCCGGTGGAGAGGGTGTAGCGCTCGTGGGTGAGCGGGGTGGCCGCCTCCAGGTGGGTGATGTGCGGGCGCAGCGGGCCGAGGGCCTTCTCGGCGGCGTTCAGCGTGGACTCGATAAGTTCCTGCTTGCGCCGCAGGTAGGTCGGGTTGCGGCGGTAGTCGCCGCCGCCGGCCGGTCCCTCCTCGACGCCCCACCACGCGTAGTCCGGCGGGCACAGCGTCATCACCTGGAGGTTGGCGTGGCCCGGCGGGCACAGCGCGCGGTTCTCCGGGTCCTTGAGCGAGGCGAAGGAGCAGAAGAGGAAGGGGACGTCGCCCGTCTCCCCGTCGCTCACCCGGTCGAAGTAGCCGTCGATGTCGTCGGTGTCGTACCACCACAGGTTGGCGTTGGGCCGGTCCCGCAGGTCGGTGTCGAGGCCGAGGTAGAGCACCAGCCAGGGCATGCCCATCTTCGCCCGGCGGGTGCGGCCGACCACCGACTTCTGGAAGTGCTCCTCGCCGACGAGTTCCAGCACGGTGCGCGGGTAGTCCGCGTTGGAGACCACCAGGTCCGCGGTGACGACCTCGCCGCCCTCCAGGTGGACGCCGGCGGCCTTGCGGTTCTCGACGAGGATGCGGGCCACCCTGCTGCGGGTGCGGACCTCTCCGCCGTGCGCCTCGATCACCTCGACCAGGCCCGCGGCGAGCATCTGCCCGCCGCCCGCCGGGTAGTAGGCCCCGCGCAGGTAGTGGTCGGTGACGCTGGTGTGCCGCGCCACCGTGGCCTGCTTCGGGGTGAGCCCGTAGTTGGGGGCCTGGGCGGCGAGCACGGTACGGGCCCTCGGCGACAGTCCGCAGTGCCGGAACAGGTCGTCCAGGGTGCGCCGTCCCCACTGCCGGATGGTGGCGGTGCGGGCGGCGATGTCCTGGGGCGTCCAGCGGTGGGCCTCGAACAGCGCGGAGCGCTGCTCGTCCCCGAGCGCCGAGCAGATGTCGGCGAACGTGTTCAGGCCGTCCGCCTCCTCCGGCATGGCCTCCGTGAGGCGCCGCCGGTACGCGTCCCAGCCGGCGGGCATGTCCACGGAGACGCCCGGCACCCGGATGAGGTCGAAGCGGTCCTGGTCCATCTCGAGGAAGTCGACCCGGTCGCCGAGTCCGAGGCCGGACAGGATGCTCGGGATGACTCCCCCGGGCGCGCAGTCGCCCAGGTAGTGGACGCCCACGTCGAACTCGTAGCTGCGGCGGCGCCGGAACACATGGCTGTTGCCGCCCACGATCGAGAACTGTTCCAGTACCAGGACCCGCTTGCCCGAGACGGCCAGGTACGCCGCGGCGGTGAGGCCGCCGAGTCCGGCACCGACCACCACGGCATCCCAGTCGGTGCCGCGCCCGGTGCCGTGCGCGTGGCTGTCCACAGTCGTCTCCTCGTCATGTGCCGTGGGGTGGGGGTGTTGCCCCGGCCTCCGCACCGGCCGGGGCAAGTAGGTGGGGCAGGTCAGCCGCAGCCGCCGGCGTGACCCTGGTCGCCGCCGGCCGCCAGCAGGTCGGCGTGGGCGGCCGGGTCCGGCGCCTCGGGGGCCTGCGCGGCGGCCGGGGCGGCCTTGCGCTCGTCGCCGAGGACGGCCCGTACGAAGGGCTCGACCCGGTCCACGCCCCAGAACTTGTCGCGGCCGTGGAGGAAGAACGGCACGCCGAACAGGCCGTCGTGCGCGGACTCGGCGAGCAGCGCGGCGCCCCGCTTGCGCAGGTCCGGGTCCTGGGCGGCGGTGGACAGGCGCTGGGCGTCGAGGCCGAGCTCCCGCGCGATGCCGGCGATCACCTCCGGGTCGGAGATGTTCTTGCCGTCCTGCCAGCGCGCCTGGTAGGCGGCTGCCACGAAGTCCTTGCCGCGGCCCTCGTCGTCGGCGGCGATCCACGCCAGGTGGGCCACCTCCCAGCAGGGGTCGCGGTCGATGGGCCAGCTGATGTTCGTCAGCCCCCGGTCGGTGGCGAGCCTGCGGGTGTCCTGCAGGATGTAGAAGTTCTTCGCCCGGCTCATGGCGACGATCGGGAGGGTGACGCCCTCGTCGGCCAGCAGCCGTGCGGTCTCCTCGTCCGGCTCCCAGAACGGCAGCCAGTCGATGGAGTCGAGCACCTCGGGGTGGGTGCTCATCAGGTCGCGGTAGGCGAACCAGGAGTAGGGGCTGCGCAGGGAGAAGTACCAGCGCGGCCGGCGGCGCGATGCCATGGGGGTCCTCCGGACTGAGGGGTCGGGGGTCACTCGCCGCGCAGCGCGCGCAGGACCTCGTCGTCGAAGACGGCCATCTGCCACTCGGAGTCCGGGGTCTCCTTGTGGCAGTACCCGTGGGTGATCTCGCCGGTGGCGGTCTTGACGAGGTTGCCGTCGCGCACGACGTAGAAGTCCATGCGGGAGGTGTAGAGCATGTCCTTGAAGACGGACTCCACCGTGTAGACGGAGTACAGGTCCTCCTCCATGACCGCCTCGTCGGTGAAGCGCAGCTTGTTCTGCGTCACCACGGGGATCCAGCCGCGCTCGTCGAGCAGCCGCTTGATGCTGATGCCGCGGGAGGCGACGAAGAGGTGCTTGGCCTCCTCCATCTGGCGGAGGTAGCCGGACATCTGCATGCGCTCGGTGAAGTGGCAGTAGTAGTACGGGATGCGCCACTTCCAGCCGATGGCGTTGTCGTCGCCGATGATCTCGGAGAGCACCGGGTCGCTGGTGGCGTCCTCGCCGCGGTGGAACGCGCCGTGCAGGTCGTCGACCGGGGTGGAGGCCAGCTCGCTGAGCTCGGCGGTGGCGAGCCGGTCGACCACGAAGCGCTCGAGCTCCGCGGGGAGCGGGGCGGCGTCGGGGATGGCGGGGTCGCGGCGCAGCAGCACGCGGAACCTGGAGGTGACGGCCTTCTTGGGGGCGCCGTCGCGCTCCACGATCGCCGCCACCGCGAACACCATCTCGCGGTCGGTGTCCTTGGTCTTGGGGGTGACCTCGACGGTCACGTCGTCGTCGAGCGTGAGGACGGTGTGCAGGCGGGTGTCGACGCCGACCACGTCGAAGTTGACGCCGTGCACCAGGTACAGCTCGGTGGCGCCGAGGCCGACGGCCCGGAAGTGGTCGAGCACCGCCGCTTCGAGCAGGTAGTTGTCACACTTGAAACCGATCGCGGTGTTGATGTTGCCGCCCTCGTAGGAGGGGCGCATGGTCACCGAACTCGGCTCGGTCAGCAGCTTCTTGATCTCGACATCGGTCAGGGTGGCCATCGATGTACTCCCGTACTCAGTTGACCGCCGCCGGGGGGTGCCCCGCCGGCAGCGTGGTGAGGAATTGCTGGACAGCGAGCGAGAACAGGTCAGGGCGCTCGGCCATCGGGGTGTGCGCGCAGCCCTCGACACGGGTGGCCGAGGCGTTGCCGAGCCGGGCCGCGAGGCGGGCGCCCTCGGCCGGCGGGACGATCGGGTCCTGGTCGCCCGTGACGACGTGCACGGGCAGGTCCACCAGGTGGACGGGGAGGAACGGGATGCGCAGATAGGCGTGCAGGTGGCGGACCACCCAGTGCGGGCCCAGCTGTTCGCAGGACCGCTCGGCCATCTCGGCCCGCAGGTCCGGGGCGAGCGGCTTGCGCGAGCGGGCCAGGATGCCGTCCTCCGCGCCGAGTCTCAGCAGGTCGAGGAAGCGCGGCAGTTCGCCCCAGGAGAAGTCCCGCGGACTCTCCCGGTAGAACGGCGACACCAGGACGACGCCGTGCACGCCGAGTTCCTCGCGCGGGTCCCGGCCGTCGGCCGCCAGGCCGGCCAGCAGGGTGACCAGCAGGACCGTGGCGTAGGAGTGCGCGATCACCACGTCCGCCCCGCCGGGAACCCGGCGGATCGCCTCGGTGATCCAGGCCGCGTCGTCCGGCTCGGCCGGCGCGAAGGCGCCGCCCGCCCGCCAGGGCATCCCGGCGCTCCACAGCTCCAGTCCCGCCGGCCGGCCGTCCACGAAGGCGTCCCAGCAGCTCTCGCTGCTGCCGAGGCCGTGCAGCAGCAGCGCGCGCCGGCCGGCTTCGCCGGACACGGTCCGCTGCCGGAGCACGAGCGGCTCGACATCGCCTTCTGGGAGCACCGGACATCCCTTTCGGAGGAATTCGGGCAGCGGAGGATATGGCCGGGGCGGTGGAATTCTTTCCGCCCGGCCGACTTCCGCCACGCTAGCAACGCTTTCCGGGCCGCCAGACGGTCGGCCGGTGATTTTGCAGCGATATGCAATCCGCCGCACCGGCGCGCTTTTCCGGCGCGCCGCACACTCAAATCATCCAGGAATTACCGGCCGCCGAAAGGGCCGTTTCAGCAAGCTGCGAACTACAGCGCTTTCCACGCGGCGACGACGTCGTCCGCGGCGCCGGGCGCCGCCATCGCGCGCCGGGCCACCACGAGGGCCTTCGGCCAGTTGACGGTCAGTACGGCGGCCAGCCGGTCCCCGCGCCGGTAGGCCACGGCGAACCGCCGCCGGGGGGCGTCCGCCCGCACCACGGTGGCCTCGTCGTCCGGGCCGGGCCGGCCCAGCAGGGTGATCTTGCCGCCGTACTGGTCGGACCAGACGAAGAAGTCGTCCTCGTACGCCACCGGTCCGGGTCCGGCGATGCTCCGGGCGACGGCGTCGGCCTGTCCCACGGCGCTGGTCCAGTGCTCCACCCGCAGGTGCCGTCCGAGGAGCGGGTCGTACCGGCGGGCGACGTCCCCCACGGCGTACACCGTGCGGTCGGCGTCGGCCGCGCCGTACTCGTCGCACAGCACACCGCCGTCGGTGTCCAGCGCGATCCCGGAACCCGTCCGCAGCCAGCCGGTGTCCGGGCGGACGCCGATGCCGACCACGACGGCGTCCGCGGGCAGCACCCGCCCGTCGGTGAGCGCCACCCCGGTGACCGACGGCTCGCCCACGAGGGAGGCGACCTGGGCGCCGGTGAGCAGGCGTACCCCGTTGTCCGCGTGCAGCAGGGCGAGTTCGGCCGCGACCTGCTGCCCCAGCAGCCCGGACAGCGGTGCGGGCAGGGCCTCCACCACGGTCACGTCGGCCCCCCGGGCGCGGGCCGTGGAGGCCACCTCGGCGCCGATGAAGCCGCCGCCCACGACGACCAGCCGGCCGTCGCCCACCCGGTCGAGGTCGGCCCGCAGGCCGTGGCAGTCGGCGAGGGTGCGCAGCACGTGCACGCCCCCGCGGGGCATGCCTGGCAGCAGACGGGGGGAGGCGCCGCAGGCGAGGACCAGCCGGTCGTAGCAGAGCAGGGTGCCGTCGTCGAGGCGCAGCCGGCGGCCGGCCGTGTCGAGTCCGGTGGCGGCGGCGACGCGGCGTCCGGCGTCCCACTGCGCGGGGTCGCCGAGCGAGGCCCGCCCGGCCTCCCAGTCGCCGGCCAGGATCTGCTTGGACAGCGGGGGCCGGTCGTAGGGGGCGTCCGGGTCGGGGTCGACCAGGGTGATCCCCCCGGTGTGGCCGGCCTCCCGCAGCGCGGCCGCGACACGGCTGCCGCCGACCGACGCGCCGACGACGACCACGTGCCCGGCGCTCATGACACGGCTCCCTCGGCCACCGCGTCGGTGGTGTGTCCGGCCAGGGCGCGCGGGGTGCGCAGCTCCAGCACGTCACGCAGCCCGAAGGTCAGGCCCTCCTTGCGGGCCTTGCCGGCCAGCCGAGCGGCGCGCAGGCTGTTCCCGCCGCGGTCGAAGAAGTCGTCGTCGAGGTAGACCGCGGGCAGACCGAGGACCTCGGCGAACAGGGCGCACAGCCGCCGCTCGGCCTCGGTCTCCGGGGCGGCGCCGGCCGGGGCGTCCTCGGCCGGCGGCTCCGGAAGCGCGTCCTTGTCGAGCTTCCCGTTGGAGGTCAGGGGCAGTTCGTCGACCACCACGACGGCCGCCGGGACCATGTAGGAGGGCAGCATTCCGGCCACCGCCGCGCGCAGCTGCGCCGGATCGGGGTGCGCGCCGTCCTCGGGGACGACGTAGCCCGCCAGATACCGGTCGCCGGAGCGGTCCTCGCGGGCGATGACGGCCGCCTGCCGCACCCCCGGCCGGGCGGCCAGCACCTCGGTGACCTCTCCGAGTTCGATGCGGTAGCCGCGTATCTTCACCTGGTCGTCGGTGCGGCCCAGGTACTCCAGCAGCCCGTCGGGCCGCGTCCGCGCGATGTCGCCGGTGCGGTACATCCGCCCGCCGCCGGGCGCGGCCACGAACCGCTCCGCGGTCAGCGCGGGGCGGCCCAGGTAGCCGCGCGCCACCTGGCCGCCGGCGATGTACAACTCGCCCTCGGTGCCGGGCGGGACCGGACGGAGCCGCTCGTCCAGGACGTGCAGGGCGCTGCCCGGGGTGGGCCTGCCGATCGGGGTGGCGCCGGGCTCGACCGGGTCGTCGGGGCCGAGGGAGAAGACGCAGCAGCCGACGGTCGCCTCGGTCGGGCCGTACTCGTTGACCACCGTCGCTCCCGGGTGGGTGCGCCGCCACCGCTCGACCACGTCGCCGATCAGCATCTCCCCGCCGACCACCAGTTCCCCGGTGGGCGACAGCTCGCTCGGCAGCGCGGTCAGCAGCGGCAGATGCGACGGGGTCGCCTTGACGAAGCCGGGCCGGCCGGCCGGCGCGCCGGGTTCCGGCTCCCGGTCCAGCGACCCGACGCGCACCTGGCCGCCCAGCAGCAGCGGCCCGTACAGCGCGGTCACCGTGAGGTCGAACGCGATCGGGGAGTGCAGCAGGGCGCTGTGCGCCAGGCTCGGGTAGGCGGCGCGGGCGAAGTCCAGGTAGCACAGCAGGGTGTCGTGCTGCACGGTCACGCCCTTGGGGCGGCCGGTGGAGCCCGAGGTGTAGATGACGTACGCGAGGTTCCGGGCGGTGAGCGGCGCCGGCCGGTCGTCGTCCGTGGGGTCGTGCGCGGGGCCGCCGGCCGCTTCGGCGGCGGCGACCGCGGCGGGGACGCGGACGGTGGTGAGGCCCTCGGTGCCGGGCCCGTCGTCCTGGACCAGCATCAGGTCGAGGCCGGTGTCCTCGACGATGAACGCCAGTCGCTCCGGCGGGCAGTCGTCGTCGACGGGGACGTAGGCGGCACCCGCCTTGAGCACGCCGAGCAGGGCGACCAGCAGGTCGGCCGACCGGGGCATGCGGACCCCGACGACCCGCTCCGGGCCGACGCCCCGGGCGAGCAGGTGGTGGGCGAGCAGGTTGGCCCGGTGGTTGAGCCCGGCGTAGTCCAGGTCCCGCCCACCGCAGTGGACGGCGACGGCGCGCGGGGTGCGCGCCGCCTGCTCCTGGAAGAGTGCGGGCAGGGACGGTTCAGCCATCGTGATGTCCTCTTGCTGTCCTCGTACGGGGAGAGTCGTCCGGGGTCATCCGGCGTGGTCCGCGGCCAGTTGCCGGATCGTCGGGCGCAGGTACAGGTCGCGCATGGCCACCGTGGCACCGCCGCGCCGGCGCAGGGCGGCGCCCACCCGCATGGCGAGCAGCGAGTTGCCGCCCAGGTCGAAGAAGTTGTCGTCCGGGCCGACGGGGACGCCGAGGACCTCCGCCCAGACCTCGAGCAGCGCCTGCTCGAAGGCGTCGCCGGACGGCGTGCCGGACGGGGCGCCGGACGCGGGCGCGGCGGCGGGGGCGGCCGGCGCGGGCTGGGCGGGTGCGGGCAGCCGGCGGGTGTCGAGCTTGCCGTTGGTGGTGAGCGGCATCCGGTCGAGGGCGGTGACCGTCGACGGGACCATGTACTCGGGGAGGAACCCGCTCGCGCGCTGCCGCACGGAGGCCGTGTCGTCGCCGTCCATCACCACGTACGCGTCGAGCTGCGCGGTCGCGGCGTCGTCGGGGTCGGTCCGGTTGAGCACCACGGCCGCGGCGGTGACCCGCGGGTCGTCCAGCAGCACCGAGCGGATCTCGTCCAGTTCGATGCGGAAGCCGCGCAGCTTGACCTGGCTGTCCAGCCGACCCAGGTGCTCCAGCCGGCCGTCGGGCAGCAGCCGGCCCATGTCGCCGCTGCGGTACTCCCGTTCGCCGGTGCGCGGGTCGGCCAGGAACCGCTGCTCGGTGAGCTCGGGCCGGTTGAGGTAGTGCGCGGCGACTCCGGCGCCGCCGACGTAGATCTCGCCGGCGACTCCGGCCGGGAGGGTCCGGCCCTCGGGGTCGGCGACCCGCACCGACCAGCCGGGCAGCGCGTGCCCGACCGACTTGGACCCGGAGAGCGCCTCCGCCCGGGTGACGGTCTGCGCGGTCACGTGCACCGTGGTCTCGGTGATGCCGTACATGTTGACCACCCGGCACCGGGTCTCCGGGTGCCGGTCGAACCAGGGCAGGAGCATCCGCGGGTCGAGCCCCTCGCCGCCGAAGACGACCAGGCGCACCGGGGCGGCCTCCGCGCCGTCCCGCTCGACCTCCACCAGGTGGGCGAAGGCCGACGGGGTCTGGCTGAGCACCGAGACCCGCTCCTTGCGCAGCAGCCGGTGGAAGTCCTCCGGCGAACGCGACACCCAGTAGGGCACGACGACCAGCCGGCCGCCGGTGAGCAGGCAGCCCCAGATCTCCCACACCGAGAAGTCGAAGGCGCTGGAGTGGAACAGCGTCCAGGTGTCGTCCTCGTTCAGGCCGAAGTCGTCGATGGTTGCGGCCATCAGGCTGAGCACGTTGACGTGCGGGACGACCACGCCCTTGGGGCGGCCGGTGGAGCCGGAGGTGTAGATGACGTACGCCGGGTCGTCGGCGCCGGTCTCCGACGGGGGCGGGCCGTCGCACCGCTCGGGGGCGTGCTCCGCGAGTTCCTCCAGGGACAGCACCCGGGCGGTGCCGCCGCCGGGGAAGCCGGCGCGGTCGGTGAGCACCGTGGTGAGTCCGGCGTCCTCCGTCGTGTAGGCCAGCCGGTCCTCGGGGTGGGCGGGGTCCATCGGCACATAGGTGGCGCCCGCCTTGAGGACCGCGAGCAGCGCCACGATCAGCTCGGTGGAGCGGTCCAGGCACACCCCGACGCGGTCGGCGCCGGCCACGCCCAGGGCGCGCAGGGCGTGCGCGAGCCGGTCGGCGCGGCGGTCGAGCTCGCCGTAGGTGAGCCGGGTGGCGCCGAAGCAGACGGCGACGGCGTCCGGCCGGGCGGCGGCGATCGCGGCGATCGCGGTGTCGACGCGCTGCGGCGGGAAGGACGGCAGCGGGGCGGTACGCCGGTGCGCGGCGAGGCGTTCGGCGTCCTCCTCGTCCCACGGCCGTACGTCGGCGACGGGGGTCTCCGGCGCCTCGGCGAGCGTCCGGTGCGCGTCGCGCACATGGCGCAGGAGCCGGTCGGCGATGTCGCCGGACAGCGTCCGCGGGGAGAAGTCGCAGCGCAGCAGCCGGCCGCCGGCCGGGTCGCGGTCCACGGTGACGGTCACCGGGAACGGCGGGCGCTGGAACGGCCGGTACTCGGCGCGTTCCGCGCCGGGCAGGGCGGCGGCCGGGTCCCGGTCGGCGAGGACCAGGCCCACGGCGGCGGCGCCGGCCGGGTCGGCGCCCGCGGCGGTGAGCGCGTCGCGGAGTTCACCGGTGTACCGGGCGGGCCCGGCGGCGAGGTGGGCGCGGAGTTCCTTGTCGGCGGCGCCGAGGGTGTTCTCGCCGTCGGCGACCACCGGGACCAGGGCGACGTGTTCGGCACCGGTGTCGGCGGCCGGGAGCAGGGCCGCGAGGACGGTCCCGCGCACGCCTTCGTAGCGGGCGAGGACGACACCGAGGGCGGTGGTCCAGCTCGCGGCGTCGGTGACGGGGTGGCCGTCGGGCAGCGGCAGCACCCGCACGTCGGCCGCGTCCGGTCCGTGCGCCCGCCCGAGACCCCAGACCGGCCGCGCCTCGGGAGCCCACTCGGCCAGCTCGGCGGCGCGCCGGGCGACATCGGCGGCGTTGCCGGCCGGGGCGGCGGGGGGCGTCCGGACATCGCCGGCGCCCGGGTGCGCGGCGGCGGAAGCGGTGGGGCCGGGGGCGATCCCCGCGAGGCCGTCGGCGGCGGAACCGGGGCCACTCGGGGCGGCGCCCGGGCCCGCCGCGGTCCGCGCGTCTGTCCCGGCGGGAGCCGCCGGGACAGCCCCGTGGCCCGAGGGGCCCGGGTCCGCGGCGGCGGAGGTCGGGCCGGGGGTGATGCCCCCGAGACCGTCGGCGCCCACGGACGGGGCGGCGTCGCCGGACCGCCCGTCGGAGGCGGCCCGGCCCTCCAACGCGTCGGCCGGAGCGGTGTCCGGGCCCTGCAACACTGCGGCCGGGCCGGCCGACCCGGAGCCGGTGCCCGTGTCGCCGAGGATGCCGGCCGCGAGGGCGTGCAGGGCCTCGGTGTTCGTGGTGGCGCGGTGGGCCACCACGATGAGGTCGGCGGCGCCGTCGGCGTACCGCAGGAGCACCGCCCGCGCCGGGGTGTCCGGGCCGGCGGGCAGCGGGCGGGCGAGTTCGCGCGCCCGCCACCGCTCGGCGGCGGGCTCGTCGGCCCGGCACGGCACCCGCTCGGTCCACAGCCGTACGGCTCCGGGAGAGAGCGCCGCCGAGCCGGCGGCGAGGCGCACGCGCAGTGCGTGGCACGACGGGCCGGCTGCGGCGAGGCCGCTGTCCGGGGCCCGCTCGGAGGTGCGGGCGGCGGCGTCCTGGTGAGAGATCGACACGACTGTGGTCCCCTAGGCGTGGTTGTGATGGCTCAGCGGGTGGTGAAGCCGCCGTCGACGGTCAGCACGGAGCCGGTCACCTGCCGGGACTCGTCGGAGGCGAGCCAGAGCGCGGCACCGGCCACGTCCTCCGGCTCGATCAGCGCGTTCATCGGCTGCGACTGGACGAAGGTCTGCTCGTGCTCGCCGACCGGCAGCTCCAGCGACCTGGCGATCTCGGTGAGCATCCGGCCCTCGGCCCGGCTGTCGTCGCGGATCGATCCGGGGCACAGGGCGTTGACGCGCACCTTCAGCGGCGCGTAGTCCAGCGCGGTCGCCCTGGTCAGCCCGATCAGGCCGTGCTTGGAGGCGGTGTATCCGGCGAAGTGGCGGTAGCCCACCAGTCCGGCGGTGGAGGCGACGTTGACGATGCTGCCGGAGCGCCGCGCGACCATGTGCGGGCCGACCAGCGAGATCATGCGCCAGGCGCCGGACAGGTTGACGTCGATCATCACCTGCCACTCGTCCTCGGTGATCTCGTGGGTGGTCCGGCCCGACGGCGCCACGATGCCCGCGTTGTTGACGAGGACGTCGATGGCGCCGAACCGGTCCAGCGTCTCGTCGACCGCGCCGCGCAGGGCGGCGCCGTCGCGGATGTCGGCGGTCGCCGTGAGCACGGCGGAGCCCTGCTCACGGCAGAGCCGCGCGGTGTGGTCCAGCTGGCTGACCGTGCCGAGCGGGTAGGGCACGCCGTCCACGTCACCGCACACGTCGAGCAGGGCGAGGTCGGCGCCCTCCCGGCTGAACGCCAGCGCGCAGGCCCGGCCGACCCCGCGCGCGGCTCCCGTCACGACGACGGTCTTTCCTTGCAGGCGCACCGGAACTCCTCAGAAACGGTCGGGGTGGACGTCGGCGAGCACGTCGATCAGGCCCTCGGGGTTGTCGACCAGGTACATGTGGCCGCCCTCGACCTCCACGAACCGGAACTCCCCGCTGGTGGCCTTGGACCACTCCATGGCCTGCTCGGTGGTGACCAGGGTGTCGGTGGTGCCGCGCACCGAGATGATCGGCGCGGCCAGCGGTACGTCGGAGGAGGGGACGTAGCTCTCGTGCATCTCGACGTCGGCGCGGAGCGTGGGCAGCAGCAGTTCCCGCATCTCCGGGTCCTCCAGCGCGTCGTGCCGGTAACCGGCGAACTCCTTGACGCGGTCCAGGAACTGGTCGTCGTCGAGTCCGCTCGCCCCGTTCTCGCGCCGGGTCCAGGGGCCCGGGGAGCCGCTGACCACGAGCGCCGCCAGTTCGACGCCGTCGGTGGCGGCCAGCCCGTGGGCGATCTCGTAGGACAGGACCGCGCCGAGGCTGTGTCCGAACAGGACGACCGGGCCGGCGCCCCGGACCCGCTCGAGCACCTCGGGCAGCAGCCCGTCGGCGGCCACGACCGCGTCGCGGTACGGCTCCTCGGCGAACCGCTGCTCACGGCCGGGGAGTTGCACGGCGGCGAGGTCGAACCGGTCCTGGGCGAGGGGCACCCAGGGGCGGAAGACCGAGGCGCCGGCCCCGGCGAACGGCACGCAGAGCACGACCGTCTTCGACATGGTGATTCCTTTTCTGTGCTGAGTGTCAGGCGTGGTCCGCGCGAGCGGTGCGGGCCAGCTTCTTCGCCAGCACCGCCCCCATCTCGGCGAGCGGCTCGGGCCGCATCAGGTCGTTGTGCGCGGCGGCGACGGAGTGGACCTCCAGCTCGCCGCCGACGTGGTCGAGCCAGTGGGCGGGGTCGCCGACCGGGTCGACGGTCGCGGCGAACATCACCGCGCCGGCCCGGCAGCGCCCGGTGACGGCGGCGCCGTCGACGCGGAAGCTGTTGGCCATCACGTGCTGAAGCCGCCGCAGTTGGTCCGCCGTGAGGCCGGCCAGGTCGGCGCCGGCGGAGCGCACCGCCGCCATGACCGTGTCGACGTCGAGCGGCCCGTCGACATCGGCCGCGTCGAGTCCGGCGGCGGAGAGGACTCCGTCGAGGAACTCCCTTTCGGAGAAGTGCGCCTCGGTGTCCGCCTCGGTGCTCGGGTAGGCGTCCAGCAGGGCGAGCAGCTCGACCTCCTGGCCCGCGGCCTCCAGGCGGGACGCCATGGCGTGCGCGATCCGGCCGCCCAGCGACCAGCCGAGGAGCCGGTAGGGGCCCTCAGGCTGGACCGCGCGGACGCGGGCCACGTAGTCGTCGGCCATCTCCTCGAGGGTGCCGGGGAGCGGGGCGTCGCCGTCGTCGAGTCCGACCGCCTGGAGGCCGTAGAGGGCTACGTCCGCGGGCAGGTGCTCGGCGAGGGAGGCGTAGGGCCAGCTGAGCCCGCCGAGCGGGTGGACGCAGAACAGCGCGGTGTCCGTGCCGCCGGGGCGCAGGGTCAGCAGCGGGGCGGTGGGCCCGGCCGCGCCGTCCTGGCCGAGGCGGACGGCGAGGGCCGCCACCGTCGGCGCCTCGAAGATCGACACCACCGACATCTCCGCCCCGAGCCGGTCCCGGACGCGGCTGATGAGCTTGGTCGCGAGCAGCGAATGGCCGCCGAGCTCGAAGAAGTTGTCGTCGATGGAGACGGTGTCGTGTCCGAGGAGCCCGGCGAAGATCTCGCACAGCGCCGTCTCGGTCTCGTCGCGCGGGGCCCTGCCGGGACGGCGGTCGAGCAGCCGCGGGGCCGGGAGCGCCTTCTTGTCGACCTTGCCGTTCGGGGTGACCGGCACGGCGTCGATGACGGGTGTAGTGCACGGGCACCATGTGGTCGGGCAGCAGCTCGGCGAGATGGTCGCGCAGCTCCTCCGGGTCGACGGGCGACGAGGGGCCGGCCTCGGTGACGTACGCCGCGAGGCGGGTGTCGCCCGAGGGGTCACGGAGCGCGCACACCACGGCGCTGCCGACCCGGCCGTGCCGGGTGAGCGCGTGCTCGATCTCGCCGAGCTCGATGCGCTGCCCGCGGATCTTCACCTGGTCGTCGGTGCGGCCGAGGAACTCGATCACTCCGTCGCGGGTGATCCGGGCCAGGTCGCCGGTGCGGTAGAGCCGGGAGCCGGGCGGGCCGTACGGGTCGGCCACGAACCGCTCCGCCGTGAGGTCCGGCCTGCCGAGGTAGCCGTGGGCCAGCTGCACGCCGCCCAGGTACAGTTCGCCGCTGCTTCCGGCCGGGGCCGGGGTGAGCGTGGCGTCCAGCACATAGGTGCGGGTGTTCCAGACGGGCCTGCCGATCGGCACGGACGCGGCGTCCGGGGAGACGGCGCAGTCCCAGGCGGTGACGTCGACGGACGCCTCGGTCGGCCCGTACAGGTTGTGCAGTTCCACTCCGCCGAGCAGGGCGCGGAACCGGTCGCGCAGACCGGCCGGCAGCGCCTCGCCGCTGCACAGCACGCGGCGCAGGCCGGTGCAGCGGGCCGCCTCGGGCTCGGCGAGGAACACCTCCAGCATCGAGGGCACGAAGTGGACCGTGGTGACGGCCTCCTCCTGGATGAGGCGGGCCAGGTAGGCGGGGTCCCGGTGGCCGCCGGGGCGCGCGGCGACCTGGACCGCGCCGGTGATCAGGGGCCAGAAGAACTCCCAGACGGAGACGTCGAACCCGGACGGCGTCTTCTGCAGCACGCGGTCGCCGGGGCCGATGCGGTAGGCGTCCTGCATCCACAGCAGCCGGTTGACGATGCCCCGGTGCGGTACGACGACGCCCTTGGGGCGGCCGGTCGAGCCGGAGGTGTAGATGACGTAGGCGGGCGATTCCGGCAGCGGGCCGGGCAGCGCCCGCGTCTCGTCGGCGGACACGGCCGACAGTTCCCAGTCGGTGCCGAGGTCGTCCAGCACGACGAGGGAGCGGACGGTGCCCTTGACCGCCTCGGGCAGGGCGCGCAGCGCCTGCGAGGTGGTGACCAGGACGGCGGGGCGGGCGTCGCCGAGGACGTAGGCGATCCGCTCGGCCGGGTAGTCGGTCTCCACCGGCAGGTAGGCGGCGCCCGCCTTGAGCGCGGCGAGCAGGGCGACGGTCAGTCCCGCCGAGCGCGGCACGGCGACCGCGACGACGTCACCGCTGCGCACGCCGCGGGCGGCGAGCAGCGCGGCGAGGCGGGCGGAGCGGTCGTCGAGTTCGGCGTAGCTCAGCTCGCCGTCCTCGCCGGTCACCGCCGGCCGGTCCGGGGTGCTCGCCGCCTGGGCGGCGAACAGTCCGGCGAGGGTCTCCGGCGCGAAGCCGGCCTCCGTCACCGGGGGCAGCTCGAGGGCGTGGGCGGTGTCGTTGAAGCCGTCGACGAGACGCTCGTGCTCGGCCTCGTCGAGGAGGCCGATCCGGGTGAGGGGGGTGGCCGGTTCGGCCACGCCGGTGGTGAGCAGCCGGGCGAGCCGTTCGCCGATGAGCCGGACGGTGCCGCCGTCGAACAGGTCGGTGCTGTACTCGATGGACACGTCGATGCCGGCGGGGGCGCCGTCGAGGTCGGTGCGTTCGACGAAGTTGAAGCCGAGGTCGAACTTGGCCGCGGCGGTCTCCCCGTCGACGGGGCGTGCGGTCAGTCCCGGCAGGTCCAGGGAGGCGGCCGCGTTGTTCTGCAGCACGATCATCACCTGGAACAGCGGGTGCCGGGCCAGCGACCGGGCGGGCTGTACGGCGTGCACCAGCTGCTCGAACGGCAGGTCCTGGTGGGCGTAGGCGGCCAGGTCGGTCACGCGGACCCGCTCCACCAGTTCCCGGAAGCCGGGGTCGCCGGAGACGTCGGTGCGCAGCACCAGCGTGTTGACGAAGAACCCGACGAGGTCGTCGAGGGCGGAGTCGGTGCGGCCCGCGATGGCCGTGCCGAGCGGCACGTCCGTCCCCGCGCCCAGCCGGGACAGCAGTCCCGCGACACCGGCCTGGAGCACCATGAACAGCGACGACCGGGTGGAGCGGGCCAGGTCGGCCAGGTCCCGGTGGAGTGCCGCGCCGAGTTCGACGGACTCCACGGCGCCGCGGTACGACGCCACCGCCGGGCGCGCCCGGTCCACCGGGAGGGTCAGCTCGTCCGGGAGTCCGGCCAGCGCCTCGCGCCAGTGGGCGAGTTGCGCGGCGATCGGCGAGCCGGCGTCCTCCTCGCTGCCGAGCACGTCCCGCTGCCACAGCGCGTAGTCGGCGTACTGCACCGGCAGCGGCTCCCAGTCGGGCGCCGTGCCGTCGAGCCGTGCCCGGTAGGCGGCGGCCAGGTCGCGGCCGAGCGGGGCCTGGGACCAGCCGTCGCCCGCGATGTGGTGCATGACGACGCAGAGCACGTGCTCGGCGTCGGAGACCCGGAACAGCGTCGCCCGCACCGGCAGGTCCGCCGTCAGGTCGAAGCCGGCCGAGGCCGCCGACGCCAGCGCCGGCCGCAGACCCTCCTCGGTCACGTCGACGACGTCGACGCGCACGGTGGCCTCCGCGGCCGGGACGACCCGCTGCCACGGTTCGCCGTCGGTCTCCGGGAACACGGTGCGCAGCGCCTCGTGCCGGGTGACCACGTCGTCGACCGCGGCGGTCAGCGCCGCCACGTCCAGCGGGCCGGAGAGCCGGACCGCCACCGGGACGTTGTAGGTGCCGCTCGGCCCCTCCATCCGGTTGAGGAACCACAGCCGCCGCTGGGCGAAGGCCAGCGGGACCCGCTCCGGGCGCTCCGCCACCGCGCGGACCGGCACCCGGCCGCCCGCCGACGACTCGGCCACCCGCTCCGCGAGGGCCGCCACCGTCTGGGCGTCGAAGATGTCCCGGAACGGGAGCTCGATGCCGAAGGTGGAGCGGACCCGGCTGACCAGCCGGGTGGCGAGCAGGGAGTGGCCGCCCAGGTCGAAGAAGCTGTCGTCGATGCCGGTGACCGGCTTGCCGAGCAGATCGGTGAAGAGTCCGCACAGGGTCCGCTCGACGTCGTTGCGCGGGGCGCGTGACGTGCGGTGGTGCGGCTCGGGCAGCGCCGCGCGGTCGATCCGGCCGTCGGCGGTGCGCGGGAAGGCGTCGAGCGCGAGGTAGTGCGCCGGGACCGCGTGGTCGGGGAGCGCCGTCGCGGCGTGGGCGCGCAGCGTCTCGGCGTCCGCCGGGGCGGCCGGGTCGGCGGGGACGTGGTGGGCGACCAGCACGGTCGTGCCGGCGGGGCCCGGGCGGGCGGTCACCAGCGCGGCGTCGACGGCCGGGTGCGCGGTGAGCACCTGCTCGATCTCGCCCGGTTCGACGGGCCTGCCGCCGACGGCGATCCGGCCGTCGGTGCGGCCGGCGAGTTCGACCGTCCCGTCGCCGGTGACGCGGGCCAGGTCGCCGGTGCGGTGGAGCCGGGAGCCGGGCGGGCCGTACGGGTCGGCCACGAAGCGTTCCGCCGTCAGATCCGGGCGGTTCGGATAGCCGTACGCCAACTGCGCTCCGCCGACGTACAGTTCGCCGGTGCTGCCGACGGGCAGCGGGGCGAGGTTGGCGTCCAGGACGTACACCCGGGTGTTGCGGACCGGCCGTCCGGCGGGCGGGTGGGCGGTCGCCTCGCCGGTGGTGCCGTCCCAGGACAGGGCGTCGAAGGAGGCCTCCGTGGCGCCGTGCAGGACGTGCAGTTCCACTCCCGGCGCCAGGGTCCGGAACCGGCCGGGCAGGCCGGCCGGGAGCGGTTCCCCGCCGCACAGCACGCGGCGCAGGCCGGTGCAGCCGGCGGCCTCGGGCTCGGCGAGGAACACCTCCAGCATCGACGGCGCGAAGTGGGCCGTGGTCACGCCGGTCCGGCGGATCAGCCGGGCCAGGCGGACCGGGTCGCGGTGGCTGCCGGGTCCGGCGACCACCTGGGCGGAGCCGGCGGCCAGCGGCGCGAACTGCTGCCAGACGGAGGCGTCGAGGTCCTCGGGCGCGTTGTGCAGCACCCGGTCGCCGGCGTCGAGGGCGTAGGCGTCGCGCATCCACAGCAGCCGGTTCACGATGCCGCGGTGCGGCAGCAGGACGGACTTGCCGCCGGGCGCGGGGATCAGATAGGCGGGTGAGCCGGGCAGCGGGCCGGGCAGCTCGCGGTCCGGTTCCGGGGACACGGCCAGGGGGTCGTCGACCAGCACCGGGTCGGTGACGTCCGCGGGCAGTGCGGAGGCCGCGTCCCGGGTGGTGAGGACCGCGGCGGGCGCGGCCTCGGCGAGCACGCGGGCGATCCGTCCGGCCGGGTCGCCGGGGCCGACCGGCAGGCAGACGGCCCCGGCGCGCAGCACCGCGAGGTGCGCGACGGTCAGGGCGGCCGAGCGCGGCACGGCGACCGCGACGACGTCACCGGCGCGCACGCCGCGGTCGGCGAGCAGCGCGGCGAGGCGGGCGGAGCGTTCGCCGAGTTCGGCGTAGCTCAGCTCGCCGTCCTCGGCGATGACGGCCGGGGCGTCCGGGGTGCGCGCCATCCGCTCGGCGAACAGTCCGGGGAGAGTGCCGGAGTACTCGGGCCCGTCGGCCTGCTCGATGCCGGGCCGGCCGGTCACCAGCCGCTGCCACTCGCGCGGTTCGAGCAGGTCGAGCCGGCTCAGCGGCATCGCGGGGTCGGCGGCGGCCAGGGTCAGCATCCGCACCAGGCGCCTGCCGAGGACGGCGACCGTGTCCTCGTCGAACAGGTCGGCGCTGTACTCCACCGTCACCTCGACGCCGGCGGGCGCGCCCATGTCGTCCTTGCGCTCGACGAAGTTGAAGCCGAGGTCGAACTTGGCGGCGCCGATGTCCCCGTCGAGGGGGCGGGCGGTCAGTCCGGGCAGGTCCAGGGAGGCGACCGCGTTGTTCTGCAGCACGATCATCACCTGGAACAGCGGGTGCCGGGCCAGCGACCTGGACGGCTGCACCGCGTGCACCAGCTGCTCGAACGGCAGGTCCTGGTGGGCGTAGGCGGCCAGGTCGGCGACCCGGACCCGCTCCACCAGCTCACGGAAGCCGGGGTCGCCGGAGACGTCGGTGCGCAGCACCAGCGTGTTGACGAAGAACCCGACGAGGTCGTCAAGCGCCGCGTCCGTGCGGCCCGCGATGGCCGTGCCGAGCGGCACGTCCGTCCCCGCGCCCAGCCGGGACAGCAGTCCCGCGACACCGGCCTGGAGCACCATGAACAGCGACGACCTGGTGGAGCGCGCGAGCCCCACCAGGTCCCGGTGCAGCCGGGCGCCGAGCTCGACCGACACCAGACCGCCGCGGTACGACGCCACCGGCGGACGCGCCCGGTCCACCGGCAGGCTCAGCTCGTCCGGGAGCCCGTCCAGCACCTCGCGCCAGTAGGCCAGCTGTCCCGCGATGGGCGAGTCGGCGTCCTCCTCGCCGCCCAGCACGTCCCGCTGCCACAGCGCGTAGTCCGCGTACTGCACCGGCAGCGGCTCCCACTCGGGCGCCTCGCCGGCGTGCCGGGCCCGGTAGGCCAGGCCCAGGTCGCGGGCGAGCGGCGCCTGCGACCAGCCGTCGCCGGCGATGTGGTGCACCACGACGCACAGCACGTGCTCGGTCCCGGAGACCCGGAACAGCGACGCCCGCACCGGCAGGTCCGCCGCCAGGTCGAAGCCGGCCGAGGCCGCCGACGCCAGCGCCGCCTCCAGGCCCTCCTCGGTCACCTCGACGGCCTCGAGCGGCAGGTCCACGCCGCTCACCGGCACCACCTGCTGCCAGGGCTGCCCGTCCACGTCGGGGAACACGGTGCGCAGCGACTCGTGCCGGCCCACCACGTCCACCAGCGCCGACCGCAGCGCGGCCACGTCCAGCGTGCCCGACAGCCGTACCGCCAGCGGGATGTTGTAGGTGCCGCTCGGGCCCTCCATGCGGTTGAGGAACCACAGCCTGCGCTGCGCGAACGACAGCGGCACCCGCTCCGGGCGCTCCGCCACCGGGCGCACCGGGGGCCGGCCGCCCGTCGACGAGCCGGTCACCCGGTCGGCGAGCGCCGCCACGGTCTGCGCGTCGAACAGGGCGCGGACCGGGAGTTCGATGCCGAAGACGCTGCGCACCCGGCTGACCAGCCGGGTGGCGAGCAGCGAATGGCCGCCCAGGTCGAAGAAGTTGTCGTCGATGGAGACCGAGGGCATGCCGAGGGCCTCGGCGAACAGTCCGCAGAGCACCTCCTCGTGCGGGGTCCTCGGGGCGCGTCCGCCGCCGGAGGCGACGGTCAGGTCCGACACCGACCCGCCCGCCGCGGCGCCGTCGGCGGCCGCGGCGACCGGCGCGGCGGCGGCCGGCCGGTGGCCCTCGGGCACGGTGACCGACGCCAGCGCCTCGGTCACCGCGCGGGTGTCGTCGTCGGCGACGGCGGTCAGCAGCCGCTCCAGCTCGGTGAGCAGCGCGCCGGCGGTCGATGCGGTGAACAGCCCGCCCTGGTAGCCGAGTCGCAGCTGGACGCGCTCGCCGGGCACGACGATCAGCGTGAGCGGGTAGTGGGTGGCGTCGTCGCCGGAGACGCCGGTCACGGTGAGGCCGCCGATGGACGACTGGAGCGAGTCGGCGTCCACCGGGTAGCTCTCGAAGGCGACGAGGCTGTCGAAGAGCCGGCCGTGGCCGGCCGCGCGCTGGACCTCGGTCAGACCGATGTAGTGGTGGTCCAGCAGCGCGGACTGCTCGTCCTGGACCCGCAGCAGCAGTTCGCGCAGGGACTCGCCGGGGGCGAGCCGGACGCGGACCGGCACGGTGTTGATGAACAGGCCCACCATGGACTCGACGCCGTCGAGCTCGGGCGGGCGTCCGGAGACGGTGGCGCCGAAGACGACGTCCTCGCCGCCGGTGAGCCGGGCCAGCAGCAGTCCCCAGGCGGTCTGCACCGCGGTGTTGACGGTGATGCCGAGCCGGCGGGCGAGCGCGGTGAGGCGGGCGCTCGGTCCGTCCGGCAGGTCGGTGACGATCCGGCCGGGCAGCGTCTGGGTGGTGTCGTCGGCGTCGGGGGCGACCAGGGTGGCGCCGGGCAGGCCGTCGAGCGCGTTCCGCCAGGCCTTCAGGCCCTGCTCCTTGTCCTGCTTGCGCAGCCAGGCCAGGTACAGCTTGAAGGGGGCGGCGGGCGGCAGGGCGGACGCGTCGGCGCGCGCCCCGTACAGGGTGAACAGCTCGCCGAGCACGATCGGCATGGACCAGCCGTCGAGCAGGATGTGGTGGCAGGCGAACATCAGCCGCCAGCCGTTCTCCGCCAGCCGCACCACGGTGAACCGCAGCAGCGGCGGCGAGGTGAGGTCGAAGCGCACGGCCCGTTCGGCCGCCTCGAGTTCGCCGAGGCGCGCGGTCCGCTCCGGCCCGCCGAGCGCGGACAGGTCGTGCACGACGACGGGGGTGTCGAAGGCGCGCGGCACGACGCTGACCGGCCGGCTCAGGTTCTCCGAGAGGAAACCGGCCCGCAGGTTGTTCCGGCGGATCAGCAGCGCGCGCACCGCGTCGCGGAACACGTCCAGGTCGAAGGGGCCCTCGAAGTCGATGGCCAGCCGCACGGTGTAGACGTCGAGGGCGTCCTCGTCGTAGGTCGCGTGGAAGAGCATCCCTTCCTGCAGTGGTGCCAGGGGAAGGATGTCCTCGAAGAGGTCGTTGCTGGTCACTGGGTCTTCCTCCACTCCGTTTCGAGCACCCCGAGGTCGTCGAGTTCGAGGTCGATCAGTGACAGGTCCGAGGGGGTGAGGCCGGTGGGCTGTTCCTCGGCGGCGTGGTCGGCGAGCGCGGTGAGCGCGTGGAACCAGCCGTCGGCGAGCCGGTGCAGCTCGTCGGGCTCCAGCAGGCGGCGCGGCCAGGTCCAGTTGGCGATCAGGCGCGGGCCGGCCGGGCCGTCCTCCACGACGACGTTGAGGGAGACCGCGTGCGGGGCGGGCATCTGCGGGTCGCCGCCGCCCAGTTCGCGCAGCACCTCGCCGTCGGCGGACATGCTCCAGTCGTCGTCGGCGGACGCGTCGGCGACCGCCGTGCGGCCCAGGTAGTTGAAGCCGAACTGGGGCTGCTGGTAGGCGGCCAGTTCGTCGCGGGTGCGCGGGTTGAGGTGGCGCAGCAGGCCGTAGCCGACGCCCTCGTCGGGCATCTCGCGCAGGGTCTCCTTGACCCGGGAGAGGGCCTTGTGCAGGGCGCCGGGGCTGTTGAACACCTGGCCCCAGGAGACCGGTCCGAGGTCCAGGCGCACCGGGGCGAGGCTGGTGAACCAGCCGACGGTGCGGGAGACGTCGAGGTCGTGGTCCGGCGGTATCTGCCGGCCGTGCCGTTCGACGTCGACCAGGACGGCGGTGCCGGCGCCGAGTCCGCGCCGTCTGCGCCAGTCGGCGACCGCGAGGGCGAACGCCGTGAGGAACACGTCCTCCACGCCGCAGCGCGCCGCGGCCGGAACGGCGGTCAGCAGCCGCTCGGTGACGTCCTCGGGCAGGGTGACGGCGAGCGCGCTCTGGGTGCCCATGGTGTCGACGGCCGGGTCGCGCGGTGCGGCGGTCACCTGGGTGTCCTCGTCCCGCAGCTGGTCCGCCCACCAGGCGGCCTGCGCGGCGCGGGCGGGCTGCGCGGACAGTTCGCCGAGCCACTGGGCCCAGCGCCGCCACGGGGTGCCGACCGGTTCGAGGGCGGGCTCGGCGCCCGACGCGGCGGCCTGCCAGGCGGCGGCCAGGTCGGGCACCAGGATCCGCCAGGACACCCCGTCGACCACCAGGTGGTGGGCGACGAGCAGCAGCCTGCCCGGGGTGTCCGGGCCGGCGTCGAACCAGACCGCCCGCAGCGTCTCGCCGTCCGACGGGGACAGTTCGCCGACGACCCGCTCGGCGTGCCGGCCGATCGCGGCCCGCAGCTCGCCGGGCCCGGCGCCGGCCACGTCGACCCGGCCGACGCAGCCGGCCGCGTCCACCGCGCCGCGCGGCCGTACCTCGTACGACCACTCCCCCGCCGTGTCCGACAGGGTGAGCCGCAGCGCGTCGTGGTGGTCGAGGACGGTGCGCACGGCCGCGGTGAGGTGGTCCAGGCCGAGGCCGGCGGGCACCTGCAGCAGCACCGACTGGTGGAACCGTTCGGTGCGGCCGCCGAGTTCGCGCAGCCAGTGCGTCATCGGGGTGAGCGGGACCTCGCCGATGCCGGCGTCCGGGTCCTGCGCGGGCAGGTCGTCCACGCTGCGGGCGGCCGCCGCGAGACCGGCGACCGTCTTGTGCTCGAACACGTCCCGGGGCGTGATGACCAGGCCGCCCTTGCGGACCTCGCCGACCAGCTTGATGGAGACGATGCTGTCGCCGCCGAGCTCGAAGAAGCCCGCGTCGGCGCTCACTTCGGGCAGTCCCAGCACCTCGCGGAACGCCTCGGCGACGATCTTCTCGGCGTCGGTCGCCGCCGCCCGGCCGCCGTCGTCGCCGCCGAACTCCGGGGCGGGCAGGGCCGCGTGGTCGAGCTTGCCGTTCACCGTCAGCGGCAGCGCGTCCACCACGACGACCGCCTGCGGCACCATGTACTCCGGCAGCCGCTCGGCCGCGTGGGCGCGCACGGCCTCCGGCAGCCGCTCGGCGTCCCCGTCGGGCACGACGTAGGCCACCAACTGCCGTACGCCGGGGCGGTCCTCGCGGACCACGACGGCCGCCGAGTCCACTTCGGCGCAGCCCGAGACGGCCGCCTCGATCTCGCCGAGCTCGATGCGGAAGCCGCGCAGCTTCACCTGGTCGTCGCGGCGGCCGACGAACTCCAGATCGCCGTCGGGCCGCCACCGGACCACGTCCCCGGTGCGGTACAGGCGCTCGCCGGGCCCGCCGAACGGGTCGGCGACGAACCGCTCCGCGGTGAGACCGGGCCGGCGCAGATAGCCGCGCGCCAGGCCGGCGCCCGCCACGTACAGCTCGCCCGCGACACCGACCGGGCACGGGTGCAGCGCGCCGTCCAGGACGTAGACGCGGGTGTTGGCGATGGGGCCGCCGATGGGCGGGGCGACGGTGCCGTCGACCGGCGCGGACGCCGTGGCGCAGACGGTGGTCTCGGTGGGGCCGTAGGCGTTGATCACCCGGCGGCCGGGCGCCCAGCGGGCCACCAGGTCGCGCGGGACGGCCTCACCGGCGAGGACCAGGGTCAGCCCGGCGGGCGCGGACTCCGGGTCGGCGCCGGACAGGGCGGTCGGAGTGAGGGTGGCGTGGGTGACGGCCCGCTCGCGCAGGAAGGCGGTGAGGTCGTCGCCGAGGACCGGCCCGTCCTGCGGGGTGAGCAGCAGGGTGGCGCCGTTGAGCAGCGCCATCACCGTCTCCCAGGCGGCGGCGTCGAAGCTCGGCGCGGCGAACTGCCCGACCCGGCTGTCCTCGCCCACTCCCAGGTACTCGGCCTGCCAGGCGGCCAGGCTGGCCACTCCCCGGTGTCCGACGACGACGCCCTTGGGGCGGCCGGTGGAGCCGGAGGTGTAGATGACGTAGGCGGGATGGGCCGGCATCAGCGGGACCCGCCGGTCGGCGTCGGTGACCTCGGCGCCGGAGAGGCGGTCGAGGGCCTGGACGACCTCGGGGCTGTCCAGGAACACCGGCTCGGCGATCTGGTCCGGGAGCCGGTCGGCCAGCCCGGTGAGGGTGACCACGAGCACCGGGTCGCCGTCGGTGAGCATGTACTCGATGCGGTCGGCGGGGTGCTGGGGGTCGACCGGGATGTAGGCGGCGCCCGCGGTCATCACCGCGAGCAGGGCGGTGGTGAGGTCCGCGGAGCGCGGCAGGACCAGGGCGACCCGGTCCTCCGGGCCCGCCCCGCGCTCGATCAGCAGCCGGGCGAGCCGGTTGACCCGGCCGGCCAGTGTGGCGTAGTCGAGGGCGCCGGTGTCGGAGACGACGGCGGGACGGCCGGCGTGCGCGGCGGCCCGCTCGGCGAACAGCTCCGGGACGGTGCCGGCGGGCACCGGGCGGCGGGTGTCGTTCCAGCCGGTGAGCAGCCGCTCGCGGTCGGCGGGCGGCAGGATCTCCAGGTCCCGGACCGGCCGGGCGGGGTCGGCGACCGCGGCCCGCAGCAGCGCCACCAGATGGGCGGCGACGCGTTCGGCGCTGCTCCGGTCGAACAGGTCGGTGGCGTAGTTCAGCAGGCCGGAGATGCCTCCGCCGGCGGCGTCCTCGACCAGGGTGAGCTCCAGGTCGACCTTGGCGACCGGCAGCGGCATCTCGTGCGGGGTGACCCGCAGTCCCGGCAGCTCGACCTCGCGCAGGTCGTTGTTCTGGTAGGCCAGGATCACCTGGAACAGCGGGTTGTGCGACAGCGAGCGGTCGGCGCCGACGAGGTCGACCAGCCGCTCGAACGGCAGGTCCTGGTGGGCGTAGGCGCCCAGCGCCACCGCCCGGGCCCGGCGCAGCAGTTCGGCGAAGCCCGGGGCGCCGGACACGTCGGTGCGCAGCACCAGCGTGTTGACGAAGAAGCCGATCAGGTCGTCGGCGGCGGCGTCGGTGCGGCCGGCCACCGGGGTGCCGATCGGGATGTCGTCGCCCGCGCCGAGCCGGGACAGCAGCGCGGCCAGCGCCGCCTGGAACACCATGAACGGCGTGGTGTCGGTCTTCGCCGCCAGCGCGCGCAGCGCGCCGGTCAGTTCGGCGTCGATGTGCACCGGCACGGCGCCGCCCTGGTGGCCGGCGACCGCGGGTCGGGGCCGGTCCGTGGGCAGTTCGAGTTCCTGCGGCGCGCCGGAGAGCTGTTCCTTCCAGTAGGCCAGCTGGGCGGCGGCCGTGCTGTCGTCGTCCTGCTCGTCGCCGAGCAGTTCGCGCTGCCACAGCGTGTAGTCGGCGTACTGCACCGGCAGCGGCCGCCAGTCGGGGGCGGCGCCCTCCAGGCGGGCCCGGTAGGCCGCCGACAGGTCGCGCACCAGCGGCGCCTGCGACCAGCCGTCGCCCGCGATGTGGTGCACGACCGCGCAGAGCACGTGCTCGTCCGGGGCGAGGCGGAACAGCCGGGCGCGCACCGGCAGGTCGACGGCGAGGTCGAAGCCCGCCGTGCCGGCCGCGTGCAGGGCGGCGGGCAGCGCGGCCCCGGTGATGTCGGTGACCTCGATGTCCACGACGGCGTGCCCGGCGGGCAGGACGTGCTGCCGGGGTTCGCCGTCGGTGTCCGGGAACACGGTGCGCAGGGCCTCGTGCCGGCCGACCACGTCGTTGAACGCGGCGGTCAGCGCGGCCGCGTCCAGCCCGCCGGACAGGCGTACCGCGAAGGGGATGTTGTAGGTGGCGCTCGGGCCCTCCATGCGGTTGAGGAACCACAGCCTGCGCTGCGCGAAGGACAGCGGCACCCGCTCCGGCCGGTCCACCGGGCGCAGCGCCGGCCGGGCGGCCGCCGTCGCGTCGGTGAGCCGGGCGGCCAGCGCGGCCGGCGTGGGCTCCTCGAAGACCCGGCGGATGGGCAGTTCGACGCCGAGCACCGTGCGGACCCGGCTGACCAGGCGGGTGGCCAGCAGCGAATGCCCGCCGTGCTCGAAGAAGTTGTCGTGCACGGACACCGACTCCAGGCCGAGCACCTCGGCGAACAGCCCGCACAGCAGCTCCTCGTGCGGGGTGCGCGGCGCCCTGGCGTCGTCCTCGGTGTGCTCGGGCGCGGGCAGGGCGGCGACGTCCAGCTTGCCGTTGGTGGTCAGCGGCAGCGCGTCCAGGGCGACGACCGGCCGGGGCACCATGTACTCGGGCAGCCGCTCGGCCGCCCAGGCCCGCAGCTGCTCGGTGTCCAGCGTCGCCCCGGCGGCCGGGACGGCGTAGCCGACCAGGTGCCGTACGCCGGGCCGGTCCTCGCGGACGACGACGGCGATCTGGCCGACGGCGTCGTGCCCGGCGAGCACGGACTCGATCTCGCCGAGTTCGATGCGGAAGCCGCGCAGCTTCACCTGGTTGTCCCGGCGGCCGACGAACTCCAGCAGGCCGTCGGCCCGCCAGCGCACCACGTCGCCGGTGCGGTACAGCCGCTCGCCCGGCCCGCCGTACGGGTCGGCGACGAACCGCTCGGCGGTCAGGTCGGCCCGGCCGACGTAGCCGCGGGCCAGTCCGACGCCGGCCACGTACAGCTCGCCCGCGACGCCGGGCGGGCACAGCCGCAGGCCGCTGTCGAGGACGAGGACGCGCTTGCCGTCCATGGGGCGGCCGATGGGCACGGACTCCGGCACGGACGCGCCGGGCGGCAGGCTGTGCGCGGCCGCCATCACGGTGACCTCGGTCGGCCCGTAGGCGTTGACGACGGTGAGGTCCGGGCAGGCGTCCAGGACCTGGCGCACCGACGCGGCGGGCAGCGCCTCACCGCCGGTCCACACCTCGCGCAGCGGCCGGAGCACCTCGGGCGCCTCGGCGGCGATCAGCCGGAACAGGCCGGTGGTGAACAGAGTGGCGGTGATCCGGTCGGCGGCGAGGACCCGGCCGATGGTGGCGATGTCCAGGTCGCCGGGCGGGCCGACGACGAGGGTGGCGCCGTTCAGCAGCGGGATCCACATCTGGTACGTGGAGGCGTCGAAGGCGTGGGCCGACTGGAGCAGCACCCGCTCCTGCGAGCCGTTGGCGAACCGGCTGTCGGCGGCGAGGTCGCCGATGCCGCGGTGGGTGACGGCGACGCCCTTGGGCCGGCCGGTCGAGCCGGAGGTGTACATGATGTAGGCGACGCGTTCGGCGCCGGGCGGCATCGGCACGCCGCCCTCGGGCAGCGGGTGGTGGTCCGGCAGGTCGCCCTGCTCCAGGATCACCTTCACCCCGCTGTCGGCGAGGACGTGCGCCCGCCGGGCCGGCGGCCAGCGGTGGTCGACCGGGACGTAGACGGCGCCGGCGCGGATCACGCCGAGCACGGCCAGGACGTACTCGGCGGAGCGGTCCATGGCGATGGCGACGGGCTCCTCGTCGCGCACTCCGCGCTCGCGCAGCCAGGCGGCGATCCGCTCCACGCGGTCGGTGAGTTCCGCGTAGGTCAGCGAGAGGCCGCCGCAGACCAGCGCCTCCCGGTCGGGTGTCGCGGCGGCGCGCAGCGCCAGCAGTTCGGGCAGGGTGCGCGCCCCGTCGGGGGCGGGCGGCGGGCTCCACTCGGTCAGCAGCCGGGAGCGCATGCCGGGGTCCAGCACGTCGACGGTGCCGGCCGGGACGGCCGGGTCGGCGACGAAGGACTCCAGCACGGCGGTCAGGGCGCGGCTGTAGCCCTCGATCCGGGCCTCGTCGAAGGCGTCGGCGCGGTAGGTGAAGCGCAGTTCGAGCGAGTCGCCGGGGATGACCATGAGGGCGAGCGGGTAGTGCGCGCCGTCGGTGGAGAAGACCCCGGCGACCGACAGCCCGCCGGGCAGGGTGAGGGCGGCCGGGTCGACGGGGAAGTTCTCCGTCACGGTGAGGGTGTCGAACAGGTCGCCGTGGCCGGCCGTGCGCTGGATCTCCGCGAGGCCGAGGAACTGGTGCGCCATCAGGGCGCGCTGCTCGTCCTGGAGCCGCCGGCACAGCGCGAGCAGCGACTCGTCGCGCTCCAGTCGCACCCGCACCGGCACGGTGTTGAGGAACAGGCCGACCATGGTGTGCACGCCGGGGATCTCCGGCGGCCGGCCGGCGAGGGTCATGCCGAAGGTGACGTCGGCGCGGTCGGTGAGCCGGCCGAGCAGCAAACCCCAGGCGGCCTGTACGACGGTGTTGAGGGTGAGGCCGAGTTCACGCACCCGCCGGTTGAGCCGGTCGGTGGTCTCCGGCGACAGCCGGGCGCCGACCTTGCTGGGCAGCACGGCCGCGGAACGGTCGTCGGGCAGGGCGGCCAGCAGGGTCGGTCCGTCGAGCCCGGCGAGCGCGTCCCGCCAGGCCCGGCCGGCGGCGGCGCGGTCCTGCTTGGCGAGCCATCCCAGGTGGTAGCGGAACGGTGTCACCGGGGGCAGCGCGGAGGCGTCGCCGCCGGCCGCGTACAGCTCGAACAGTTCCCGCACGAGGACCGGCGCGGACCAGCCGTCGAGCAGGATGTGGTGGTTGGTGACGAGCAGCCGGTGCCGCAGCGGCGCGGTGCGCACCACGGTGAACCGGAGCAGGGGCGGGTGGTGCAGGTCGAAGCGGGCGGCCCGGTCCCGTTCGGTGACCTCGCGCAGCGCCTCCTCCCGCTCCGGCCCGGGCACCTCGGTCAGGTCGACCAACCGCCAGAGCGGGTCGACGGACTTCGGGACGAACTGCAGGGGGCGCGCCCCGCCGTCCCGGAAGCCCGCGCGCAGGTTGCCGTGCCGCTGGAGCAGGACGCGGGCGGCGGAGTGCAGGGCGGGCACGTCGAGCGGACCGTCGATGTCCATGCCGAGTTGCATGACGTAGACGTCCGGGCCGTCCTGCTCGTCGTACTGCGCGTGGAAGAGCAGGCCCTCCTGCAGCGGGGTGAGCGGCAGGACGGCTTCCAGCGACGAGGGATCGGTGGTGCTCATTGACTAAACGCTCCAATTCGATGCGAACTCGTCGAGCTCGTCCTGGGAGACCAGGGGGATGTCCCACTCGCTGCCGGCCGCCGGGTCGTCCGTGCCGGTCCCGTCCGGTGCGGCGGTGGCCGCCGCGGCGATGGCCCGCACGGTGCGGTGGGCGAAGACGTCCTGCGCGGTCAGGGTGAGTCCCGCCGCCCGGGCCTTGCTGACCAGCTGGATGGAGACGATGCTGTCGCCGCCCTGGCGGAAGAAGTCGTCGTCGGCGCCGACCCGGGGCAGTCCGAGCACCTCGGCGAAGATCCGGGCGATCGTCTCCTCCTCGGGTGTGGCGGGCGCCAGGTGGGAGGCGGAGGCGGCGTCGGGGGCGGGCAGCGCCTTCTGGTCGAGCTTGCCGTTGGGGGTGACCGGCAGCGCGTCCAGGACGACCAGCGCGGCGGGCACCATGTAGTCGGGCAGGCGCCCGGCGAGCGCGTCGTGCAGTTCGGCGACCAGGGCGCCGTCCTTGCGGCCGGCGAGCGGGTCGTTGGCGTACCGCTCCGGGGCCGGGCCCGGCAGGTACAGGTCCCGGTAGGCGGGTTCGGCGTCGCCGTCGCCGCCGGCCGGGAGGAACACCGCGTCCAGCCGGCCGTCGGCGGTCCCGGCGGTCCAGGTGACCAGGGTGCGGTGGCCGGCCCGGGAGCCGATGTCGGTGAGCGCGCCCACGGCGATGCCGTCGGCCGCCGGGACGCCGTCGATCTCTGCGACGGCCACCAGGTCGGCCGCGAGCCGCCCGTTGGGGATGCCGGTGACGCGCAGCCCGTCCGGTCCGGTCTGGCGCAGCCGCGCGGCGAGTCCGCCGAGGCCGCCGGTGTCGTCCCAGGCCAGTGCGGGCACCCGGGCGAGGGAGACGGCGTCCGCGGGGCGCTTGTGCAGCACCACGTCGTAGCGGTAGCGGCTCAGTTCGTTGTCGTAGGCGCCCTGCTTGATCCGGACGTCGACGCCGCCGAAGCCGTCGAGGGCGTCCGCGAGACTGTCGAACAGGCCGGGGTCGACGAGCAGTTCGGTCTCCCGCTCGACGGCCCGGTCGACCGCGGCCCGCGCGGCGGCGGCGCCGTCGTCGGGGTGGCCGACCCGGTGGACGCCCGCCCGCATGCAGCGCAGCAGCCGGAAGTCGCGCAGGTCGCCGAGGAACACCGCGCCGGTGTCGCCCAGCAGGGAGAACGCCTTGGTGACGACCTCGGTCAGGTAGTCGACGCTCGGGAAGTACTGCGCCACGGAGTTGATGACGACGGTGTCGAAGGTGCCCTCCGGCACCCCGTCCAGGCTGTGCGCCGGGGCGGCGGTGAACCGGGTGCGGCCGGCCAGCAGCGGGTCGGCCGCGGTCTGCCGGCGCAGGGTCTCGATGACCGTGCCGGACAGGTCGGCGCCCCAGTAGAGCTCCACGTGCGGGGCGACCGGCGCCATGATCAGACCGGCGCCGACGCCGATCTCCAGCACCCGGCGCGGGCGCAGTGCGAGGATCCGCTCGACGGTGGCCGCGCGCCAGGCGCGCATCTCCTCCTCGGGCAGCACGGAGCCGTCGTAACTGCTGTGCCAGCCGGCGAAGTTCTCGCCGAGCGGCGGGCCGTCCCCGTCGTCGTCGGCGCCGTACACCTCGTCGTTGATGACCTGCCACTTGTCGACCTGGTCGGTCTCCAGGCCGGTGTCGCGTCCCGGCGCGGTGTCCCGGGCGGGGACGACGTAGCCGACGAGCCTGCGCTCGCCGGGCCGGTCCTCGCGGATGACCACGGCGGCCGACGCCACCTGCGGCTGGTCGGTGAGGACTCCGGCGATCTCGTCGGGCTCCACCCGGAAGCCGCGCAGCTTCACCTGGTCGTCGGCGCGGCCGACGAACTCCAGCTGTCCGTCGGCGCGGCGGCGCACCAGGTCGCCGGTGCGGTACATCCGCTCCCCCGGCTCGCCGAACGGCGCGGCGACGAACCGCTCGGCGCTCAGGCCGGGCCGTCCCAGGTAGCCGCGGGCGAGTCCGCAGCCGGCGACGTACAGTTCGCCGTCGACACCGGGCGGGACCGGGCTGAGGCGGGAGTCGAGCACGTACACCCGCATGTTGGTGATCGGGGTGCCGATGGGCGGGACGGCGGCCTCGGTGAGCGGTGCGCTCATGGTCGCGCAGACCGTGGTCTCGGTCGGACCGTAGGCGTTGATCATGCGGCGGCCGTGGGACCAGATCCCGGCCAGTTCCGCGGGGCAGGCCTCGCCGGCGACCGTGAGCACCATGTCCGCGGGGACCGCGGCCGGGTCCAGGCCGGTCAGCGCGACCGGCGGGATGGTGGCGTGGGTGACGCGGTACTCGGTGAGGAAGTCCGCGAGTGCGTCGCCGAGCAGCAGCCCGGTGCCGACGGGAAGGACCAGCGCGGCGCCGCGGAGCAGGGCGATGCAGGTCTCGGAGACGGCCGCGTCGAAGCTCGGCGTGGCGTACTGCACGACCCGGCTGTCGCGCTGGATCGCGAACCGCTCGATCTGCGCCGCGGCGAGGTTGCCGATGCCGCGGTGGGTGACGACGACGCCCTTGGGGCGGCCGGTCGAGCCGGAGGTGTAGATGATGTACGCGGCGTGGTCGACGGAGACCGGCCTGACCCGTTCGGCGTCGGTGAGCCGGGTGTCGGGCCGGACGGCGATCGCGGCCGCGGTGGCCGGGTCGTCGACCACCAGCGCCGGGGCGTCCGGGATCACCTCGGCGGCCGTCTCCGCGACCTCGGAGCAGGTCAGCATCAGCGCGGGAGCGCAGTCCTGGGCCATGAAGGCGACCCGGTCGCGCGGGTATCCGGGGTCGACCGGCACGAAGGCGGCGCCCGCGGTGACCACGGCGAGCTGGGCCACGACCAGGGCGACCGACTTCGGCATGACCAGGAGCACCCGGTCCTCCGCGCCGATCCCCCGCGCGACCAGATGCCGGGCGAGCCGGTTGACCCGCGCCTCCAGATCGGCGTACGACAGCTCCTCGTCGCCGGCGACCAGCGCGAGCGCCTCGGGCGTACGGGCGACCTGGGCGGCGAACAGGGCCGGCAGGGTGTCGAAGTCGACGGCGCGGGCGGTGTCGTTCCAGTCGACCAGGACGCGCCGGCGCTCGTCGTCGAGGAGCACGTCCAGCTCGCTCAGCCGGGCGGCCGGCCGGGCGGTCGCCTCGTCCAGCAGCCGCACCAGCCGGGTGATGAGCAGCTCGACGGTGGAGCGGTCGTACAGGTCGGTCGCGTACTCGACGGCGCAGACCATGTGGTCGGGGGTGTCGCCCTCGCTCTGCACCTCGCGGAAGTCGAAGAGCAGGTCGAGCTTGGCGGTGCGGGTGATGGCCGGCTCGATCCACGCGTCGAGGCCGGGGAGGTCGAGGGTGGGCGTGGCGTTGTTCTGGAAGCCGAGGCCGATCTGGATGAGCGGGTGACGGCCCGCCGACCGCTCCGGGTTGACGGCCTCGACCAGCCGCTCGAACGGCAGGTCCTGGTTGGCGAAGGCGGCCAGACCGTCCACGCGGGCCTTGCCGAGCAGGTCCTCGAAGCGGGGGTCGCCGGCCAGGTCGGTGCGCATCACCAGGGTGTTGACGAGGAAGCCGACCAGGTCGTCCAGCGCCTCGTCGGTGCGGCCGGCGATGGAGATGCCGAGGGGGATGTCGTCGCCGGCGCCGAGCTTGCTCAGCAGCGCGGCCAGCGCGGTCTGCACGACCATGAACGGGCTGACGTCGAACTCGCGTGAGCAGCGCATGAGTTGCTGGTGCTGCTCGGGGGTGAGCGCGAAGCGCAGGGTCTCGCCGCGGTAGGAGGCGACGGCCGGGCGGGGCCGGTCGGTGGGGAGGGTGACCTCCTCGGGCAGCCCGGCGAGGTACTCCTTCCAGTGCGCGAGCTGGCCGCGGATGGCCGAGTCCGGGTCGTCCTCGTCGCCGAGGATCGCCCGCTGCCACAGGGTGTAGTCGGCGTACTGCACCGGCAGCGGCCGCCAGTCGGGGACGCGCCCCTGGCTGCGCGCGGTGTAGGCGGTCTCCAGGTCGCGGGTGAGCGGCACCAGGGACCAGCCGTCGCCCGCGATGTGGTGCACCGGCATCAGCAGCGCGTGGTCGTCGCCGGCGACGCGGAAGAGGTGGGCGCGCACCGGCGCCTCGGTGGCGAGGTCGAAGCCGATGGCGGCCATGTCGGCCATGGCGCCGTCGAGTTCGTCCGCGGCGATCTCGGTCACGCCCATGACCGGGGTGGCCTCGGCGGCGGACAGGATGTGCTGGCGCGGGGAGCCGTCCCGGTCGGGGAAGACGGTGCGCAGGCTCTCGTGCCGGGCGATCACGTCGCCGATCGCGGCCTGCAGCGCCTCCTCGTCGAGCGAGCCGCGCAGCCGCACCACCAGCGGGATGTTGTACGTGCCGGCCCCGCCGTCGATCTTGTCGACGAACCACAGCCGCAGCTGGGCGAAGGAGAGCGGGATCTCGTCCGGCTTGTCCATCACGGTGAGCGGGCGCCGCGCCTCGGGCACGTTGCCGGTGCCGGCCAGCCAGCCGATCAGCGCGGCGGGCGTGGGCTGTTCGAAGACGGTGCGGATCGCCAGCTCCACGCCGAAGGCGGCGCGGACGCGGCTGACGAGGCGGGTGGCGAGCAGCGAGTGGCCGCCCAGGTCGAAGAAGTTGTCGTCCAGGGAGACCGAGGGCAGGCCGAGGATCTCCGCGAACAGTCCGCAGAAGATCTCCTCTTCGGGCGTGCGCGGGGCGCGGCCCGAGGCGGTGGCGCCGAAGTCGGGGGCGGGCAGCGCCCGGGCGTCGAGCTTGCCGTTGGTGGTCAGCGGCAGCGCGTCCAGGTGCACGAACCAGGACGGCACCATGTGGTCGGGGAGTTCGGCGGCGGCGTGCTTGCGCAGGGCCGCCGGCTCGGGGGCGGCGCCGTCGCCCTGGCCGCCGACGACGTAGGCCACCAGCCGCTTGTCGCCGGGGGTGTCCTCGCGGACGACGACCGCGGCCTGGCGCACGTCGGGGTGGCGCAGTACGGCGGACTCGATCTCGCCCGGCTCGATGCGGAACCCGCGGATCTTCACCTGGTGGTCGGAGCGGCCCAGGTACTCGAGGTTGGCGCTGCCGTCCTCGGCCCAGCGCACCACGTCGCCGGAGCGGTACATGCGCTGTCCGGCCGGGCCGAACGGGTCGGCGACGAACCGGGTGGAGGTCAGGTCCGGGCGGCCGAGGTAGCCGTCGGCGACGCCGGGCCCGCTGACGTAGAGCTCGCCGGGGACGCCGGTCGGGGCCGGGCGCAGCGCGCCGTCGAGGACGTACAGGCGCAGGTCCTCGATGCCGAGGCCGATCATGCTTCCGGTGCCGGCCGTGGCGTCGGAGGCGCTCAGCATGTACTCGGTGGTGTGCACCGTGGTCTCGGTGATGCCGTACATGTTGACCAGCCGGGGCGCGTCCTCGGCGTGCCGCTCGTACCACTGGGCGAGCCGGCCGAACTCCAGGGCCTCACCGCCGAAGACGACGAAGCGCAGGGCGAGTTCCGCGCCCGTTTCCGGTTCGTCGGCGTCGGCCTGGATCAACTGGTAGAAGGCGGACGGGGTCTGGTTGAGCACGGTGACGCGTTCGCGGGCCAGCAGCCGCAGGAACTCGTGCGGCGAGCGGGTCACGTGGTGCGGCGGCACCAGGAGTCCGGCGCCGTGCAGCAGGGCGCCCCAGATCTCCCACACGGAGAAGTCGAAGGCGTAGGAGTGGAACAGCGCCCACACGTCGTCCGCGCCGAAGCCGCTCCAGTGGCGGGTGCGGTCGAGCAGCCGGATCACGTTCTGGTGGGCGACGACGACGCCCTTGGGGCGGCCGGTGGAGCCGGACGTGTAGATGACGTAGGCGGCCTGGTGGGGCAGGAGCGGGCCGCCGCGGTCGCCGTCCTCGACGGGCGCGTCGGACAGCGCGGCCAGGGCGATGCGGATGAACGGGTCGTCCAGCACGATCGTCGGGACGTCGCCGTCGGGCCTGGCCGCCAGGGTGTCCTGGCGGGCGGTGACCAGGGCGGTCGGGCGGGCGTCGCCGAGGATGTAGGAGGCCCGGTCGGCCGGGGAGTCGGGGTCGATGGGCAGATAGGCGGCGCCGGCCTTGACGGTGGCGAGCAGCGCCACGGGCAGGTCCACCGAGCGGGGCATGGCCAGCGCGACGAGGTCGCCGCGCCGCACTCCGCGCGAGATCAGCAGGCGGGCCAGCCGGTTGGAGCGCTCGTCGAGCTCCCGGTAGGTCAGGGTGCGGCGGTCGTCGCCGTCGAAGGCGATCACGGCGGTGTTGCCGGGGTGGGCGGCGGCCGCACCGGCGAAACGTTCGGTCAGGGTCGACAGCACGGGCTCCGGGGCGGCGGCCGTGGCCTGCACCCCGCCCCAGTCGTCGACGAGCCGGGTCCGCAGCTCGTCGTCCACCGTGTCCAGCGCGCCGATCGGGCTGTGCGGACGGGCGGCGAGTTCGCCGAGCAGCCGCATGACGAGGCGGTGGTGGCGTTCGGCTGCCCCGGAGCGGTAGACGTCGGGGTTGGCCGTCATGTCGAACCGGAATCCGCCGTCCGGCTCGGCCATCACGATCAGGGAGAAGTCGTCGTCGTGGCCGGCCGTCAGCGGGTGCAGGGTGGCGGGGGTCCCGTCGAACTCCACCGACGAGGACGCCACGTGCAGGTTGAGGCGCGGGCCGAGCAGCCGGCCGTCGGAGCCGAGCAGCTTGAGGTCGCGGCGCAGGTCCTCGTAGCGGTACCGCTTGTGCCGGGTCGCCTCGCGCATCCGCTGGTGGGCGTGGCGGACGAGTTCGGCGGCCGTCATCTCCGGCCGCACGTCCATGCGTACGCCGATGACGTTGGAGACCATGCCGGGCACGGCACGGCCCGCGGCGCTGGCGCGCGCGGCGACGGACAGCGCGACGACCACGTCCGAGGTGCCGGTGATGCGGCTGGTGTAGGCGGCGAGGGCGGCCAGCACGGCGGCCGGCCAGCCGACGCCGACCGCGCGGGCCACGTCCCGGACCTCGGCCGCGAGACCCGCCGGGACCTGCGCGCCGCCCCGCACCTGGTGGTGGGGCATGGCGGTCGGCCGGTCGCCGAGGCTCGGCACGGCCGGGGTGTCGGCGAACCGGGCGGTCCAGTAGTCGCGGTCGGCCTCGAAGGCGGCGGACCCCCGGTAGGCGGCCTCGTCCTCGATCAGCTCGCGCAGCGGGGGGAACGCGCCGACGGCGGTGTCCTCCCCGGCGACGAGCCGGGTGTACACCTCGGCGACGCGGGCGGCGACCAGGCTCGCGCCGGCGGCGTCCATCACCACGTGGTGGTAGCGGTAGTAGAACAGCGTCCGGTCGTCGGCCACCTTCAGGAGCGCGAACCGGTACAGCGGCTCGGCGCCCATGTCCAGCGGGGTGCCGGCGTCGGCCCACATCCACGCCTCGGCCTCCTGCCACGGCTCCCCGGCCGAGGTGAAGTCCAGCACCTGCACGGGCTGTTGCGACCAGTCGCCGACGGGCTCGACGACCTGGACCGGGCCGCTGCCGTCGTCGGTGATCCGGGCCCGCAGGGCCTCGGCCTCGATGACGACCTGGCGCATGGCGGACACGAACAGCCGCTCGTCGACGGCTCCTTCGATGTCCAGGTACAGAGCCGCGTTGAAGGTGGCGTTGGCGCCGCTCAGGCTCTGTGCGTACCAGATTCCGGCCTGGCCGGCGGTCAGTGGCAGAACCGTGGCTGACGAGTCAGACATCTGTCCTCTGTTCTCTTCGGGCCGGGCCGATCCGGTGTTCGGCGGTCAGGGCGTGAAATGGCCGGTGCTCAGACCTGCCGACTCAACGGATACACGATCGGGAAATGGCTGTCGCGGGCCGATGCAATTTCCGGAAACGCCCTCGCCGTAAGGGAATTCAGTTTCTTCTAATCGACCTGTCTGCAGCTAGCGGCAAACGGCCCCGGCGAGCGCGCCCGGCTCCTTAGGATCGGCCCGCAGGAAACGACCTCAGCTCAGATTTAGGGGTAACGTCATGACCGACGCCGAGACGAAGATGGCGACGTGCCCCGTCGCCCCGCACGGCTGGCCCAACCCGCTGCTCCCGGAGTACGACCAGTTGCCGGAGGGCCGGCCGCTGACGCAGGTCACCATGCCGTCCGGCAGCAAGGCGTGGCTGGTCGCGCGGCACGACCACATCCAGCGGCTGCTGGCCGACAACCGCTTCAGCGTCGAGCCGCACCCGACGTTCCCGATCCGGTTCCCCGCGCCGCAGGAACTGCTCGACATGATCGCCCGCGACGCGAAGAACCTGCTGGTGACCATGGACCCGCCCCGGCACACCCGGGTCCGTCAGATGGCCCTGCCGGACTTCACCATCAAGGCCGCGGAGAAGCTCCGGCCGAAGATGCAGGACCTGATCGACTTCTACCTGGACAAGATGGAGGCCGAGGGCGCCCCCGCGGACCTGGTCCAGGCGCTGGCCCTGCCCTTCCCCGCCCAGGTGATCTGCGAGCTGGCCGGCATCCCCGAGGACGACCGGGAGATCTTCACCCGCAACGCCGTGATCATGGTGGGCACGCGCCACTCGTACACCATGGAGCAGAAGCTCGCGGCCAACGAGGAGCTGATGAAGTACTTCGCGGCCCTCGTGACCGAGAAGCAGAGCAACCCGACCGACGACATGCTCGGCAACTTCATCGCCCGGGCCGGCAAGACCGACGAGTTCGACCACCACGGTCTGACCCTGATGACCAAGATGCTGCTGCTCGCGGGCTACGAGTTCATCGTGAACCGCATCGCGCTCGGCATCCAGGCCCTGGTGGAGAACCCCGAGCAGCTCGCCGCGCTGCGCGCCGACGTGCCGGGCCTGATGCCCAAGACCGTGGACGAGGTGCTGCGCTACTACAGCCTCGTCGACGAGATCATCGCCCGTGTCGCCCTGGAGGACGTCGAGATCGACGGCGTCACCATCAAGGCGGGCGAGGGCATCCTGGTCCTCAAGGGCCTGGCCGACCGCGACCCGGCCAAGTACCCGAACCCGGACGTCTTCGACATCCACCGGGACTCCCGCGACCACCTGGCCTTCGGCTACGGCGTCCACCAGTGTCTCGGCCAGCACGTCGCGCGTCTGATGCTGGAGATGTGCCTCACCACGCTGGTGGAGCGCTTCCCGGGGCTGCACCTGACGGAGAGCGACGAGCCGATCGAGCTCATCGACGGGCTGCCGCCGGTCCACAAGCTGACGATCGGCTGGTAGGCCCGTGAAGGTAACCGCCGAACGCGACCGCTGCATCGGGGCCGGTCTGTGCACGCTGCACGCCCCGGCCGTCTTCGACCAGGAGGACGACGGAATGGTGGTCGTCCTCGACGACTCGCCCACCGGCGCCGCCGCCGACGACGCCCGCAAGGTCGCGGAGCACCTCTGCCCGGGCAAGGCCGTCCTCGTCACCGAGGGCTGACCGCCCCGTTCCTTCCCCGTCCCCGGGCCGCGGGTCCGGCCCCTCGTCGACGCCGACGAGGGCGCCGGGCCCGCGGCCGTTTCACCCGCCCGCCCCCGTACTGGAGTGGACAGACCCATGACTCAGCTCAGCGGATGGAAAGTGCTCGCCCCCGGCCGGGACGGCGGCGACCTGGTGCTCGCCGTCGACTTCGCCACCACCGGCCGGTCCGACTCGGCCTTCTCCGACCTCGCCCCGCGTCTCGACCCGGCGCTCGCCGTGTGGGAGACCCGCCAGCCGGCCGGCGCCGGACCCCTGCCGGCCGAGGAGTACCTCGCGCTGTGGGACGGCGGGGCGGCGGCCGACGGCCGCCGGGTGCGGGCCGTGCTCGGCTACTGCGCCGGCAGCGTGTTCGCCGGCGAGCTGGCCGCCCGTGTCGCGGCCCGGCAGGACGAGGCGCCCCAGCTGGTGCTGTTCGAGCCGGAGGTGCCGGCCCCGGCCGGCCTGTACCGGGACTTCGCCGCGATGATGAACCAGTTCGCCTCGGTGCTGACCGCCGACGAGGTGGGCGCCGCCCAGCGGGAGGCCGAGTCCGCCCGCACCGACGACGTGGACTTCGGCGCGTACGGCGACGTCCTGGTGCGGATCTTCATGGAGCGGGCGGGCGCCGCGTTCGCCCGCGAGGAGCTGGACACCGAGCTGCTGGACGAGTTCGTCGCGGTGTTCCGGTCGTACGTCTCCTACCTGGGCGCCGCGCGCGGGCTCGACCCGTCCGCCACCTGGCGCACCGGGACCGCCGTGAGCTCCCGTACGCCCTCCGAGGGCGCGGCGCTGGCCGGGCGGACCGTGGACATCGACGTGGACCACGCGGACATGCTGCGCGACGCGCGGGTGGCCGAGGCGGTCGGGCGGATCATCGGCTCGTACGCGGCGACCTGAACGGGCGAACCGGCCCCCGCCGGGGGCCGGTTCACGGTGCGCGGTGCGGGAGCCCTCAGGGGGCGGCGGTCATGGCGCGGTCGACCCGCTCGCGCGGCCGGCTGGAGCCCACCAGGGCGCCGACCGTCATGACGCACCGGTCGCCGTCCCAGGTCTGCCCGGAGACGAAGACGTTGTTCTCCATCAGCCGGTCGATCCGCGACACATGGCGCAGCACGGCGCCGGGCCGCACCTCGCCGAAGAAGCTGCAGTCGCGGAAGGCGGCGGCCACGGGCACGCCCTGCGCGGTGCCGGTGGACAGCCACAGCAGCACCGAGGCCTGCCCGAACGACTCCAGCATCAGCGACCTGGGGTACATGTACCGGGACAGGGGCAGCCCGTCGGCCATCCGCCGGTAGCAGGGCTCGGAGCCGGAGACCGCCTTGGCGACGGTGATCCGCCGCCCGGGGTCGAGGGATTCGACCCGGTCCACCATGAGCATGGGATGCCGTACCGGCAGCAGGCCGAGGATGCCGGTGTAGTCGGGGCCGGGGGGCCCGTCGTCCGGGGCGGGCGGCGGGTCCTCGGGGGGCCGCGCCGCGAGGACGGCGGCACGGTCGCCGAGCGTGGCCTTCACCGCCGCGACGGGGGTGCCGTCCTGCCGGACGCCGTCCGCGGTCACCCGCAGGCGTCCCGGCCCGTCGGGCGTCACCGTGACGTCCAGACGGATCTCGTCACCGCCCTGCATGGGCGCCAGCCAGCGTCCGGACCGCACCTCCAGGAGGTTCAGCGGCTCGTCCGCGCCGACCAGGCCGGTCACCGCCTGGCGCAGCGCCTCGAGGACGAACACCGCGGGCAGCAGCGTCAGACCCGGGAAGTGCCCCTCCATGTAGGGGTCCTCCGGGTCGACGGTCTTGTACAGCACGAACCTGGTCCCGGACGGCCCCTCGGAGAGCACCTCCGTCCGGTCCACCGCGCGCAGCGGCGCCGCGTAGCCGCGCCGCACCGGGGCGGGCCCGGTCATACGAACCACACCTGCTCGTACTCGGGCCAGCGCAGGGCGAGTTCGGCGGAGTCCAGCAGGACGGTACCGGCGACGAGCCGTTCCGGGTCGAACCCCAGGGCCGTCACCGCCTCCCGGTCCACGAAGACGGTGAAGTCCTCGGCGACCAGGTCACGGACGGAGCCGCGGTAGTCGGGCAGGGTGTCCAGCGTCATGGTGCCGAGCCGGACCGCGGGCCGGTAGACGTCCTCCTCGACCGCGAGGGTCACCGCGGCGCCGCGCAGCGCCACGTCCACCCGCTGGAACTGGCCGTGCAGGTCGAGCAGTCCGTACAGGGCGTGGAAGAACTGCGCCTCGACGGCGCCCCGGTAGGCGCGGTCCAGGACGCACAGCACCGGCGGGCCCGACCCTCGGCCGGCGGCGGTGGTGGTGCTGCTCATCAGGCCCCTCCGAGGTAGAGCGTCTGCCGGGCGCCGGCGACGGTGGACGCCAGCCGCAGCGGGGAGCGGTGCCGCACCTGCGGCACGTGGTGCACGGCGCCGCGCTCCTCGGAGCAGGCGGTGCACGCGATCCACCCGAACCGGCCCTCGCCGTCGGCGATCATCTGCTGCACGACGGCCGACGGGGAGGGGTAATGACCCTCGGGGTCCCGGGTGTTGGGCAGCTTGGTGTCGCCGAAGGTGTCCTGGGTCATCATGTTGGCGTAGCCGCACGCCCAGACCCGTACCGAACCGCCCCGGTCGAGCACCGCCTGGGACAGCCGCAGGGCCGAGGTGACCACGTCACCGGAGTGCGGGGCCGCGGTCAGGATCAGCAGCAGGTCCCACATCCGGCGTTCCATGCGCGCCATCAGTGCCACACCCCCCGGCAGCCGTCCTCGGTGAGCGCGGCGGCCGCGACGTCCATGCCGGCCAGGCGGACGTGCGGCGACAGCGTGGTGGCGGACAGGGCGCGCTGCGCCGCCGAGAAGTCGTCCACGAGGATCTCGGCGCCGGCCGCGGCCAGCCGCCGGATCTCGGGGACGTCGGCGCCGACGGCGCTCAGTACGCCGTCCTCCACGAGGAACACCCGCACCCGGTGGCCGGCCTCGGCGAGCGCCACGGCGTCCATGAGGAAGGCGCCCGCGGTGGGGCCCGCCCAGTTCCCCTTGCTCTCGACCAGGAAGTAGGACGCGGCGCCGGCGCCGGCACGGGTGCCGGCGGCCGCCGTCTGCGCCTCCATCAACCGGCCGCTTTCCGGTTCAGCAGGACGTGGATGTCGGGGAACCTGCGGACGGTGCCGAGCTCCTCCTCGGGAATCCTGACCCCGTAGCGCTGCTCGAGCGTGACCATGAGCTCCAGGGCCACGACGGAGTCGACGCCCAGTTCCTCGATGAGGAGGACGTCGTCGGTCAGCGCCGACAGTTCGACATCCAGCGTGTCCGCCACCAGCTCGCGAAGTTCCGATACGTCCAGCGTGGTTTCGGCACTCACCGGAATTCCCTTTCCTCGGACCATTCATGCATTTTACGAATAGGCGTTTCGCGGAGGGATGCTAGGTCAGCGCGGTGGAAGGTGACGAGGCGCGCCGCTGATTGCTGCAGGTACTTGCAAGCGCCGCGGGCGGTGATTCCCGGGAATGCATCCTGAATGGTGCCGGCCATTGTGCCGCGCCATCGGGAAAGAGCCAACAGCGAGGCAGGTGCACGGTGACGGTGGTGGTCACGGGACTCGGTGCGGTGAGCTGCTTCGGCAGCGGCACCGGCGCCCTGTGGGAGGGGCTGCTCGGCGCGAGCCGGCGGCCGGACCCCGCGCCGGACGTCTGCGGTCTGCCGGCCCGCCCGCACCTGTACGCGGTGCCGGACGGCGACGCTCCGGCGAGGGGCACCGGGCGGACCGGCGCGCTGCTCGCGGCCGCCGTCGCCGAGGCCGTCGCGGAGGCCGGACTGTCCGCCGGGGACCTGCTGGACGCGGGGCTGACCGTGGGCACGTCGCTGGGCGACATCGACCTCTCGGAGCGGGGCGCGGGTACGGACGCGGACGCCTCCGTGCCGCCCGCCACCCACCGGGTGACGGCCTCCCTCGCCGCACGCTTCGGCATCGGCGGTCCCGGCCAGACCCTCTCCACCGCCTGCTCCGCGGGCGCCTACGCGGTGGGCTGGGGCGCCGAGCTGATCGAGACGGGCCAGGCGGACGTGGTCGTCGCGTGCGGCGGGGACGCCTTCTCCCGGGTCGCCGTCGGCACGCTGCAGCGCTTCGGGCTGCTGGACGGCGAGTGCTGCCGTCCCTTCGACACCGGCCGGGCGGGCATGGTCACCGGTGAGGGGGCCGCCGCCCTGGTGCTGGAGTCCGCCGAGTCGGCGCGCCGGCGCGGCAGGACCGCCCTCGCCGAGCTGGCCGGACACGGCTGGAGCTGCGACGCCCACCACCCGATGGCGCCGGAGCCGTCCGGCGACCAGCTGCGCCGCTCGGCCGCCTCGGCGCTCGCCGGGCTCGACGGGGCCCCGGGCGCGGCCGTGCTGCACCGCGCCGGGGTGGCGCTCAACGACACCGTGGAGGCCACCGCGATCGGCGAGGCGGTGACGGCCGCCGGCGGGTCGGCCGGCGAGGTGCTCGGCTACGCGCCCAAGGCGGTCATGGGGCACACGGCGGGCGCGGCGGGCGTGTTCGGCTGCGTGATCGCGGCCCTCGTCCTGCGCCACGGCCTGGTCCCGCCCAACGCGCACGTCACCGACCCGGACCCGCAGTGCCCGCTCACCGTCCCCCTCGTCGGGCCGGCGCCGCTCCCCCGCCCCTCGGTCCTGGTCAGCGGAACCGGCTTCGGCGGCAACAACGCCGTGCTGACCTGGCGGGCCGCCGCATGACCGTACTGATCACCGGCGTCGGCGCGGTCGCCGAGGAGCCGCGTACGGACGCGGGCGGCGCCCCGTGGTTCGACCCGGCCGCCCATCTCGGGCGGCGGGGCTGGAAGTACCTCACCCCGGCGACCCGCTATCTGCTGGCGGCCGGCAACCAGGCGCTCGGCCGGCGCCACGACGACCCGCCACTGACCGGCGCCGCCGCCGAGCGGTTCGGCGTGGTGACCGGCACCCAGTACGCGATCGACCGCGTCCACCGCCGGATGGACGCGACCCTGACCGGCGAGGGCGTCCGCGGGATCAGCCCCGCCGAGGTGCCGGGCTTCTCGATGAACACGCCCGGCAGCCAGCTGGCCATCAGCACCGGCGCGCGCGCCTTCTCGGTCACGCTCACCGATCCGGTGACCGCGGGGCTGGGGGCCGTGCTGTTCGCGGTCACGGCGCTGCGCACCGGCCGGGCGGACACGGTGGTGGCCGCGGCGGCCGACCAGGCGCCGGAGGACCACGGCGGCAGCGGCGAGTACGACGCCGCCGCCGCCGTCGTGCTGTCGGCGAGGGGGCGGGCTCCCGGCTCGGCAGGCCCCGGCCGCCCCCTCGCCGCAGTCACCGGGGCGCTCTCCCGGTTCCTCGCTCCGGACCCGGACGGCGAGCCCGCTCCCGCCGCGCTCGGCGCGAGCGCGGCCCGGATCGCCGCCCTGCCCGGGGCCGCCGGCGCCGTGCGCCTGGTGATCGACGCGCCGCCCGCCGCCACGCGTCTCGCGGTCGCGGTGCGCGACGCGGTGACCAAGGCGCTGGCCGACGCCGGGAGCACGGTCCCGGACGCCGACGCGGCGGTGCGCCCGGGCCGCCACTGCGCCGTGTCGGGCCTGCTGGAACTGACCGCCCTGACGGCCCGGCCGGACGGCGGCGGACCGGCCGTGCTGATATCGGTCTCCGAATCCGGGCATCTCACCGCAATACGAATCGACAATGCCGTTCGTCCCGAATTCATCTGAGTGGCGGAATCTCGTGGATGCGCCGGGACCTTTTGACCTGCTCACCGACCCCGGATAGCGTGCCGATATGACAGTAAGGGCAGAACAGCCGACCGACCGATTGACCAGGTTCCGCCGGATCGGCGGCCTCGGAGCAGCCATAGCGGTGACACCGTATCTGCTCATCAAAATCGTCTGGACTTTCGGTTTCTTCATTCCGACGGAGGAAATGGGCGGCGCGGACTGGCGTGCGATCAACGCGGCGACCGCGTTCCTCGCCGCCGTCGGCATCCTGCTGGCGATGGCGTTCTCCCGGCCGTGGGGCGAGCGCCTGCCCGCGTGGCTGGTGGCGCTGCCCGTATGGGTCGGCACCGGCCTGCTCGTGCCCATGCTGCTGCTCGCGCCGGTGCTCGGTCCGGCGGCCATGAACCGCGACCAGGACGCTGGTTCGCCGGACTTCTGGATCTACGAGCAGATCCTGGTGATGATCTCGCTGGTCGGTGTCGGGGTCGGTCTGCCGGTCGCCCTGGCCGGCTACGCCAGGGCGCGCTGGCCCGAGGCCCTGGGCGGCCCGCTCCGGTGCGCCGAACCGGAGGGCAGCACACGGCAGTTGCAGCTGACGCTGGCCAGGCTGATCGCCGTCGGCTGTGTGCTGCTCGCCTGCGTCAAGATCTTCTGGGCGGCGGGCGGCACCCTCGGCCTGGACGCCGGCGAGCTGGACCGCCGTGACCTGTGGTGGCACATGCTGTCGCTGAGCACGGCCGCCTGGGCGCTCGCCGGTGCGTGGGGCATCCTGGTGCTGGCCACCCACCGCGGTTCCCGCCGCTTCCTGCCGCCGATGGCCGCCGCGTGGGTCTCCTCCGGCATGCTGTTCGCCTACAGCGTCTACAACCTGCTCACCCTCACCGACATGCAGCAGCCGTCCCCCGAACTCCCCATCGCGGGAGCACTGGCCCGGGACGTCAGCGCGGTCCTGGGCGTGATGATGGGCCTGACCCTGCTGCTGGTGCTGCACGACCGCAAGCGGTCGCTGCGCGACGCCGGCTGAGAACCCGCCGTACAACGGACCGGCCCCGCGGCGCGTCATGCGCGCCGCGGGGCCGGTCCGTTGTTTCAGCGGGTGCCGGCGGCACCGGGGACGGGCAGGGTGCACCACTCCGTCAGCCTGGACCACACCTCCGGTGTGTAGAAGTGCCCGCCGGGCAGTTCCACGGCCTGGAAGGGCCCCGCCGTCAGCGGCCGCCAGTGCCGTTCCACGTCCGCGAACGGCGCCGCGTCCTCGGTCCCGTACAGCACCCGCAGCGGCACCGACACCCGGGTGCCGTCGACGAACCGGTAGGACTCCGTCACCGCGAGATCCGCGCGGAGCAGGTCCACCGCGATCTTGAGCAGCTCCGGTTCGGCGGCGATCGCCGGGGAGACCTGGCCGAGGTCGCGCATCCAGCGCACCAGTGCGTCCATGTCGGCGTCCGACCGCGGTGTGTCCTCGCGGGGCATCTCCCGGCGCTTGTGCGGGGCGACCCCGCCCGACACCACGAGGGCCTCGGGCGGTGCGGCGCCGATGCGTTCGAGTTCGGCCGCCGTCTCGAAGGCCATCCAGGACCCCATGCTGTGGCCGAACAGGATGTAGGGACGCCCGGTGAGCCCGCGCACGGACCGCACCACGTCGTCGCGCAGCTCCGTCCACACCCGGGCGAACGGAGCACCGAAGCGCGCCTCCCGTCCCGGATAGCAGATCAGCGCCAACTCCACGTCCTCCGGCAGGTCCTCGGCCCACTGCCGGAACGGCGCGGTGCCGCCGCCGCAGTAGCTCAGGCACACCAGCACCCGCTCGGCGCCGGGCCGGGGCCGGGGCCGCTGCACCGCGGCCCCGGCCGCCGTGTTCACGATCGTCGCCATTCTCACCGGCTACTCGGCGCCTTCCATCTGACGCACCAGGCTGAGCGGACGCATGTCGGTCCAGTTCTCGTTGACGTAGTCGAGGCAGGCCTGACGGCTGTCCTCGGGGTGCGCCACCGTCCAGCCCGCCGGCACCTCGGCGAACGCCGGCCACAGCGAGTGCTGGCCCTCGTCGTTGACCAGCACGAGGTACCGGGCGTCGTTGTCCTCGAAGGGATTGGTGCTCATCGTCCACTCTCCAAGCGGTTCGCTATTCGTTTTCTGAACGGCGATGTCAGGCGCTGCGCTCCAGGTCCCGGTCCTCGTCGGACCGCGACCCCTGCGCGTCGCGCATGCTGTCGATCAGCAGGAGCACCGCCCGCACGGACGGCAGGATCATCCGGCCGTCCCCCGTCAGCCGTGCTCCCGTGGGATGCCGGGTGAAGAGCTTGTAACCGAGGGACTCTTCCAGGCGCTTGACCTGATACGTGATCGCCGGCTGGGAATAGCCCAGTTTCCGTGCCGCGACATCCATGCGACCGGTTTCCGCGATCAGGACAAAGGCCCGGAACTCGCGCTCGTGCATCCTGACCCCCCAATGCGGCCACACCCACGGCAGAACCCGACCACTAAAACCGCCGCACCGGAAACGCTACCTACCGCGCACCGGGCCATCGCCCGCCCTTACATGAACCTGCACCGGCCCCGGGCGGGCGCGGACGACGCCCGCGCGGTGCACCCCTCCGGACATATTTGCCATATACACGTTCCTGCTCGCCGAAACACCCGGATGCCGGTAGCGTCCCGGTCAGCCGGCACGGCACCGGCTCCGGTCCGCCCGCCGGAGCCCGCGACACCGAAGGGGAGACGCCCGTTGTCCACGTCCAGCACGCCCCGGGGCAGCTACTTCGAGCCCATCGACGACCACCGCTACAAGCCGACGGCGCACGCGGGCGGGGCCTGGGACCCGGACGAGCAGCACTTCAGCCCGCTCGGCGGGCTGGTCGTCCACGCCATCGAGCGCCACCGGGCCGCCGCCGGTCCGGACGACGGCCTGGTCCTCTCCCGGATCAGCTACGACATCCTCGGCAGGCTCGCCCTCGACGAGTGCGAGATCCAGGTGGAGACCCTCCGCCCCGGGCGGACGATAGAGCTCCTGGAAGCGGTCGTACGGATCGCGGGCCGCCCGGTCGTCCGGGCCCGCGCCTGGCTGCTGGCCGGACTCGACACCTCCGCGGTCGCGGGCGGCCCCGCGGACCGCCTCCCCGCCCCGGAGTCGCTCGACCCCTGGCCGATGTCCGACCTGTGGCCCGGCGGCTACATCGCCGAGCTGGACGTCCGCCCGGTCGCCCCGCCGCGGCCGGGCCGCACCACCGCCTGGATCTCCACGCCCCTGGACCTGGTGGCCGGCCGGCGGGTCGGCCCGCTCGCCTCCTACCTGGCCCTGGTCGACACCGCGAACGGCATCGCCGTACGGCAGCCGCCCACCGAGTGGATGTTCCCCAACGTCGATCTGACGGTCCACCTCCACCGGGCGCCCCGGGGCTCCTGGACGGGCCTGGACACCACGGTCGCCTTCGGCCCCACCGGCCAGGGCCTCACCAGCACCGTCCTGCACGACGTGGACGGCCCGGTCGGCCACGCCCAGCAGATCCTGACGGTGCGGCCCATCGGCTGATCGGCCCAGTGGCCGAGCCGCGACACATGCCGTGACCTAGCGTGAGGAGTCGTCACAGCATGCGTACATCTCAGGAGGTGAGATATGCGGCTCATACGCCGCCGCGGTCTGGCTCTGACCATGATCAGCGGCTTGGCAGCCGGCTCGATACTCGTGGGCACGAGTCAGGCAGCGGCCACGGACCGCGAGACCCGGCCGCACCGGTCGTCCGGCACCACGGCCGGGCACCCGAAGGAAGCGGCACGTCACGAGACCCACACCGTGGCCCGCGGCAACACCCTGTGGGAGATCGCCGACCGCCACTACGGCGACGGCATGAAGTGGTGGGCCGTCTTCGGGGCCAACGCCAAGGCGATCGAGAAGGGCGCGCGCGACCACGGGCGCGAGGGCAGCGACCTCGGTCACTGGATCTTCCCCGACACCGAGCTGGCGCTCCCCGACCCCGAGACGGTGGAGGCCAACGCGAAGGTCCTTACGGCGGCCCTCGACCGCGTTCTGGCACAGCACCCGCGACTGGCCGGCTCCCTCTGCCCCGAGGCGGAGGCTCCCGGGGACGTCGGCGAGTGCCTCACCGGCCTGCTCGACCGGGCCCCGCTCCTTCTCGAGCAGGTCGCTCCCCTGCTGGAGCAGGCCCCGCTGCTGCTGGAGCAGCTCTCTCCCCTGCTGGAACGGATCGACCTCCTGGAGGAAGTCCCCCTCGGCTCCCTCGACGCCCTGCTGGAGATGGCCGAACCCCTCCTCACCTGCGTGACGGAGACGGAGGACCCGGTCGCCTGCCTGACGGAGGCGACGCAGGCGCTCACGAAGGCGGCCACCGGGAAGTGACGACCCTCGTCGTCCGTCCCCGGACGTGGCGGAGCCCGGGAGTCGTATCCAGCTCCCGGGCCCCTGGGGATGCCACCCAATTGCGCACGCCGGCGGCGTTTAAGAGGACGGATCAGTCATCATGCCGTCGTGTTCTTCCTTTGAACTACCGCGCCGTGCAAGAGGCGCAGGCGAGAGTCGAACTCGCATCCGACGGCGTTCGTCCGTCCCCGGTCGATCCGGCGATCGGCGGCGATGCTGAGACTGGAGCGAGAGTCTGAGATTGACCGCGGCCGCCGTCTCGGCGAGCCGCGCTTTCAGGCTGAACTTCAGTGTCAGCTTGCGCTCCTCGCGCGAACCGGTCCTCATCCCGGCCCGCGCCCGTAGCGCACCCCCGCGCTCGCACGCGGGGGCGATCATGGAGGTGACGCGCCGCCGCGTCAGCCGAACAGGTAACCGAACACCGCGTCCCCGACCCGCCGGTCGGTGACCTCGGCGCCGTTGGCCTCCTCACGGGCGAACTTCACGGCCTGCTGGAGCTTCTCGACCCGCTCCACCAGCTCGTTCACCCGCCGCGCGGGGAGCGCTCCGGAGAACTTCACCGTGGTCCAGTACCCGATGGGCACGTCCTCGTAGTACACCTCGACCTGCGCCGGGTGCTTCTCGGTCGCCTCCGCCTTGACGTGGTTGCGGGGGACCTTCTTGGTGCGGATGGTCCGCACCGGGTCCGTCTTCCACCAGTCGGTCGACGGGTCGTGGGACCAGGACTCGGCGGCGTCGAGGGTGGGCAGCTTCTTGACGAAGGTGTGCAGGTCCGTGAGCTGCTTCTCCAGGAAGAGCAGGTAGCTCACCGGAACGTCGGCGACGACCGTCCGCCCCTCGACGGTGACGTCCGCGCGGGCCGCGCAGTTCGCCCAGTCCTTGGTCGCGGTCACGTCGAACAGCCGGGTCAGCGAGGCGGCCATCTCCCGCAGCACGTCCTCCCCCTGCACCTGCACCCGGGTCGACTCGGGCGGCAGCTGCTCACCCTCCTCGTCCTTCGGCTGGTACGTACGCGAGATGCCGGCCAGCAGCGCCGGCTTCTGCACCTTGGCGTGTGCGGCGTTGATGTCCTGGAGCGACTTGCTCTTGACACCCTTCTCGACCGCGATGATCTGGTTCAACTTCGCCATTACGGGCCCCCCTTCGAACAGACAGGAACGTATCCCACCGGCTCGAACGCCCGCACTCTCTTTATCGCTCTGCTCTGACGCTTGTATCGCTACCTGCACGTGAAGTCTGACTGCTCGGTCGTCACACCCATCGCGCGGCGGTCCAGCCCCGCAACTTTGTGGGGCGCCTACCGACCTCCCTATTGTTGCCGGGGTTCCTTCATCCACAGAAGGCCCTTATCCAGGCCAACCATGCCACGGATAAACCCGGAGCCTAGGAGATTCACTGTCGAACGGCTGCCGTCCGTACGACACGGCCGGAAGCCCCTACCTCGAGCCGCGTGAACCGGCCGTCGACACCGCCCTTCACACCATCAAGGCATGTGGACCTCCCACCACCACCGAGCAGAGCATCGTCACCGATCGAAAGATCCCGGTCAGGGCCCGTTGCGCGCCGCCACCCTTGCCCACTGACGGACGGGACGGGCGTCTGGCGCCATGGGGTGACGGAAGGGTCGACGCGGGTCGGCCTCGGCCCACGGCACCAGGGCACCCTCCGGTGCACCCGGCGCGGGCAAGTGCACGGCCAATCGCCGGTAGACATCACCCGCGTGCACGGGCCGGTCGGCCGGCTTCTTGGCGAGTAGTTCCAGGATGAGAGCCTCGACGTCCTCAGGCACGTCCGGACGCCTCACGCGCAGCGGTTCGGGATCCGCCTCCGTATGCAAACTCGGCACCATCAACGGGGACTCATGCTCGAACACCGGTCCACCGGTGAGCATTTCGTAAAGGAGGCAGCCTAGTGCGTACAGGTCGGTGCGCGGATCGACGGACCCGCCCATGACCTGTTCCGGGGCCATGTACTGGACGGTACCGAGCCGTTCACCAGTCATGGTGAGCTTTGCCGCGTCGCTGTCGAGGATGGCGGCTACACCGAAGTCGAGAACCTTGACGATGCCATCGGTCCGGATGCGCACATTGCCCGGCTTGAGGTCTCGGTGGACGACCTGGCGGGTATGCGCCGCGGCCAGCACCGAACAGATCTGCACGCCGACGGAGGCGGCCTCCTCCAGGGTGAGCTGCTCACGCTCGGCAATGTAGTCGCCCAGGTCGAGACCCTGAACGTACTGCATGACGAGGTAGTGAGTACCGGTCTCGGCCCCTAGGTCGTATACGGCGGCGAGCCCGGTGTGGTCGAGTCTGGCGACCGCCTTGGCCTCGCGTTCGAACCGCGCGGCATCATGCGCCAGTTGCGTCGGCGTCAGGCTGTTCGCCGGAGTCATGGTCTTCACGGCGACACCCCGGCCCAGGTGTTCGTCGTCCGCCATCCACACCTGGCCCATACCTCCGTGACCGATGGGGCCCTTGATGCGGTACCGCTTGGCGATGAGCGTTCCGATGTCCATAGGTCACTGAGTGTGCCACTGTTGTGTACGGCGTGATGCCTCACCCTCCGCAATCAGTTCACAAGATAAACCTCAATTCGAACGTTGACACTGTTCACGCATTGATGATGTCATAGGAACTCATGACATCGTGGCCCGCTGCCCGGCCTCACCCGGTACGGTGAACGCGCAGGTCGGCGCGGGATTGAGTGAGGGTTTTGTGGACGTCTTCAAGGTGCACGAGCAGCTGATCGCCGACTACCGGTCCTTCACCACCAGTTCCGTCCTCGTGAGAGACGACCGCATCCAGAACACCGTCGACGAGGCGCTCGTCCAGGGCGACCAGTGGCCCGACCCGTGGCTGTCGCTCAACCCGAGTTTCGCTCCCGGAGGCACGGTGACCCAGCTCGTGCGGGAGGGACTGCTGCACCCGGAGTGCGAGCGGATCTTCCGCGTGGGCAAGGAGAAGAACGGCTCCCTCCAGCAGGGCCGGCCCATCGCCTTCCACCGGCACCAGCGGGACGCCATCGAGGCCGCCCGCGCCGGCGGCAGCTACGTACTGACCACGGGCACGGGCTCCGGCAAGAGCCTCGGCTACATCGTGCCGATCGTGAACCAGGTGCTGCGGGCCAAGCAGGAGGGCACCGCCTCCGGCATCCAGGCGATCATCGTGTACCCGATGAACGCGCTGGCCAACAGCCAGAGGTTCGAGCTGGAGAAGTTCCTGCGCCACGGCTACGGGGAGGGCAGGGAGCCGGTCACGTTCGAGCGCTACACCGGGCAGGAGAAGGAGGACGAGCGCGAGCGGATCCTCAAGGAGCTGCCGGACATCCTGCTCACCAACTACGTGATGCTGGAACTCATGCTCACCCGGCCCCGCGAGCGCAAGGCCCTGATGCGGGCCGCCCAGGGCCTGAAGTTCCTGGTCCTGGACGAACTGCACACCTACCGCGGCCGGCAGGGCGCGGACGTCGCGCTGCTGGTACGCCGGGTCCGTGACGCCTGCGCCGCACCGGACCTCCAGGTCGTCGGCACGTCCGCGACGATGTCCAGCAAGGGCACCCTCCAGGAGCGACGCCAGGACGTGGCCGACGTCGCGACCACCCTCTTCGCCGCCGAGGTCACGCCGGACCGCGTGGTGGGCGAGACCCTGGTGCGGGCCACCCGCGACCACGAGCCGTCCGACGCCGAGCTGACGGAGCGAATCAAGGCGAACGCGCCCTCGACGGAGTACGACGTCCTCAAGGACGACCCACTCGCCTGCTGGATCGAGACCGAGTTCGGCCTGCACACGCTCACCGAGGGGCCGGACGCGGGGACCCTCGTCCGGGCCGAGCCCACCACGGTGGAGAAGGCGGCCCGCAAGCTCGCCGAGCGCACCGGTGAGTCGTACGAGGCGTGCGTCGCGGCCATCCGCGACACGCTGCACGCCGGTTCGCAGGCCAAGAACGACGAGACCGGCCGACCGCTGTTCGCCTTCCGGCTGCACCAGTTCCTGTCCAAGGGCAGCTCGGTGTACGTGTCGCTGGAGGACGAGGAGACCCGGCACATCAGCCGCACCTACCAGCTGCGGGTGCCCGGCGCCAAAGGCAAGATCCTGCTCCCGCTGTCCTTCTGCCGGGAGTGCGGCCAGGAGTACCTGACCGTCGCCCGCGAGGAGCGCAAGGACGGCTCCCTCGCCTTCCGGCCGCGCACCGAGGAGGACGAGGACAACGGTTACCTGTACGTGAGCGCCGAGCACCCGTGGCCCGACGACACCGGCGAGGCCACCGACGCCCAGCGCTTCCCGGACAGCTGGATCGTGACGGATGACAGGAAGGGCGGCGCCCAGGTGCTGGCCGACAGCCGGCGCAAGCGGGTGCCGCAGCCGGTGTGGGTCAAGCCCGACGGCTCGGTCGTCGACCGCGGGCAGGGCCTGTACGCGGCCTACATCCCCATGCCGTTCATGTTCTGCCTCAACTGCGGGGTGAGCTACGAGTCCCCGCGCGGCAACGACTTCGGCAAGCTGATGACGATGGACCGCGAGGGCCGTTCCACGGCGACCTCCCTCATCAGCTCCAGCATCGTGCGCCACCTGAAGGAGCTGCCGAAGGACGACCTCGACGAGGACGCCCGCAAGCTGCTCACCTTCGTCGACAACCGGCAGGACGCCAGTCTCCAGGCCGGTCACTTCAACGACTTCGTACTGGTCACCCAGTTGCGGGGCGCCCTCTACCAGGCCATGGTCGAGGCCGGTGAGGACGGGCTGCTGCACGAGGAACTCGCGCCCGCCGTGGTGGCCAAGCTGGGCCTGTTGCCGCAGAACTACTCCAAGAACCCCAAGGAGGCGTCCCACCAGGCGCGACGCACCCTGCGGGCCCTGACCAAGGTGGTCGAGTACCGGCTGTACCTGGACCTGGAGCGCGGCTGGCGGGTCACCATGCCCAACCTGGAACAGACCGGTCTGCTCCGGCTGGAGTACGCCGACCTTCAGGAGATCGCCGAGGACGAGGAGCGGTGGGCGGGCGCCTGCGGGCCGCTGCGCACCGTCGACCCCGGCAAGCGCGCGGAGCTCGCCCGGATCCTCTTCGACGAGCTGCGGCGGGTGCGCGCGGTGGACTTCCCCACCTTCGAGCAGGCTGACTTCGACGAGCTGCGCAAGGTGTCGTACATGCTGAACGACGCCTGGGGGCTGGCCGAGACGGAGCGCACTCCGCCGCCGCCCGGTACCGCGTACGTCCGTCCCGGGCGCCCGAACCGCTCGCGCAGCGAGCTGAACGTCACCGCCCGGGCCGGCTTCGGCCGGTTCCTGCGCAGGCCGGGCCAGTTCCCGGCGCTGGGGCGTGCGCTGGCCATGGACGAGACGCAGCAGGTGATCGTCGACCTCGCGCACGTGCTGGCGGAGGCCGGCCTGCTCACCGAGGTGCCCACCGGGCGCGGTGAGGAGCCCGGCTACCGCATCAACCACACGGCGGTGGTGTGGACGGCCCGCGACGACGAGTTCGGTGCGGTCGACCGGGTGCGCCGGACCTACGGCAAGGACCGCGGCCCGCGTGTGAACCCGTTCTTCAAGAACCTCTACAAGGAGGTCGCCTCGACGCTCGCCGGCCTGGTCGCCCGGGAGCACACCGCGCAGGTGCCCACGGAGGTCCGCGAGGAGCGCGAGGAGGACTTCCGTGAGGGCACGAAGCTGCCCCTGCTGTACTGCTCCCCCACCATGGAGCTGGGCGTCGACATCGCCAGCCTGAACGCGGTCGCGATGCGCAACGTTCCGCCGACCCCCGCGAACTACGCGCAGCGCAGCGGTCGCGCCGGCCGGTCCGGCCAGCCCGCGCTGGTCACCACGTACTGCGCCACGGGCAACAGCCACGACCAGTACTACTTCCGCCGGTCGGACCAGATGGTCGCGGGCGTCGTCGCCCCGCCCCGGCTGGACCTCGCCAACGAGGACCTGGTCCGCTCGCACGTCCACGCCATCTGGCTCGCCGAAACAGGCCTGGAGCTGGGCAAGCGCATCCCGCACATCCTGGACGCGGCCGGTGAGGCGCCCTCGCTGCGGTTGTTCCCGCATGTGCTCGAGCAGATCCAGGATCCCGCCGCCCAGCGGCGTGCGCTGCGCCGGGCCACCGCGGTCCTCAAGGAGTCGGCGGACCGCCTCGCCGACACCTCGTGGTGGGACGAGCGGTGGCTGGAGCGGACCGTCGACAAGGCGCCGGGGAGGTTCAGGAAGGCGCTGGGCCGCTGGGAGGAGCTGTTCCGCAAGGCGCTGAAGGAGCGGGAGGTCCAGCACCGGCGGATCCTCGACAACACCCTGAACAAGGACGCCTCCGCCCAGGCCGAGCGCCGCCGGCACCAGGCGGAGACCCAGCTCAAGCTGCTGAAGAACGAGGACACCGGCGGCAACAGCCCGCTGTCGGACTTCACGCCGTACCGCTACCTGGCCTCCGAGGGGTTCCTGCCGGGTTACTCCTTCCCCCGGCTGCCGCTGGCCGCGTTCATCCCCGGCACGGGCCGCGCCGCACGCGGCGGGCGGGACGGCGACTACCTCCAGCGTTCCCGCTTCATCGCGATCCGCGAGTTCGGTCCGGGCGCCTTCATCTACCACGAGGGCAGCCGGTTCCAGGTGGACCGCGTTCAGCTTCCGACCAGCGCCGCGGGGGACCTGCAGACCGAGGAGGCCAAGGTGTGCGAGCGCTGCGGCTACCTGCACGTCGGCGAACAGCTCGAGAACACCTGCGACTCCTGCGGCTCTGAGCTGACGGAGTCCCGGTACAACCTGCTCCAGCTGCGCACGGTCTTCACCAGGCGCCGGGACCGGATCTCCTCCGACGAGGAGGAGCGGCAGCGCACCGGCTACGTGGTCGAGGTGTCGTACAAGTTCAACAAGCACGGCGAGCGCGACGGTTCCCTGAACGCCGCCGCCCGCGACACCGACGGCGTCTCGCTCGCCGCGCTGACCTACGGCGACAGCGCGACGGTCCGCCTCACCAACCTGGGCTACCGCCGCAGCAGGCAGCGTTCCGGTTTCTGGCTGGACCCGGTCGAGGGCAAGTGGCTGGACGCCAAAAAGGACCAGGACAAGCCGGGCAAGCAGACCTCCGAGGAGCAGGACGGCCTGGAGAGCGCGGAGAAGGCCGAGCGCAAGGTCCCGGTGATCCCGTACGTCCAGGACACCCGCAACATCCTGGTGCTCCAGCTCGCCGAGAAGGTCGCCCCGGACGTGGCGGTGACCCTTCAGTACGCGCTGGAGCGGGGCATCGAGGCCGAGTTCCAGCTCGAGGACGGCGAGTTGGACACCGAGCAGTTGCCGCCCTACGACGGCCCGCGCGACCGCATCCTGTTCATCGAGAGCGCCGAGGGCGGCGCCGGTGTGCTGCGCCGCCTCCAGGCCGAGCCGGACGCCCTGCGCCGTGCCGCCGCCCGCGCCCTGGAGATCGCACACTTCCGCGCGGACGGCACCAACAAGGGCGGTCCGGAGGGCGGCACCGCCTGCGAGATGGGCTGCTACGACTGCCTGCTGTCGTTCGGCAACCAGCGCGACCACCAGGTCATCGACCGCAAGCTGGTGCGGGACCTGCTGCTGCGCTTCGCCGGCGCCCGGGTCGCCGGGACCGTCCCCGGAGTCTCCCGCGACGAGCATGCACAGGCGCTGCTGGACGGTGCCGACAGCACGCTGGAGCAGAGGTTCGTGGCGTTCCTGACCCGCAACGGACTGCGGCTGCCCGACAAGCAGCAGTACTTCGTCTCCAGCGCCCTGTCCCGCCCGGACTTCGTGTACCAGACGAAGGTGGGCCCGGTCGCGGTCTTCATCGACGGCCCGCACCACGACTCGGAGGTGCAGGCGCAGCGCGACGAGGACGCGCAGGAGCGGCTGTACGACGACGGGTGGGAGGTCATCCGTTTCCGCCACGACGACGACTGGTCCGAGATCGCCCGCAGGTACGGCTCGGTGTTCGGCGTCGGCGACGACTGACCGCGCCCCTCACTCCTCTTCTTCGTACGTCTCTTTCGAAAGGTCCGCCGATGACGCCGCCCACCACCGCCGCTCCCGCCCGGGACGGCAGCCGGGAGTTCGCGGTCGGTTCGCTCGTGCACGCGCGCGGCCGCGAGTGGGTCGTCCTGCCCGACTCCACCCCCGAGCTGCTCGTCCTGCGCCCGCTGGGCGGCACGGACGACGACATCGCCGGGGTGCTGCCCGCACTGGAGACGGTCGAGCACGCCCGCTTCGCCCCGCCGAGCCCGTCCGACCTGGGCGACCAGGCGGCGGCCGGACTGCTGCGCAGCGCGCTGCGCATCGGGTTCCGCTCCAGCGCCGGCCCCTTCCGCTCGTTGGCCGGCATTTCCGTGGAACCGCGCCCGTACCAGTTGGTGCCGCTGCTGATGGCGCTGCGCCAGGAGACCGTGCGGCTGCTGATCGCCGACGACGTCGGCATCGGCAAGACGGTCGAGTCCGGCCTGATCGCGGCCGAGCTGCTGGCCCAGGGCGACGCCCGGGGCCTGGTGGTGCTGTGCAGTCCGGCGCTGGCCGAACAATGGCGGGCGGAGCTGCGCGGAAAGTTCGGCATCGACGCCGAGCTGGTCCTGGCGTCGACGATCGGGCGGCTGGAGCGCGGCCGCCTGTACGGCCAGTCAGTGTTCCGCCCCGACCGCAACTACGTCGTGTCGACCGATTTCATCAAGTCCCCCCGTCACCGGGACGACTTCATCAAGAACTGTCCCGACCTGGTCATCGTCGACGAGGCGCACACGTGCGTCGCGGACACCGGCCAGGGCGGCGCCCGTCAGCAGCGCCAGCAGCGGTACACCCTGCTGCGCGCGCTCGCCGACGACCCGAACCGCCACCTGCTGCTGGTGACGGCGACCCCGCACAGTGGCAAGGAGGAGCCCTTCCGCAATTTGCTGGGGCTGCTTGACGAGCGGCTGGAGACGGTCAGCCTGGACCGGCAGGCGGGCCGCGACCTGCTCGCCCAGCACTTCGTGCAGCGCCGCCGCGCCGACATCCGGGACGACTTCCGCGAGGACGCCAACTTCCCCAGCGACCGCAAGTCCCGGGAGGACGACTACACCCTGCACCCCGACTACCGCCGTCTGCTGGAGGAGGTGCTCTCCTACGCCCGGGAGACCGTCCGCAGCGCGGACGGCGCGCTCCAGCAGCGCATCCGCTGGTGGTCGGCGCTCGCCCTGCTGCGCGCCCTGGGTTCCTCCCCGGCGGCCGTACGCAAGACCCTCCACACGCGGGCCGGCGTACAGGACGCCGACTCGGTGACCGAGGCCGACGCCATCGGCAGCCGGACGGTCACCGACCCGGCCGACGACGAGGCGGCGGAGTCCGCGGACGCCGTCCCCGGCGCGCTGCTCGCCCCCGGCGCGGCCGTCCCGGACGCGGCGGCCCTCGACGAGGAGGACAGGGCCCGGCTGCTGGCCATGGCGGACGCGGCCGAGGCGCTCAAGGGTCCTGCGAAGGACCGCAAGCTGAAGCAGCTCATCGACACGGTGAGGGAGCTGCTGGACGAGGGCTACAACCCGATCGTCTTCTGCCGCTTCATCTCCACCGCCGAGTACGTCAAGGAGCATCTCGACGCGGCCCTCAACAAGGGCGGGAAGGGCAAGAAGGGCACGCCCGGGAAGAAGACGTACGCCGTCGAGGCGGTCACCGGCGAACTCTCCCCCGACCAGCGCGTCGCCCGCATCGCCGCGCTGACGGAGGAGGACGAGGACGGCGAGGCGCCCCCGGAGCGCCGCGTCCTGGTCGCCACCGACTGCCTCTCCGAGGGCGTGAACCTCCAGGAGAGCTTCGACGCGGTCGTCCACTACGACCTCGCCTGGAACCCGACCCGGCACGAGCAGCGCGAGGGCCGCGTCGACCGCTTCGGCCAGCGCCGGGACGTCGTCAAGGCGGTCACCCTGTACGGCTCGGACAACGCGATCGACGGCATCGTGCTGGACGTCCTGCTGCGCAAGCACGCCCGCATCCGCAAGGCCACCGGCATCTCGGTGCCGGTACCGGACTCCTCCGAGAACGTCATGCAGGCGGTGCTGGAGGGCCTGATCCTGCGTGGCGAGCGCCCGCAGTACGAGCAGGAGGGCCTGTTCGCGGTGGAGTCGCCGGCCGGCCGGCAGACGGCCGAGCTGCACCAGGCCTGGCAGAGCGCCGCCGAGCGGGAGAAGGCCTCGCGCTCCCGGTACGCGCAGAACGCGATCAAGCGCGACGAGGTGGCCCAGGAGGTCGCCGAGGTGCGGGCCTCCCTCGGCACCGGCGAGGAGGTGCGCCGCTTCACCCGCCACGCCCTCACGGCCCTGCGCGGCGTGCCCGGCACCCTGCCCGGCGAGCCGGACGGCTTCACGATGAACTCCGAGGCGCTCCCGGCCCCCCTGCGGGACGCCTTCGCCACGCTCCTGGGCCCGCGCCACCCCCGCCCGGTGGCCTTCCACGACGCCCCGACCGCCCCGCGCGGCGAGGTGGCCCTGACCCGCACCGACCCGGTGGTGGCGTCGGTGGCCCGCTTCGTGCTCGACGCGGCGCTGGACGACCAAATGGACCAGTGGCAGCGCCCGGCCCGCCGCTGCGGGGTGGTCCGCACGACGGCCGTGGCCAAGCGCACCACGCTGCTCCTGGTCCGCTACCGCTTCCAGCTCTCGCTGCCCGGCCGGGACGGCGTGCTCCGGCAGCAACTCGCCGAGGACGCCCGCCTGCTGGCCTTCCGGGGGGCGGCAGCGAACCCCGACTGGCTGCCGGAGGACGAGGCGGTCGCCCTGCTGGAGGCACGCGCCTCCCAGAACACCGACCGCGCCCTCGCCCAGGAGCGCATCAAGGACATCCTCGGCTCGCTGGAGTCGCTGATGCCGACGCTGGAGGAGCGCGGCGAGCAGCTCGCGACCCGCCTCCTCGACTCCCACCGCCGGGTGCGCGGCGCCTTCCGCGACGTGCGCGGCGCGACCGGCCCGGCCCGCCGGGGCTTGCGCGTGGACGTCCAGGGCCGCCCCGACGTCCTCGGCGTGTACCACTACCTCCCGGTCCCCGTCCTCGACGGCACGACCACGAACGGGGAAGCCCGCTGATGAGCCTCGCGAAGACCATCGTCACCGACTCCGTCCTCACCGTGGGCGGCCTGCTGCCGCCGGACATGCTGACCCGTGTACGCGACGGCAAGGACGTGCCGGGCGCCCAGCCGAAGGACTACGGCCTGTTCGCGGCCAACGACACGGTCCGGGACGCGGCCGAGCGCTCCTGGGCGTACCTCAAGGGCGTGTGGACGGCCTACCGGGACTCGCTCGCCAAGGGCGGCGCCCTCGACAACGAGGGCATCCCGGCGGTCGGCGTGACCGTCGAGCGCTGGCTGCTGCCCCTGTTCGAGCAACTGGGCTACGGCCGCCTGCCCGACGCCCCGGCCGGGGGCCTGCCGTCGGCGGACGGCGAGAAGCGGTTCCCGGTCAGCCACGCCTGGCAGTCCGCGCCGGTCCACCTGACCGGCTGGAACGTCGACCTGGACCGCAGGTCTTCCACCGTCCCCGGCCCGGCCCCGCAGTCGCTGCTCCAGGAGTACCTCAACCGCAGCGGCGCGGACACCCTGTGGGGCCTGCTGTCCAACGGCCGGCTGCTGCGCCTGCTGCGCGACTCGACGTCCATGGTCGGCTCGGCCTACGTCGAGTTCGACGTCGAGGCGATCTTCGAGGGCGACCGCTTCGCCGACTTCCTGCTGCTGTGGCGCCTGACCCACCGCTCCCGCTTCGAGGCGCACGGCGACAGCGGCGCGGCGGGCTGCTGGCTGGAGCGGTGGCGCACGGAGGCGATCGCCAGCGGCACCCGCGCCATGGAGCAGCTCCGCAAGGGTGTGGAGAAGGCCCTGGTGATCCTGGGCACCGGCTTCATCCAGCACCGGGACAACGCGGACTTCCGGCGGAGGCTGGACGAGTCCGAGGTGACCGTCCGCGCCATGCACCCGGCGCTGCTCAACCTCGTCTACCGCCTGCTGTTCCTCTTCGTCGCCGAGGACCGCGGCCTGCTGATCCCGCCGGACACCCCGGACGACGCCCGCGAACGCTACGAGAAGTATTTCTCCACCGCCCGTCTGCGCCGCACCGCCATACGCCGCACCGGCGGCCCGCACGGCGACCAGTGGCACGCGCTGCGCCTGGTACTGGAGGGTCTGGGCCGGGAGGGCGGCCGGCCCGAGATCGGCCTGCCCGGCCTGGGCGGCCTGTTCGAGCGCTCGGAGGCGGACGCCGTCCTGGACGGCCTGGAACTGCCGAACGAGGCGCTGTTCACGGCGGTCAGGGCCCTGTCCGTGGTGACCGACCCCAAGCTGAACCGCCCGCGCCGGGTCGACTACCGTCACCTGGGCGCGGAGGAACTGGGCTCCATCTACGAGTCCCTGCTGGAACTGGTCCCCCGCTTCAACCCGGCGGCCAACTCCTTCGAGCTGCGCACCCTCGCCGGCAACGAGCGCAAGACGACCGGCTCGTACTACACACCGTCCCCGCTGATCGACTGCCTACTCGACTCGGCTCTGGACCCGGTGATAGACGACGCGGTCAAGTCGGGCGCGACCCGGGAGGAGCAGGAGGCCGCGCTGCTGCGGCTGACGGTCTGCGACCCTGCTTGCGGTTCGGGCCACTTCCTGGTGGCGGCGGCCCGCCGCATCGCCAAGCGGCTGGCCGCGGTGCGCACGGACTCGCCCGAGCCGAGCGCGGAGGCGACGCGTACGGCGCTGCGGGACGTGATCGGCCGGTGCATCTACGGCGTCGACCTCAACGAGATGGCCGTGGAACTGGCCAAGGTGTCGCTGTGGATCGAGTCCCTGGAGCCCGGAAAGCCGCTCGGCTTCCTGGACTCCCACATCAAGCACGGCAACGGCCTGGTGGGCACCACACCGAAGCTGCTGGCCGAGGGCCTGCCGGACGACGCCTTCAAGGTGATCGAGGGCGACGACAAGAAGTGGGTCGCCGCGCTGAAGAAGCGCAACAAGGCCGAGCGGGAGGCCTGGAAGGCCCGCCTGGCCGGCGTCCACCAGGGCGAGCTGTTCGGGTCGGCGACGGCGCTGGCGTCCTCCAACGCGAAGCTGGCGCGGGCCGCGGCCGGCATCACTGCGGCGCGGAACGACAAGCTGGAGTACGTCCACGAGCAGCGGGACGCGTACGTGGCGCTGACGCAGGACCCCGACTCGGACTACCTGCGGGAACGGGAACTGGCGGATGCGTGGTGCGCCGCGTTCGTCTGGGAGAAGACCCCGGAGGCCGCTCCGCCGCCGCTGACCCTGGAGGGACTGCTGAGCCTGCGGGCGGACGGCTGGAAGAAGCTGCCGGAGGGGACGAAGGACGCGGTCGTCCGGCTGCGGAACGACTACCGGTTCTTCCACTGGCACCTGGAGTTCCCGGAGGTGTTCTCGGTGCCGGAGGACGGCGACACCTCGGCCGGGGTGGACGAACGGACGCGGTGGGGCGGAGGGTTCAGTTGTGTGCTGGGGAACCCGCCGTGGGAGCGGGTCAAGCTCCAGGAGCAGGAGTTTTTCGCCACGCGCAGTGAGGAGATCGCCACGGCGCCGAACAAGGCGGCCCGGGATCGGCTGATCAAGGCGCTGGCGACGAGCGAGGAGCCGGCGAAGCGGAGACTGCTGACGGACTTCGCCGAGGCCAAGCGCCAGGCGGAGGGCGTGAGCCACCTGCTGCGCGACTCCGGCCGCTTCCCGCTCGCCGGCCGGGGCGACGTCAACACGTACGCGGTGTTCGCCGAGGCCGCGTCCCTCGGCATCGCCCCGCACGGCCGCTTCGGCCTGGTCCTGCCGACGGGCATCGCCACGGACGCGACGACGGCGCCGTTCTTCTCGGACCTGGTGCGCAGCGCGCGGCTGGCGTCCTTCCTGGACTTCGAGAACGAGGCGTTCCTGCTGAGCCGGGCGGTGGACCACCGGGTCCGCTTCTGCCTGCTGACGGTCGCGGGCCGTAAGGAGCGGGTGCGGGAGGCGTCGTTCGCCTTCGGCACCCGCTACATGGAGGATCTGCCGAGCCGCCGCTTCGCGATGCCGCCGGAGGAGATCCTGCTGGTCAACCCCAACACGGGTACCCTGCCGGTGTTCCGGTCGCGGCGGGACGCGGAGATCACGCTGGGGATCTACCGCCGGGTGCCGGTGCTCATCAGGGAGGGGGACCCGGAGGGCAACCCGTGGGGCCTGTCGTTCATGCGGATGTTCGACATGTCCAACGACTCCCACCTGTTCCGCACACAGGAGCAGTTGACGGCCGAGGGCTGGACCCTGAAGGGCAACGTCTTCGAGCGGGACGGCCAGCGGTACCTCCCGCTGTACGAGGCGAAGATGCTGCACCACTTCGACCACCGCCTCGGCACGTACGAGGGACAGACCGAGGCCCAGGCCAACATGGGGACCCTGCCTCGGGTGACGCCGGAACAGCACGACGATCCCGAGTTCGCGCCGATGCCGCGGTACTGGGTGCCGGAGTTCGACGTGTTCACGGGGAAGCAGGACCGGAAGGGCAACCCGGTGAAGGAGCCGGGGGTGGCTTCGCGGTTGGCGGAGAAGGGCTGGCACCGTGGTTGGCTGATGGGGTGGCGGGATATTGCCCGGTCGACCGATACGCGAACGACAATGGCCACGGTGCTTCCTCCGTACGGCATTGGTCACACGTACCCGCTCATGTTCCCCGAGGACGCATCCTCCGCAGCCTTTCTCCAGGCGTGCCTGAGCTCGTTCGCATTCGACTACGCCATCCGGCAGAAGATCGTTGGCACACACCTGACGTATGGCTACATGTACCAGTTGCCCGTACCGTCGTTGTCCACGCTCGATGAGCAAGAGCTGGATGTCATCTGGTTCACGAGTCGGGTCACTGAACTCGTCTATACCTCGAATGACATGGCCGACTTCGCTCGTGACTTGGGTGACAACGGTCCTGCTTTCCGCTGGGACAAAGCCCGCCGTGACTTGCTCCGCGCAGAGCTGGAAGCTGCCTTCTTCCATCTCTATGGACTCAACAACGAGGAAGTCGAGCACGTCATGAATACGTTCCCCGTCATCAGACGAGAGGACGAAGCCGCCCACGGCACCTACCGCACCAAGAACCTGATCCTCGACATCTACGACCGCATGACCGAGGCCCGGCGTACCGGCACCGCCTACCGGACCGTCCTCGACCCGCCCCCCGGCCAGGGCCCCCGCCACCCGGCGTGACCTGACCGCCCCGCCTGAGCACCCCCACCGGCGCGCCGCCCCGCCCGGGTGGCGCGCCGTACTCGGCGCAACCACCGCCCGCCCACCTCACCGCACAGGCAGCCGCTTATGGAACCGCGCAACTACCGCATGGTCGTCTCGACCGCGCAGGACTTCGTGACCACCTCCGCCGAAGCCGACCGCCAACTGCACTACTGGCTCGGCAAGATGAAGCGGTACGACACCTCCGCCCTGGACAAGGGCCGCAATGAGATAGCCGAGGGCGTCACCCTCGACCACGACGCGGCGGCGGGCCGGCACGGCTCGTACTCCCGCTGGCGACTCCGCGAGAACCGGCCGGACAACCAGGGCACCTGGCAGTCCACCGTCGTGGTCCGCTCGGACAACGGCAAGGACTCCCGCCGCACCTGGCTCCAGGTGGACATCGAGCACCAGCCGGCTCCCGGCCAGGCACACATCCGTGCGAACACGCCCGGCATAGCCAAACTCCTCCTCGATGCCGTCCCCGCACAGGACGGCCTCGCCGAAGTCGGGACGGTTCCGAAGTTCATCGAACAGGACGACGTGGAGGAGGTGATCGAGGAACTCTGCGAGCAGGACCGCAGACTGCCTGTCGTCGTGGCAAGTGTTCCGTACGGACAGGATGCGGAAGCCTGGACGAAACGGGTCGTCGAACCGGTCTTCCGGCACCTCAGTGGTCTCGCCGTCATGTACGTCCTCCGGCCGGAGGCCCAGCAGTCCTTCAACGCGGCCCTCGAACACCACCCGGTCTTCGGGGGTGGCGTCCGCACCTACCTTCCCGGCGTGGACCCGGCCTGGCAGCCCGACGCCCAGCGTCACCCCGTGATGTCCCGGTCCACCATCGAGGCGAACGTCGGACGAGCGGCGGCGATCCTCGCGTCCCTTCCCCAGCGCCTGGCGCTGAGCCACCCCCTCCCGGAACCGCTGGACACCCTGCCGTTCCAGCGCAGCCGCCCCCGCCCGGTTGTCGACACGTCCAGCCTGGAAGAGCTTCGCAAGGAGCTGCGCAAGGTCGACACCCAGCGCCAGGAGGCGGAGCAGCGCGAGGAGTCGAAGGACCAGCAGATCCGTGAGTTCCGTCTTCGTGTCAAGGAGGCGGATGACCGGGACTTCGAGCAGATCGTCGAGAACGACCAGCTGTACCGGGACTTCCAGGACGCCCACCGCAAAGTCCGCTTCCTGCAGAAGAAGCTCGAAGAGGCCGGTCTCCACGCGCTGGCCCACACACCGCCCCCGGAGCCCGAGGACCAGCCGGCCACCTTCGCAGAGATCCTCGACCGCATGGACGAGTTCACATACCTGCGATTCACCGGGAACCCCAAGAAGACCAAGGATCTGGACGCCCAGTGCATCGTCAACTGGGTGACCGTCGCCTGGGACGCCTTGCACACGCTGAACGACTACGCCGCAGCGTCCGCCGCGGGAACGACGGGCGGCGACTTCCGCCACTGGTGCGACAACCTTCCGGACGGAGCCTCGAACCGCTTCCCGTCCGCCAAGGTCAAGATGAAGGAGTCCGAGACGGTCGGGAACAACGCGAAGTGGCGTCGCCAGCGCACGTTCCCCGTGCCGACGTCCGTCGCCAAGGAGGGCAAGCTCTTCATGCAGGCCCACCTGCGGATCGGCGGGGGCAACACGGTGTCACCCCGGCTCTACTTCCATGACGACGGAGTCGGCACAGGGCTCGTCTACGTGGGGTACATCGGGGAGCACCCCGACAACACGCAGACCTGAGCCGACGACTCGCGGGTGGGTCAGCGTCCGACGGCGAACCGTACGAACGCGGCCCACTCCGTGGCGGAGACGGTGAGTTCAGCGCGGGCGGGCACCTTGGAGTCGCGGACGTGGATCGCGCCGGGCGTGACGGCGGCTTCCAGGCATTCGCCGCCCTCGTTGCCGCTGTAGCTGCTCTTGAACCAGGTGAGGGGAGCGGATTCCGCAGTACTCATAGCTCTGCCACCATCTTCTCGATCAAGGCAAGGGACTCCTGCATGGTAAGCGCCTGCGCCCGGATGCTTCCGTACCGTGCAGCCAGGATGCGGACTTCCTCGGCATCCGTGAGCAGTCGGCTGGAGCTCTGCGCCTCCACGTAGCCCAGTTGAGACTTCCCCTTGGGGGTCAGCAAGATGAAGGAGCCACCCATGCCCGCGTGCTGGGTGCGTCCGGTCGGCATCACCTGCAGTTCCACGTTGCGCAGCCGGGCCAGTCGAAGCAGTTGATCCAACTGCTCCCTGTGAACGTCCCGATCACCCAGCGGACGCCGGAAGACCACCTCCTCGACGACAGCCGTGATCATCGGCGGGGGCCACTGGGTGAGAATGTCCTGCCGTGCCAGCCGAGAAGCCACCCGCTGCTCCACCAACTCCTCTTCCAGCAACGGCTTACGCATCTCGTACAAGGCCCGAATCCGCCGTTCGGTCTGGAACAAGCCGGGGATGTCATGGCAGTTGTAGAAGTTGATCTCAACCGCCTCCCGCTCCAACCGCGCATAGTCCCGGAACCAAGCCGGATGCCGGACCCGTGCCTTCGCCTTCGCCCTCTCCACGTCCTCGATCGTGGCCCGCAGCAGCCCACCCGCCCCCAGCAGTTCGTCAGCCGCCTCCAAGAACTCCCGTTGCGGCGTCCGCCTCCCCCGTTCCAGCGAGGAGACGAGGTCCTCGCTGTATCCGAGCCGGTCCCCCAGCTCCCGCTGGGTGAACCCGGCCCGTTCCCGGAGCAGCTTGACCTGCTTGCCCACCGCCCGCATCAGGTCACCGCTCAACTCCCCCTCGTCGTAAACCCCCTGCGCCTCCACCGCCGCCTCGGACACGACTGCCCCCTTTCTCAGGTCACGACCGACACCCCGCACACGACACTTTCTGTGCCGGTACAGGCACCCTCCGTACTGACGGATGTGCTGGTCAGAGTAGAGCGGACCGACCACGCTCGGTGACGTGAAGACGCAGATCTCCCCCCTTCGATTCAGCCAGCTCTTCAGCCCCACTCCGCGTGGCGCCCGCCTGGCCCGTTTGCTGACCGTGCAGCAGCTCGACGCGTGGGGCTGGCCGCCGGCCTGCGCGGTGAGCGAGTCGGCCGCACTCGTCGTCGCCGAGCTGAGCGCCAACGCGGTGACCCACGGGCGCGCGCAGGGCCGTGGGTTCCGGCTCACGCTCACCGTCGAGACACCCGACGCCGACACACTCCGTGTCGAGGTGACCGACGCCCGGGGCGACCGCGCGCCCCGGCCCCGTACGACCGCCGCCGACCCCGCCGCCGAATCCGGCCGCGGCCTGCTCCTCGTCAAAGCCCTGACCACCCGCTGGGGATGCGATCCCTACCCGCCCTCCGGGAAGACCGTGTGGGCATGTCTCCCGCTCTCCTGACGGGGAATGCGAGACAGTCCGTCCACAGACGGACACACACCGTGGACAATCCCCCGGGGAGGTGGAGAGAATTCCGATCACACTGTGGGGAGGGGACGTACGGGTGGGGGAGAACAGCGCGTTGGACGGCGCCGTGCCGCGCATCTCGCAGGGGATCGAGGTGTACGCCGGCAAGGACGGGGCCGTGTCGTGGAGCGGCGTCGAGCTGACGGCCGACGTGATGCGGGAGTTACGCGAAGGGCCGTGGGCGGAGCGGGTCGGTGATCTCGCCGCCACTCGCGACTTCCTGACCGAGTTACGAGGCCTCGCCACGACGGACATGGAGACCGACACCCTCAAGGCCCTCCTGGCGAGCGAGCCGGAACCCCTCCCCTGGCAGGTCGGCGAAGCCCTCGCCGAGGTGCTGCTGGAGCACTGGCACGGGGCACTGTGGCTGTGGGACGGCGCCCGTGACCGGCGTACGCGCAAGGCGAGCCTGCCGGGTGCCGACCTGGTCGGCCTGTGCGTGGCGGACGGCTCGGCGCGGCTGCTGTTCGGCGAGGTCAAGTCGTCCTCCGAGCAGTCCGCCCCGCCGGGCGTCATGACGGGCTCGGACGGCATGATCCACCAGCTCGAGAAGCTCTCCGCGAAGGACGACCACCTCACGCTCATGAAGTGGCTGCGTTTCCGGTGTCTGACCCCGGAGCACAAGGCCGCCTACCAGACCGCGGCCGGGCGCTGGGTGAAGTCGATGGGCAAGGACGTCCAGCTCTTCGGCTGTCTGGTGCGCGACACCGCGCCGGAGCCGAAGGACCTGAGCAACCGGGCCAAGGAACTCGCCAAGACGGTCGTGGAGCCGATGCATGCGCTGCTCACGGCCTGGTACCTCCCCGTGGCCATGTCCTCATGGCCCGACCACGTGGGGGTGCTCGACCATGGCTGACCTGGGCTGGCTGGACGACGTACTCGACCCGGCCCTCGTGGCCGAGGCCGGTGAGCGGGCGCACCGCGTGCTCATCGGGTCCGCGTTGCGCGCGGTGGAGGGAGAGGTCCCGCCGGGGCCCGAGGAGGGCTACGAGGCGGTGGGTTTCGCGGTGGACGCGCTGGACCTGCTGGCCTGGGACGCCATCGCCGAGGATCCGAAGGCGGAGTCGACGCGGCGGCTGTGCGGGCAGATGTTCGCGCTGGCGCGGGCCCGGCTGCCCGCCTGGGACTCGCCGGAGGCCCGGCTCGAGCTGCTGCGGACGGCGTGCCTGGGCTGGATCGCGGACGAGACACCGCTCGCCGCCCGGCTGCTGGCGGACGTGGAGCTGCCCTCCGAGCCGCGGTTGGCCGACGACTGGGAGTCCCGGGTGCGGCGCGGCACCGCCGACGCGTGGCTGCTGCTGCTACGCAAGCGCGGATGGGACGACCTGGACGCCCTGGACCAGCTCCTGGTGCGGCTGCGGTGGGAGCAGGAAGGGCTGGAGGAGCCGTACCTCTCGGCTGCGGGTGACGACGCGCGTCCCGCCGCCTGGTCGCTGGCCGCGCACTACCACCTGCTCAAGACGGCGGAGCTGCTCGCCGAGTACCTGGCGACGGGTGCGCTGATGCGGGGGCGGCGGCCGAGCCGTCACTACGGGGTGCGCGAGCGTGTGCAGTCGCACTGCGACCGCGCGCTGGAGGCGGCCGTGGCCTCGGCCGACCCGGATCTGGAAGTGCTCGTCCGGCTGCTGGCCGCGACCGCCGACCAGATCATCGACAACAGCCTGTGGACGGTGGCTCGCGCGGTCAGCCCGGAGGTGAACGCCTTCGTGGCCTCGCTGGTCGACCGGGACCGGCCGCGCCCCATCTTCGAGGTGCTGCCGCCGCAGCGGGTGGCCCTCGCGGAACAGGGTCTGATCCGCACGGCGCACCGGAGTGTGGTGGTCAGTCTCCCGACGAGTGCGGGCAAGACGCTGATCGCCCAGTTCCGCATCCTCCAGGCGCTCAACGCCTACGACAAGCAGCAGGGCTGGGTCGCCTACGTCGCCCCGAACCGGGCGCTGGTGAACCAGGTGACGCGGCGGCTGCGCCGCGACTTCGCGGGCCTCGGCATCGGGGTGGAACGGATCAGCCCCGCCCTGGAGTTCGACGGCCTGGAGGAGGACATGCTCACGGACCGCGGCGAGGGGCGGTTCCGGGTGCTGGTGTCGACCCCGGAGAAACTGGACCTGCTGCTGCGGTCGGGATGGCAGGAGAGGATCGGGCGTCCGCTCTGCCTGGTGGTGGCAGACGAGGCCCACCAACTGGGCGAGGGCAAACGCGCGATCAAACTGGAACTGTTGCTGGCGACCGTCAACCGAGAGGCCCTGGACGCCGGTTTCCTGCTGCTGACACCGTTCATCGACAACGGGGACGTCATCGCCGAATGGCTGGACAGCGGCAGCCGGCAGTCGGTCGGGCTGTCCGTGGACTGGGCACCGAACGACCGCATCCTCGCGCTCGCCCTACGGGAACGCACCCCGGGCGCCGGCGGTTTCCGGGTCGCCCTGGAGACCCTGGTCACCAGCCGCAGAACACTCAGCGTGCCGGACACCCTGCCGCTGGACGGCAACCGGCCGCTCGGACTGACCTGGTCGCAGGCGAGCAGCCCGACCAAGCTGGCCGCCGCGACGGCGTCCGTGCTGGCCGGGCGGGGACAGACCATCACCCTGGCCGGGCGGCCGGACTACGCCTGGTCGATCGCCAAGCTGCTCGCCGGTGGCCGGGAGGACGTGCCGGACCCCGGCGAGGATCTGCGGGCCGTCCAGGACGTGGTGGCGGAGGAGTTCGGCCCGGACTTCCCACTGGTGGGGTTGCTGGGCAAGGGCATCGGAATCCACCACCGCGGCCTGCCCGACGACATCCGCACCCTCACCGAGTACCTGATGGAGTCGGGTGATCTGACCCACCTGGTCTCCACCACCACCATCGCCCAAGGCGTCAATTTCCCCGTGGCGAACGTCGTCCTGGCCTCCCACCAGTTCCCGTACGGGGAGGACATCCCGGCCCCGGACTTCTGGAACCTGGCCGGTCGCGCCGGCCGGGTCGAGCAGGGCGAGGTGGGGCTGATCGCGCTGGCGGCCACGGACGAGGTGCGGGCCGGGAAACTGCGGGCGTTCGTCGGCCGCCAGGTGACGGAGCTGAACTCCACCCTCGTCGAGATGGTGCGGACGGCCCTGAGCAGTTACGGGCACCTGGACTTGCGCACCCTCGCCCACCTCCCCCAGTGGTCGGCGTTCGTGCAGTACCTGGCCCACACCTACCGGCAGATCGGGGACGCCGAGGAGTTCGCGGAGGAGATCGAGCAGATCTTGCGCGGCACCCTGGGATTCCAGGACCTGCGGCGCACGGACCGCGGCTGGGCGGCGGAGCTGACGCGCAGCGTGCGGGCGTACGCGGAGCGGCTGTCCGGGCAGCCGCTGGCTCTCGTCGACAGTACGGGTTTCTCCTGGGAGAGCGTGTCGGCGACCCTGGGACGGCTGAGCGACGCGCGCATCGGCCGCGATGTGTGGGAGCAACCCCTCTTCGAGGGCGACCGCCGCCCGTTGGCCCAGCTCATCGGTGTCATGCTGGAGGTTCCGGAACTCAGGGACAACCTGGTCGAGGTGACCAACGAGCACGAGGGCCGCAGCGGGGACTTCGTCGCCCGCGTCATGCAGGACTGGGTGAACGGCGCGTCAATGCGGCAGCTCGCCGCCGACCACTTCGCGAAGGCCGGCACGAGGGACGAGCTCAAGGCGATCACCAAGTGCTGCCAGCGCCTGTTCGGCGAGCTGGCGCCCACGGTCTCCTGGGGCCTGTCGGCGCTCCAGTCGCTAACCCTGGGCAAGAACTTCGCCACCCTGCCGGCCGAGACCCAGCGCGAGCTGCGCAACATCCCGTCGTACGCCTACTACGGCGTTCGCACCGAGGACGCAATCGCGATGCGGCTCGCGGGCGTACCGCGGTCGGCGGCGGACCGGATGGCCGCGACGAACACCGACGGGACCCCCGCGGGCGGCCCCGCGGCGGCTCGCAGTCGGCTCGCCGCGCTCCCCGAGACGGCCTGGCGGTCGGCCCTGGGCGCCAAGGGCCCGGCCTACCGGACGGTCTGGCGGATCCTCGACGGGGCTCGATAGGGCGAACCTGTTCGGGCCGTTCGGACACCCGTCCTTCCGCCAGACACGGATACCCGCTCGTCGCGGACAGGTGTCAGTGCCCGACCCTAGAGTGATGAGTGACTGCCGAAAGTGTGGGAGGGAACGCGGTGGCGTACGTGCAGCATCTTTCGGTCCGGATCCCCTGGCACGACAGGGGCTGGGACGGCCGGATCTGCGACGATCCGCTGGGTAACGCCTCCTGCGTGCTGCTGGAGAACATCGGGCGTCGGCGCGACGACGAGCTCGAGGTCCGCCACGCCGGCCAGGCGTTCGAGGCACTTCCGGGGGGCCTGCCCCCGTGCGCCGGCGAGCGGGGCGGCTTTCTGAGCAGCCAGGACCAGGTGCTGCGGACGTCCCATCCCTACGGCCACAACTCGGCACTCAAGGCTCTTCGGAGTGCGTCCGTGCCCCTGCCCGCGTGGTCGGTCCACGCCATTCCGTTCCGTTGGCTCAACCGGGACCTCCTCGACGACGTCATGGAACAGCAACCGGTGGACGGTTACAGCACGGACGCGGAAGATCGTGCCATCTCCGCACTGGACTTCGCGCCTGCCTGGGTGCTCCACGGGGACAACCAGAAGGCGGCCATCGACACGTTCTTCCAGGACGTCGCCGACGGTCGCTCCCTGGTCTTCTTCTACCTCAAGCACGCTCCGTTCGAGAACCATCCCCGTCGCGTGCTCGTCGGGGCCGCGCTGGTCGCATCGGTCACCCGGCCCGGCAGATGGCCGACCGACGGCCCCGTCCCCTTTCCCAACCACATGTGGGAGACGGTGGTCCGGCACACGCTGCGACCGGACGGCACCGGAGGCATCCTGCTGCCGATGCAGGCCCTGGCACGGCTCGCGGCCGACGGCACCGACGTTTCGGACGCTCTGGCCGAAGCTCCTGAAAAACGCTGGGAGTTCTCTTACGGGACCGAACACGTACCGGCGGATACGGCGGTGGCCTCGCTCCTGGAGCTGAAGCGCGCCGCCGAAGCGGCCGTCGCCCTCGGCTGCGGACTGCCGGAGCGATCCTTCGACTGGCTCGACGAGCAGTTGGACCGTGCATGGCTGCGCCGCGGTACCACCCCCGGTCTTCCCGCGGTGCTGGATCTCCTGAGCGTGCCGCATCCCACCTTCGCGGCCCGTGAGGTGACGGCTGCCGTCGGTGAGGGAGAGGACCCCTGGCCGGTGCTGGAGCGGGCACTGGCCGGACGCGGCGGCCCGGACACCGTCACGTTGCTTGCCACGCCGACGCGCCGGAAGGTATGGAAGGCACTCGGTCAGGAGGACCGTCAGGCCATGCGGTTGCTGGCTCGCTTCGACCTGACCTCCGACCAGGTGCGCGAGTTGTACCACCAGAAGACCACCGTGCCCCTGCCGGTGTCCGAGCTGCTCGCGGACCCGTACTCACTGGTGACCTGCACGATCGACGACGCGAGCCCCATCCCCTTCGAAGCCGTCGACCGAGGCTGTTTTCCCGACCGGCAGCTGACGGACCGGCACCCGCTGCCGGTCTCGCAACCGCTCACGGACCCCGACGACAAACGGCGTGTCGAGGCCGCCATGGCGACTGTGCTGCTGCGTGCGCAGAGCCAGGGGCACACGCTGCTGCCGCTCGAAGAGATGCTGGAGGGTCTGGAAGGACTCAGCTCCGTCAAACCGCTGCGCCCCAGCGACGCGGTGCTGGCGGCCCACGAGCTGCGGGCAGAGGACCTCGATGATGATCTCGACCTCGCCTGGCCGCAGTTGTGCAGGACACGGATCGCCGACGGTACAGCCGCCTACAAACTGCGCTCCGCCCTGTGGCGCAAACACACGATCCGGGAGGTCGTCGACCAGCTGCGCTCCGCCCCCCGGCACACGGCGCCCAAGGACCTCGGGGCCACCCTGGACGGCGTCCTCGGCGCGCGGGGCGGGATCGCCGACGTCGACCGTGCCGAGGAGTCCCGGGCCCGGCAAGAAAAGCTCGTGGCCTTGCGGGAGATGTACGAAAGCTGGTTCACCGTGCTCAACGGTCCGGCGGGCACCGGCAAGACCACCCTGGTCACGGCGCTGGTGCAACGCCCCGAAGTGTTGTCGGGCGGAGTGCTGTTACTCGCTCCTACGGGCAAGGCACGAGTTCAGTTGCAGGACAAGGTGGGCCATCAGGCGCAGACCCTCGCCCAGTTCCTGAGCAAGTCGGGCCGCTACGAGGCCGACAGCGCCCGGTACCGGATCACCGGCCGGACGCCGCGGGAGCGGCAGTACGGCACGGTGATCGTCGACGAGGCCTCGATGCTCACCGAGGACATGCTCGCGGCGCTGCTGGACGCCCTGGAGGCGCCGCAGCGGATGATCCTTGTGGGCGATCCCCGCCAGCTTCCGCCCATCGGCGCGGGCCGGCCCTTCGTCGACCTGGAGCGTGCGGCCCGGCAGGGCCACGACGGCTCGTGGCCGCGGGTCGCCCAGGGCTGGGCGGAGCTGACGGTGTTGCGCCGCCAGCGGGAACTGGGAAACGTACGCCACGACCTGATGCTGGCCCGTTGGTACAGCGGTGACGAGCACGGGGCCGACAGTGACGAGATCTGGCAGCGGCTGCGCCAAGGGCAGAACATGGCGACGCTCCGCGCGGTCCCCTGGAACGGCCGCACGGCGACACAGGTGGTCGACGACGTGCTGCGGGACGAGTTCCACGTGGTGGAGGACGCCACGGGTCTGAGCTTCGCCACCTCGTACGGCGCGGGCACCACTCGATACGGGAACACGGTCTACCCTGACTACTTCACCGCCCCGGCGGGCTGCGGGCGCTGGCAGATCCTCAGCCCTGTGCGCGGCACGGCGCACGGCACCGTGGAACTCAACCGCCACCTCAAGCGACGTTACCGCGGCGCCTCCCTGGAGAACGCGCTCAAGGGATCCCGGTACCGCAGGGTTCCCAAGCCCTTGGGCGCGGAACAGATCGTGCTGGGCGACAAGGTCGTCCACACCCGCAACGGGACGCTCCCCGCGTGGTCCCAGTCCGAGGGGAAGAACACGAAGGGCTACGTCGCCAACGGCGAACTCGGTGTGGTCACCGGTGAGCTGAAGAGCGGGCGTATGAATTGGGCGCCTCGCACCACCGAAGTCGAGTTCTCCTCCCAGCCCGGACGGCGCTACAAGTACGGGCGCTCCGGTGGTGAGGAAGAAGTGCCCCTGGAGCTGGCCTGGGCTCTCACCGTGCACAAGAGCCAGGGCAGTGAGTTCGAAACCGTCGTCGTGGTCCTGCCCGCGGGGGCCCGCGGCACCTCGCGGGAACTTCTGTACACCGCGCTCACCCGGCAGACCGAAAAAGTGATCATCTGCCACGAGGGGCCCCTCGACGATCTCCTCGAGCTGACCCGGGCCACCGGATCCGACACCGCCCGGCGGTTCACCGACCTCATGGTCACCCCGGACCCGCGCACCGTGACGACACCCAGTGGCGCCAACTGCGGGCGGGTTGACGCGCGGCTCGTCCACGTGGCGGTGAACGGTGTGATGGTGCGCAGCAAGAACGAGGTGATCGTCGCCGGCCTCCTCGAACAGCTCGCTCCTGGCGCGTGGGCGTATGAGCAGCCGTTCAAGGGGAAGGACGGCCGCACGGTGCTGCCGGACTTCACCATTACCCCGCTTTCCGGCCCCCCCGTCTTCTGGGAGCACCTTGGCATGCTCGACGATCCGGAGTATGCCGCCAGGTGGCGGCAGCGCCTGAAGTGGTACGCCGGCCAGGGAGTGCTGCCCGAAAAGGACGGTGGCGGCCCCAACGGCACTCTGGTTTGGACAAGCGATGAGCACGGCGTGAACGAACCGGAATGGCGGGCACTGGCTCAACGCGTCGTCGGTACTGTCTCCATCCGCCGGGCCCGACCCATGGCCGTGAAGAAGACGGCCGCACGCCCTGAGCGCCCCTGACCCGACGCTCCGGCCCAGGGGAACCGCTCGCCGACCCACACCATTTGGTCAACGTGACGCCTGTACTACGAGGTACCACGTGGAAACGACCGCCCGTGAGTTCCATCGGAACGCCTCGAAGATCCTCGCTGCCCCGGAACGTGGCGCGCATCACGGTAACCAAGAACGGACCGTACCGCACCGGACGGCCACGGGCCCGTCCGGTGCGGGCCGTCGGGATCCCGCTGCTCCCGGCTCTTCCCGGAGACGGCCCCGGACGCCCCTCGCCCTGTGAAGAGACGGGGCATGACATACGGCTCCCTGGTCAGCCGCGGAGACTGCTTCTTGGCGCACTGCCTCGCCGAGGTGCTGCCCAAGGACCTGAAGGCCGGGCTGCTGAACACCTGAAAGCAGCGCGAGGACGAGGCGAGGACCCGGGCGGGGCATCCAGCAGGAGCCCGCCACGCTGCTGCCGAGCCTCTTCGGGCCGGGCTTCCAGGACGTGAAGGCCAGCCGGGTGTCCCCGCAGGTCAGTTACCCCGTTCGCACCACGCGGTGACCACCCGCGGTTTCCTCGGCTCACACGGCGCCCCCACCATACGCCCGGCCGCGTTCGGCTCCCCGCCGCAGGCGCGTCGTACCGGACGGGACACGGGGCTCCCGGTCGTCAGACAGCGACCACGTGCACGTCCGTCGGCGCGAGGACATCCAGGTATGCCTGGATGTCCCCCGGGTCGGTGGTGAAGATCACCGCGCTGCCGTGCCGGGCCGCCGCCAGGGTCACCCAGGCGTCCACCGCGTCCGGCCGCTTCTTCGCCGGCAGGGCCGCCCGCCCCAGAGCTGTGCCGACGCGCCGCCAGTCCGAGAGATCCGGACCCGTCGCACAGGCCAGACACTCCGGACGACCCGCCTTGGTTTCACGCATGGGCGGCTCCGACGTACGGGCCTGAGGCACTGTGCAGTCCTTCAGGACACCGGACAGGGCGTGCACCAGCGCCGGCTTGGGACGCCACACCTGGGCGAGGACCGGTCCGAGCACCAGCGCCCGGTGCGGGACCGTGCGCAGTCCCTCGTGGAGAGCCACCGCCTTCGCCTTGCGGTCGGCGAGCGCGATGAGCATGCCGGTGTCGTAGACCGGCACCCGTGCGCTCACGCGGCGTGTCCCGGACGGCGGCCCTGTCGGTCCCGGCCGTGGACGAGACCCAAGGCCTCCTCGACCTCACGGCGTTCCTGCTCCGTCAGCTCCGCGGCCGGTTCCGGGGCGGCCTCGGCGGGCAGCCCGTCCGCCGCTCGCTCCGCCCGGGCGATGAGCGCGTCCACCTCGGCGAACTGTTCCTCTATGGCATCGCTCTCAGCCATCTGGCGCGTCGCGGCGTGCACCAGGTACGCCGAGACGTCCATGCCCACCCGTTCCGCGTGCTGCCTGATGCGTTCGGCCTGGTCTTGCTCCAAGCTGATACTGATACGCGTCCTTGCCATGAAGGCATCGTAATACGCGTATGACGGCAGCGCGAGTATGGTGGCCGGCGGCGGAGACCCTCTGCCGCGCCTCTCTCCCCCGAACCCTGTTCCGCACCGCCTCCGGCTACCGACGTCCGCCTGGTTCCCGCCCCGATCAGCCGAGGAGTCCGGCAGCCGGATCCCGGAGCAGGCGGACGGGTTTCTGGAGCCCGTCGTTCCTCCTCCGGGGCCACGGCGCATCGCAGCACGACGGGTGCCGGCGCTCTGCCTCCAGGAGCACGGGGGCGGCGAGCCGTTGTTCATCGGCCCCGAGGCCGAACGGCGCCACGAGGGACGGTTTCCGGCCAATGCCTCCGTACCGGGCCGGTCGGTGTCCCGGCCACCCTGTCGTAGCTGATGGTTGATCAATAACCTTGTGCGGTACACCAAATGACGACACATGGGAGCCCCATGTCCACCGCACAGCAGGTGCCCGACATCCTCTCGCCCGAGTTCGCGGCGAACCCCTATCCCGCGTACCGGGTGATGCGGGAGAGCGCGCCCCTCATCTGGCACGAGGCCACCCGGAGCTACATCGTCTCGCGCTACGAGGACGTCGAGCGCGTCTTCAAGGACAAGGCCGGCGAGTTCACCACCGACAACTACGCCTGGCAGATCGAGCCCGTGCACGGCAAGACGATCCTGCAGCTCAGCGGGCGGGAGCACGCCGTGCGCCGGGCGCTCGTCGCGCCCGCCTTCCGGGGCAGCGACCTGGAGCGGAAGTTCCTGCCCGTCATCGAGCGCAACTCCCGCGAGCTGATCGACGCCTTCCGGCACACCGGCTCCGCCGACCTGGTCGCCGACTACGCCACGCGCTTCCCGGTCAACGTGATCGCCGACATGCTGGGCCTGGACAAGGCCGACCACGCCCGCTTCCACCGCTGGTACACGGCCGTCATCGCCTTCCTCGGGAACCTGTCGGGCGACGCCGAGGTGACGGCGGCCGGCGAGCGCACCCGGGTGGAGTTCGCCGAGTACATGCTGCCGATCATCCGGGAGCGCCGCGAGAACCTGGGCGACGACCTGCTGTCCGCGCTGTGCGCCGCCGAGGTCGACGGGGTGCGGATGAGCGACGAGGACGTCAAGGCGTTCTGCAGTCTGCTGCTCGCCGCCGGCGGGGAGACCACCGACAAGGCCATCGCCGGCATCTTCGCCAACCTGCTGCTCCACCCCGACCAGCTGGCCGCCGTCCGCGAGGACCGCTCGCTGATCCCGCGCGCCTTCGCCGAGACCCTGCGCTTCACCCCGCCGGTACACATGATCATGCGGCAGTCCGCGACGGAGGTGGAGGTCAGCGGCGGCACGATACCCGCGGGCGCCACCGTCACGTGTCTGATAGGCGCCGCAAACCGCGACGAGAGCCGCTACGCGGACCCCGACCGCTTCGACATCTTCCGCGACGACCTCACCACCACGACCGCCTTCTCCGCCGCCGCCGACCACCTCGCCTTCGCGCTCGGCCGGCACTTCTGCGTCGGCGCGCTGCTGGCCAAGGCCGAGGTGGAGACCGGGGTGGCCCAGCTCCTCGACGCCATGCCCGACATGCGTCTCGCCGACGGGTTCGAACCGGCCGAGCAGGGCGTGTTCACCCGCGGCCCGCAGCGCCTGCCGGTGCGGTTCACCCCCGTGAGCGGCTGACCCGGCCGGCGGTCCGCACGCGCGTCCGGCCCGTACGGCGACCCGTACGGGCCCGCTACCGGTCGCCCCGCGTCCGGGCGTGCCCGAACCGTTCGCCCCGCACCGGCCCCACCGGGGGCTCCAGCGCCGGCTGCCCCCCACCGGTCCACCCCGGCCCGCCGGGGTACCCCGGCCCGGGTGGGGCAAGGGTCCCGGAACCGCTACTGCATCACCGGCGTGAACCGCACCGGAAGCGCCGTGAGGCCCCGCATCCAGATCGACGGACGCCAGCTCAGCTCCTCCGGCTCCGCCGCCAGCACCAGGTCGGGCAGCCGCTCCAGCAGCGTCTCGACCGCCGTCCGCGCCATCACGTCCGCCAGCAGGGGCGCCGGATAGGGGCAGCGGTGCTCGCCGTTGCTGAACGACAGGTGCGCGGCGTTCTCCGCGCCCACGTGCCCCGCGGGCCAGATCTGCGGGTCGGTGTTGGCCGCGGCCAGCCCCAGCACCAGGCAGTCGCCGGCCCTGATCTGCCGGCCGCCCAGCTGGACGTCACGTACGGCCCACCGCCCGATGAAGTTCTGCGTCGGCGTGTCCAGCCACAGCACCTCGTTGAGCGCCTCGCCGACGCTGAGCCGGCCGCCCGACACGTTGACGGCGAACCGCTCGTCCGTCAGCAGCAGACGCAGCGTGTTGCAGATCCAGTTCGCCGTCGGCTGCTGCGCCGCCGCGATCACCGAGATCAGGTCCTGGACGATCTCCTCGTCCGTCAGCCCGGCCGGGTCGGTCAGCATGCGCGAGGTGACGTCCGGGCCGGGGGCGGCCCGCTTGTCCTTCACCAGCTGCCGCAGCCGTGCGCCGACCCGCCCGTACGCCGCCACCGGGTCGTCGCCCTCCCCCGCGTCCAGGGAGATCCGCAGGTCGTCGACGAGCCGGCGGGTGTCCTCGCCCGAGGTCGGCATTCCGCACATCTGCACCACGGCCCGCATGGGCAGGGCGTGCGCGAAGTCCTCCATCAGCTCCGCCTGGCCGCTGCCGGCGAACCGGGCGATGAGGTCGTCGGCGATCAGCCGGCAGTCGTGGGACAGCTCGAACTGGTCGACGCCCTCCAGCGCCTGGGTGATCACCCCGGCCCGGCGCCGGTGGTCCTCGCCCTCGGTGAACAGCACCGACGGCTGGTACCCGACGAAGGGCAGCAGCGGCCAGTCCGGCGGGATGTGCTCCCACTGGTTCCAGCGCCGCGAGTCCCGGGCGAACAGCTCGTCGTGGGAGGTCACGTACGTGACCTCGGAGTAGCCGAGGACCAGCCAGGCGGGGATGTCGCCGTCGAGCAGCACCGGCGCGACCGGGCCGTGCTCCCGGCGCAGCGCGCGGTAGAGCTGTGACGGCGTCTGCTGGTACTCGAGCCCTCCCAGGCGTACCGCGCCGGCGTGGGCGGGGCAGCCCGGGGGGTGGGCGGGGTCGGTCACAGTGTCGCCTCCTGGGCGAGGGCCATGTCGTGGAGGTGGTTGACGAGGGTGAGGAGCACGTCCTTGCCGGACTGCCGGACCCGCGCGTCGCAGTCGACCATCGGCACGTGCGCGGGCAGGGCGAGCGCCTGGCGGATCTCGTCCAGGGAGTGCCGTACGCCGTCGTCGTCGAACCGGTTCACGGCCACCACGAAGGGGGTGCGGTGGTGCTCCAGCCTGTCTATCGCGTACCAGGAGTCGTCCATCCGCCGCGTGTCCACGAGGACGACGGCGCCCAGGGTGCCGGAGAACAGCCGGTCCCACAGGAACCAGAAGCGCTGCTGTCCGGGCGCGCCGAACAGGTACAGCACCATGCGGTCGTTGAGGCTGATCCGCCCGAAGTCGAACGCGACCGTCGTGGTGGTCTTCGCCGCCACCGCGCCGGTCTCGTCGACGCCCACGCCCGCCTGGGTCATCACCTCCTCGGTGTTGAGCGGCCGGATCTCGCTCACGGAGCGGACCAGGGTCGTCTTGCCGACGCCGAACCCCCCGACGACGACGATCTTCAGACCGGTCTCCGCGGTGTCGTTCAGCGGTGTGCGGTGGGAGGGCAGCTCAGAGGTTGCGGAGCCCATGGAGCACCTCTTGCAGTAGGGCGGAATCGGGCATGGCGGCGACGGACGGCGCCGCGCGCGGATGGCGGGCGGTGATGCGGCCGGTGTCGAGCAGGTCGCCGAGGAGGATCCGCACCACCGTGACCGGCAGCGCGAGTTCGGCGGCGATCTCGACGACGGCGGCGGGGTGCCGGCACAGCTCCAGGATCCGGGCGTGCTCCGACTGCATCCCCGGCGCCGGTCCGCTCTCGCTGACGATCAGGGTGACCAGGTCGAAGGAGTCGTCGGCGCGGCTGCGGCCGCCGGTGACGGTGTAGAGCCGGTCGGGATCGCCCGTGTCGACGGGTTTGCGCGTCATGAGGTGCCGCTTCCCGCGGCCGGGTCCCGCGGTTCGGCCCGCAGGTGCTCGCCGATCTGCTCGACGAGCTCCGTCATCTGGTGGCCGACCACCCCGGGATCGGCGTCCTCCCCGGCGACGACGGCGAGGTGGGCGCCCTGGCCGGCCTCCACGATGAACAGCAGGCCGCCGTGGAACTCGGTCATCGACTGCCGGACGCCGCCGGTGCCGTCGCCGAACTCCATGGAGGCGCCCTGGGCGAGGGCCTGGATGCCGGAGCAGATCGCCGACAGCTGGTCGGCCCGGTCGAGCGTCAGGTGCTCGCTCCAGCAGAGCTTCAGGCCGTCACGGGACAGGACGAGGGCGTGCCGCGCGCCGGGGGTCTGCTCCAGGAGGCTGTGCAGGAGCCAGCTGAGGCTGTTGTCGGTGGTCTGCATGGTGGGTGATGGGACGGTGGTGTCCGGCTGACCGGTCACCGGCCCGTTCCTCCTATCTCACGAACTCGAGCGGGCCGGGGCGCCGTCGCCCCGGACTCCGTACGGGCAAGGACTGGGACTCACGGAGCCGTCGGCGGCTCGGCCGCGGGACGCGCGCCGGAACCGGTACTGCCTGCGGTGCCGTTGCCGGCGCCGGTTCCGGACTGCCGTGCTCGGTGGAAGGCGCCGAACCGCGAGCCCGCGTCGCGTCCGGGGCGCCGCGTCGGCGGTACGTCACCGGCCTCCGCGGACGCCTGCTGCCGCTGCTCCCGTTCGCGCTCCGCCTCGGCCATGGTGCGGCCGGGGGCACGGACCGGCAGGCCGTTCGGGGTGGTGCCTTCGGGGCGCCGGTGCCGTCCCTGGTCGGGCAGCTCGGGCGGTTCGGGCCGTTCGGCGGGGGGCTCGGTGGGGCGCCGGGTGACCGCGGAGGGCTCCGCGCCCACCACCGGTTCGACGGCGGCGGGGCGCGGGGGCGGCGGCGCGAGTACGGCCGGGGAGGGCGCGGCGGGCGCGGGGGCGGGTGGGGCCGTCGCCGCGGGCTGCCGGGCGGCCGCCTCGTGCGGGGCCAGGTCGCGCTGCTGGGCGAGCAGGTCCAGGGGCAGCAGGACGACGACGCCGGTGCCGCCGCGGGCGGAGGGCCGGTAGTTGACGCTGATGCCGTACTTCACGGCGATCCGCCCCACCACGGCCAGGCCGAGCCGGGTGCCCTGCAGCGCGGCGAGGTCGGTGACGCGGCCGGCCACGGCCTCCTCGGCGCGGCGCATCGCAGCGTCGGCCATCTTCAGGCCGCTGTCCTCGATGGTGACAACGATGCCCGCGCTGCGGTCCTCGACGTAGACGTGCACCTGGTCGATGGGCGGGGAGAAGTTGGCAGCGTTGTCCATCAGCTCGGCGAGCAGGTGCATCACGCCCTCGGCGGCGAAGCCGGAGACGGCGGCGCGGGTGGAGCAGTGCAGACGCACCCGCTGGTAGGCGGCGATGCGGCCGACGGCGCCGCGCAGGATGCTCTCCATCACGATCGGCTTGTTCCAGGCGCGGCTGGACCTGCCGCCCATGAGCAGCGCCAGCCGGTCGGTCATCAGGCCGAGCTGGGACGTGCCGTGGTCCAGCCGCAGCAGGTCCCCGAAGACCTCCTCGCCGTGCCGTTCCTGCATCTCCCGCAGGTCGGCGAGCATCCGCACGGCCTTGGCCTGGACGCGGCTGAGCGCCTTGGCGGAGGCGGCCTGTGCGGCGGCGGCGCGCCGCTCGCTGTGCGCGAGTTCGCGGACGAACGATTCGGCGGGGGTGCGCACCACGGGCAGCCGGGGCAGTTCGACCTCGGCGAGCACGGTGCCGGCGGACCGGCCGTCGCGCAGCCGGGCGACCGCGGTGGGCAGCGTCTCGCGCGCCAGGCGGTCCAGCTCGGCCACCACCTGGTCCAGTTCGTGCCGGGTCTTGCGGTACTCGCCGTCCAGGACGGCCACCCGGCGCACGTCCTCCTCGACGGCGGCGGCGAAGGCGTGGGCGAGCCGCTGCAGTTGCGGGTCGGACGGCGGCGGCACGCTGCCCAGCGCCTCGGCCGCGCCCGCGCCCTCCCGGAGCCGCTTGGCCACGGCGGGCAGCGTCACCCCGGCCAGGTGGGAGATCTCGGCCGAGCGCCGGGCGGTCTCCGCCCCGAGGCGGCCCTTCTCCGCCTCCTGCTCGGCGGCGGCCCGTCGGGCCCGGTGGACGAGCCGGTGGCCGGCGAGGACGGTGACGGCGACGCACACCCAGGCGGCCGCCACGACGGCCAGGGTCCAGGTGAAGGCGCCGGACGGTGCCAGGGCGAGCGCGGCGCCCCCGGCGGCGGCGCCCGCCACCAGGACGGCCGACGGCACGGCTAACGAGGTGCGCGGCGCCTTCACCGGTTGAGGCCGGCCGGGCGGAGCAGACACTGGCATGGAGCGGTCCCTCGGTCTGTGAGAACAGGGGAATCAGGGCGGCGGCGGCGCGAAGTGCCGCGGGCCGTAAGGGCGGTCAGCCAACAGGAGGGTGATCTTCCGACCCCGTACGGCTCATGCTAGTCACGCCGCTGTGCGGGAAAACGCCGCCGAGGGCATAGTCGGTCGGCAACCCGAATATCGTCGCGAATCCATCGCTCGTATGTGCCGCTGTGGTACCCGGGAAACTCCGAACGGACCGGGCCGAAGAAGCGAGCGGGCAGGGCAAACAGACCTGACGCAGCGTCACATTGCTTTGCCGGCACGGCATTTGCTGATCTGATCGCTTGCACGAGGGACCGAATTTTGGCCAACTAATCGCGCGGTCGACCTTTTTTGCCCTCTCACCGCACCGCCGAAGAGGGCGCGGAAGTGTGGGAATTCCGCCGATCGTGAAGATTCCGTGACCGTGGCCCCCTGGAAGGGGGCAGACGAGTCGGGCTGTACGCCGGGTTCTGTTCCGGCGGGTCCTCGCGGGCCCGCCGGCGACGGCCATCCATCTAGGGCCGGCGTTGCCGCCGGCCTCGTGCGGTCTACCCGCGGACTCGGGCGGGCAGCCCTCGAACGTCCGCGCAGAGACACCGGGGCGTCTCCTCTTGACCTTGCTCCGGGTGGGGTTTACCTAGCCGCCTGAGTCACCTCAGGCGCTGGTGGTCTCTTACACCACCGTTTCACCCTTACCGGGGACCGAGGTCCCCGGCGGTCTGTTTTCTGTGGCACTGTCCCGCGGGTCACCCCGGGTGGCCGTTAGCCACCACCCTGCCCTGTGGAGCCCGGACGTTCCTCGGGAAGTCCCGTGAGGGACTCCACGCGGCCGCCCGCCCGGCTCGTCTGCCGTGTGGACCATGGTACCGGGCGGGAGCGGGGCTTCGGCGCGGCGGCCGTCGCCAGGACCGAGCCGGTGAGGATCAGGGCGAAGGCGGCCAGGACGGGGGCGGTCAGGGGTTCATCCAGGAAGAGGGCGCCGGCGGCCACCGCGATCGCCGGGTTGACGTAGGTGATCACCGAGGCGCGGATCGGGCCGGCCTCCTTGATCAGCTCCAGGAAGGCGACGAACGCCACCGCCGTGCAGACGACGCCGAGGGCGGCCAGGGCGGCGAGGCTCTCGGCCGGGGGCAGCGCCGCCGGGCGGGTCGCGGCCGCCGCGGGGGCGTAGACCAGGGCGGCCAGCGCCAGGCAGGGCGTGATGAGGTGCAGCGTCGGGACGTTCTTGAGGTGGCGGTCGGCTATCAGGGGCGCCGTGGCGTAGCCGACGACCGTCACCAGGACCTCCGCGAGCGACAGGGCGTCGCCGCCGGTCAGGTGGGGGACGGTGAGGACGCCGACGCCGCCGAGACCGAGGGCGAGGCCGGTGATCCGGCGGGCGCCCAGCGACTCCGCGGCGCCGAAGAAGCGTGCCAGCAGCACGCCGACGATCGGCACGCCCGCGATCAGCAGGCCGGCCGTGGAGCTGGACAGATGGCGTTCGGCGTCGGTCAGGGTGTACCAGGGGCCGACGATCTCGATGACCGCGAACGCCAGCATCGGCTTCCAGTGGGTCCGCACGTTCCGCCCCAGCCCCGGTTGGCGCAGGGCGAAGGGGAGCAGGATCAGGGCGCCGAGGGCGCAGCGCGTGAACACCACGCCCGACGGGGACACCTCGTCCACCGCCACCTTGATCAGCAGATAGGGGATGCCCCAGACCACTCCCATCAGGGAGAACAGGAACCAGCCGCGTGCAGTCATGCGGGGAAGTGTCGGCCGGGCCGGCCGGTGCTGTCTTGAACGCTGTTGCGGTACGCCGCAGGCGTCACCCCGAGCACGCGGCGGAACCAGCGGGTCAGATGGGCCTGGTCGGCGAAGCCGACGAGGCCGGCCGCCTCGGCGGGGCGCAGGCCGGCGTCGAGCAGGGCGCGTGCCCTGGCCACCCGGTACTGGGCGAGCCAGGCGTACGGGGGCACCCCCATCGTCGTACGGAAGGCGCGGAGCAGCTGGTAGCGGGAGAGGCCGAGGTCGGCGCCGAGTGCGGCGAGGGAGGGCGGGGCGAGGAGTTCGTCGGCGAGGCGGTCGCGGACGGCGTGGGCGACGGCGGCGGCGCCGGGGACCGCCGTGTCGTCGGCGCGGGCGGTGGAGTGGCGGCGGGCGAGGGCGGTGAGCAGCCAGGGGATGCGGGACTCCGCCTCCAGGGGGTCCGGGCAGCTGCTCACGTCCGTGTGGGCGCTGCGCAGCGCGGCGGCCAGTTCGGGGTCGTCGAGGACGGGCTCGCGGAAGTGGGGGAGGCCGCCGCCGCTCCCGAGGGTGCCGTCGGTGAGGAGGGCGGGGGCGGCGTAGAGGGCGCGGTAGGCGTAGCCGTCGGGGGCGGCGGGGCCGCCGGTGTGCATCTCGCCGGGCTCGAGGACGACGAGGCTGCCCGGTCCTGACACGATGCGCCCGCCCCGGTAGGCGATGGCCTCCAGGCCGCCCACGGTGACGCCGACCGTGAACTCGTCGTGGGCGTGGGGGGCGTACTCGTGCCGGTTGAAGCGTGCGGTGAGCAGGTCGAGGGGCGGGCCGCACCGCCCCAGTCTCGCCCTGGTCCAGCGGGCCTGTTCCCGTACGTCCTTCACCTGCCACCCCCGGCCACAGGGGACCAGACGGAGCGCGGCGGTGTCCACAGGGTTCGCTTGACCCTGCCGCGGCGTCAACGTTTCTACTGGGGGCATGCGGATCGGAGAACTCGCCGCCGCCGTCGGTGTCTCGACGCGGGCCGTGCGCCACTACCACCAGCTGGGGCTGTTGCCGGAGCCGGAGCGGCTGGGCAACGGGTACCGGGACTACCGGCTGCGGCACGCCGTGGTGCTGGCGCGGATCAGGCGGCTGACCGAGCTGGGGCTGGGGCTCACGGAGGTGCGGGACGTCCTCGCGGACGAGGCGGGGAAGGATCTCGTCGAGGTGCTGACGGAGCTTGACGAGGACCTGGCCCGGCAGGAGACGGCGATCCGGGAGCGGCGGGCGCGGCTGCGGGCCCTGCTGGAGACGGAGGGCGGGCTCACCGCCGAGGGGCCGGTCTCCCCCGCGCTCGCCGCGCTGTTCCGGGACACGGCCCACCTCTCCGACTCTCCCATGGCCGCCAAGGACCGCGAGATGCTCGCGCTCATCGAGACGGCGGCTCCGCCGGAGGAGCGGGAGCGGCTGATGGGGCTGCTCGGCGCGATGGTGGGCGCGCCGGGCGGGGCGGAGCGGGCCCGGGCGGTGTACGCGTCGCTCGACGCGCTCGCCGAGGCCCGTCCGGACGATCCCCGTGTGGAGGAGACCGCCCGGGCCCTCGCCGCGTGCGTGCCGGCCGAGCTGGTCGCGGAGGGCGCGGGCGCCGCCCCCGACGACAGCTTCCTGCGCGCCTTCTACGCCGACTTCCCCCCTGCCCAGGCGGAGGTGATCCGCCGCATGCTGCGGATGGTGGCCGAGGGGCGGCGGCCGTGAAGGGGGTGGCGCGGGTGGCCCTGGGTCTCGTACGGCACGAGGCGCGGCTGATGGCGAGCCTGTGGCTGTGGGCGGCGCGGCGCACGCACGGCGTCGGCGGCGGGACGGCGTTCGGGTACGCGCGGGGGCAGGCGGCCATGATGTACGGCTTCGCGTTCGTGTGCGCGGTCGAGACGGTGGCGATGTCCGTGCTGCTGCGCGACTGGCCCGCGGTGCACGCGGTGGTGCTCGTCCTGGACGTGTACACCGTCGTGTTCGTCGTCGCGCTGCACGCCGCTTCCGTCGTCCGCCCGCACGTGGTCGGCGCGGACGCGCTGCGGGTCCGCCGGGCCGTCCACGTCGACCTGCGGATACCGCGGGACCGGATCGCCTCGGTCCGGCGGGAGCTGCGGATGACGCACGAGAGGGCCGAGGGCGAGCTCGACCTCGCCGTCGGCGCGCAGACCACGGTCACGGTGGAGCTATCCGAGCCGGTCAGCCACGTCACGTTCCTCGGGCGGCGCCATGAGGTCCGGGTGGTCCGTTTCCACGCGGAGGACCCGGACGGGCTGGTCCGCACGCTCGGCGCGGCTCCTCTCTCCGCCGGTGGCGTCTGACGGACGGCTGTCGGGGGGACACGGCTCATGGCCGGCTGCAGGGTGTCCTGTCCCCGGAGCTCGAGGCCGCTTCACCGGGCGTACGTGCTCCACGACGCCGAACTGGACGGGCCAGCGCACGCCGTACCCTGACTTCGAGCTCGATGCGAAGGAGTACGTGTGCTTGTCCTGCTGCCGCCGTCCGAAGGCAAGGCCGCTTCCGGCCGCGGTGCACCGCTGAAGCCCGAGTCGCTGTCCCTGCCGGGGCTGGCCGCCGCGCGGGAGGCCGCCCTCGCCGAACTGGTGGACCTGTGCACGGGCGACGAGGACAAGGCGCGCGAGGTGCTGGGCCTCAGCGAGGGGCTGCGGGGCGAGGTCGCCAAGAACGCGGGGCTGCGGACCGCCGGGGCGCGGCCCGCCGGGGAGATCTACACCGGGGTGCTGTACGACGCCCTCGGCCTGGCGTCCCTCGACGCGGCGGCGAAGCGGCGGGCCGCGAAGTCGCTGCTGGTGTTCTCCGGGCTGTGGGGCGCGGTGCGGGTCACCGACCGGATTCCCTCCTACCGGCTCTCGATGGGGGTGCGGCTGCCCGGGCTGGGCGCGCTGAGCCGGCACTGGCGTGCGCCGATGGCGGAGGTGCTGCCCGAGGCCGCGGGGGACGGGCTGGTGCTGGACCTGCGGTCGGCGGCGTACGCGGCGGCCTGGAAGCCGAAGGGCGGGACGGCCGGGCGGACGGCGACGGTGCGGGTGCTGCACGCGCCGACCCGGAAGGTGGTCAGCCACTTCAACAAGGCCACCAAGGGCCGGATCGTGCGGAGCCTGCTGACGGGCGGGGCCGTGCCCGAGGACCCGGCCGGGCTGGTGGAGGCGCTGCGGGAGCTCGGGTACGAGGTGGAGGCCACGGCGCCGGGCAGGGCGGGGACGGCCTGGGCGCTGGACGTGCTGGTGGACGAGGTGCACTGAGGCGCGTTGCAGTATCCGCAATGACCTTTGCGCAGGGCGCTTCGGTGGGGGCAGGATGACGCCATGAGCTCACCCCTGCCCTCCGCCGTGCCCCCCGTGCCGTCCGTGCTCGATCTCGCTCCCGTGGTGCCCGTCGTGGTCGTCGAGGACGTCGCCGACGCCGTGCCGCTGGCGCGTGCGCTGGTGGCCGGGGGGCTGCCGGCGATCGAGGTGACCCTGCGGACGCCCGCCGCGCTCGCCGCGATCCGCGCGATCGCCGGCGAGGTGCCGGACGCGGTGGTGGGGGCCGGGACGGTGATCGCTCCGGAGCAGGCGGGCGAGGCGGTGGCGGCGGGGGCGCGGTTCCTGGTGAGTCCCGGCTGGACGGACGTCCTGCTGGCGGCCATGCGGGCGTCCGGGGTGCCGTTCCTGCCGGGGGTGTCGACCACCTCGGAGGTGGTGGCGCTGCTGGAGCGCGGGGTGCGGGAGATGAAGTTCTTCCCGGCGCAGGCCGCGGGCGGGACGGCGTATCTGAAGTCGCTCGCCGGACCGCTTCCGCAGGCCCGTTTCTGCCCGACGGGAGGCATCGGTCCCGACTCCGCGCCGGACTATCTCGCCCTGCCCAACGTGGGCTGCGTGGGCGGGAGCTGGATGCTCCCGGCGGACGCGGTGGCGGCCGGGGACTGGGACCGGGTGGAGCGGCTGGCGCGGGAGGCGGCGGGGCTCAGCGCAGGTGCGAGGTCTCGTTGAACAGGCGGACGCTGGCGTTGCCGTCGGCGTAGTACGCCACGGCGGAGAGTGAGGCCGCCGACAGTTCCATGCGGAACAGGGCCTCGGGCGGGGCGCCCAGGGCGAGCCGTACCAAGGTCTTGATCGGGGTCACATGGGTGACGAGCAGGACCGTGCGGCCGGCGTACGCGGCGGTCAGCTTGTCGCGGGTGGCGGCGATCCGGTCGGCGGTGGCCGCGAAGCTCTCGCCGCCGCCGGTGGGTTCGGCGTCCGGGGAGGACAGCCAGGCGTTCAGGTCGTCGGGGTGGCGTTCGCGGACCTCGCCGAAGGTGAGGCCCTCCCACGCGCCGAAGTCGGTCTCCCGCAGCCCGTCCTCCACGGCCACTTCGAGACCGAGCCGGGCGGCGACGATGCGCGCGGTCTCGCGGGTACGGGCGAGGGGGGAGGAGACGACCGCCTGCACGGTGCCGCGCCGGGCCAGGAACTCGGCGACCCTCGCCGCCTGCTCCCGGCCGATGTCGGAGAGGGAGGGGTCACTGCCGCCACTGCCCGAGAAACGCTTCTGCGGAGTCAGCGGCGTCTCCCCGTGCCGCAACAGCACGAAGGTCGCCGGCGCACCCATGTCCGGCGGCGCCCACCCCACCCCGGGCGTGGCCACGGTCCGCGCGGCCCGGACATCGGCGTCGGCCGCGGCAGCGGCAGCATCCGCCCCCGCGGCCGGAGCCCCGGTGGCGTCGCCGGGCTCGGCGGCGGTCTCGCCGGAGACGCGTGCCGCACCGGCGTCGGCGTCGGCGGGACCCGCGGACGGGGCCCCGGTGGTGTCGTCCGCCGGGCGAGGGGAGTCGGGCGCGGTGGCGGGCTCGGCACCGGAGGTGGGCGTCGCGTCGGCAGGACCCGCGGCCGGGGGTGCGGTGGACGGGCGGGGGGAGCCGGGTGTGGGGGTGGAGGTCGAGGCGAGTGCGGCGCGGACGCGGGCCGCGCCCGCGGCCGCGTCGGCGGGTGGGCCCGCGGGCTCGGGGCGGGGGGTGTCCAGGGCGGCGCGGGAGGCCGACGCCGACCACTGCTCGCCCCGCCTGCCCGCGTCCATCGCCTCGTTGGCCAGCCGGTCGGCGTGCTTGTTCCGCTCGCGGGGGATCCACTCGTACGTGACCCGCTCCGGCGGGAAGACCCGCGCGGCCTCCGCCGCGAGCGGCTTCATCGCCGGGTGCTTGATCTTCCAGCGGCCCGTCATCTGCTCGACGACGAGCTTGGAGTCCATCCGGACGTGCACCGCGGCATCCGGGTCCAGCTCGTGCGCGGCGCGCAGGCCGGCCACCAGGCCCCGGTACTCGGCGACGTTGTTGGTGGCGACGCCGATGTACTCCGCCGCCTCCGCCAGGGTCTCCCCCGTCGCCGCGTCACTCACCACGGACCCGTAGCCCGCGGGCCCCGGGTTGCCCCGCGACCCGCCGTCCGCCTCGACGATGAACTCCCGCATCGCTGACCAGCCCTTGCCGCCCCGCGGCCCTACAGGCCCGACTCGGAGGTGCGCACCAGGATGCGGCGGCAGTTCTCGCAGCGCACCACCGTGTCGGGGGCGGCCGAGCGGATCTCGTTCAGCTCGGTGATGGCGAGCTCCTGGCGGCAGCCCTGGCAGGTACGGGCGTACAGCTTCGCGGCGCCGATGCCGCCCTGCTGCCCGCGCAGCTTGTCGTACAGGCTCAGCAGCGGGGCGGGAACGGAGCCGGAAACGACCTCGCGCTCCTTCGTCACGGAGGCCACCTCGCCGTCGATCTCCTCGACGGCCGTGTCCCGGCGCGCGGTCGCGTCGTCGATCCTGCCCTGCACGGAGCCGACCCGCTCGGTGAGTTCGGTGACGCGCTCCTGCGCGGACTCGCGACGCTCCATGACCTCCAGGACGACGTCCTCGAGGTCGCCCTGCCGCTTGGCGAGGGAGGTGATCTCGCGCTGGAGGTTCTCCAGGTCCTTCGGCGAGGAGACGGCGCCGGAGTCGAGGCGCTTCTGGTCGCGGACGGCGCGCTGGCGCACCTGGTCGACGTCCTGCTCGGCCTTGGTCTGCTCGCGGGCGCAGTCGCTCTCCTCGGTCTGCGCGGCGACGAGCAGGTCGCGCAGCTGGGCGAGGTCCCGGGTCAGCGACTCGATCTCGGCGTGCTCGGGCAGCGACTTCCGCTTGTGCGCGAGCTGCTGGAGGCGGACGTCGAGGTCCTGGACGTCGAGGAGTCGGATCTGGTCGGCGGGCGCGGCGTTCAGTTGGGGGCTCCAGATGTGTCAGCGTCCGAAGGGGCGCGCGAAGCGCTCCCTGGAAGGGTGGTGGTGGGCGACGGGCGGGCGGACGCCGCGTGGGCGGTCCAGGGGTCGGTGACCGTCCGCGAGATGTGGACCCGCAGGTCCCATCCGTGGCGGTCGGAGATCTCGTCGAGCTGGGCGGCCGCCAGCTCGCACCAGGGCCACTCGGTGGCCCAGTGCGCCGCGTCGAGCAGCGCGAGGGAACTCTGGGCGCGGGCCTCGGACACCGGGTGGTGGCGCAGGTCCGCGGTGAGGAAGGCGTCCACGCCGGCCGCCCGGACGTGGTCGAAGAGGCTGTCGCCGGAGCCGCCGCTGACGGCGACCGTGCGCACGGGCGCGTCGGGGTCGCCGGCGACGCGGATGCCCTGCGCGGTCGCGGGGAGGCGCTCGGCGGCGCGGGCGGCGAGTTCGCGGACGGTCAGCGGACGGTCCGGCTCGCACACCCTGCCGAGTCCCCGGCGGCCCGCGGGGTCGGACGGGTCCGGCACGAGGGGCCGCAGGATCCGGAGGTCCAGCGCGCCGGCGAGGGCGTCGGAGACTCCCGGGTCGGCGGTGTCGGCGTTGGTGTGGGCGACGTGCAGCGCGATGTCGTTCTTGATGAGGGTGTGCACCACGCGGCCCTTGAAGGTGGAGGCCGCGACCGTGGTCGTCCCGCGGAGGTAGAGCGGGTGGTGGGTGACCAGCAGGTCGGCGTCCAGCTTCAGCGCCTCGTCGACGGTCTCCCGGACCGGGTCGACGGCGAACAGGACCCGTGTGACCTCCTGGTCGGGATCGCCCACGACGGTGCCGACCGCGTCCCAGGACTCGGCCCACTCGGCGGGCCACAGGTTGTCCAGCGCGGCGATGACTTCAGACAGACGGGGCACGCCTGCAAGGCTACCTGGCTGTTCCGTACGGCAGTACCTGCTCCCCGGAGCACACACCCCTCCGCTTCCTCAGGCGAATCGTTCCTGGAGCACCCTTACGTGTGAAGCGTGGGCCCACCGGTCCACCGCCTGTGCACGGGAGACCTACGTTCATCACCGGAGGTGACCGAACGATGACGGTCTGTGCCATCGAACCTGAGGCGGGACACGAGGGCGGAGCCGGACGGGCGGGGTGCGCCATCACCGCCGACGGCTGCTACGCGGCGCGCCTCGCCCCCGCCGGCGACTCCTTCGTCCCGGAGCGCTGGACCCTCGACGGTCCCGAGCCCTACGCGGTGCGGCTGCCCGGCGGCGGCCCCGGGGAACCCTGCGCCGAGGTGCAGCCGCTGAGCGACGGGCGGGTCCTCGTCCGCCGGCCGGCCGGCGGACGGCACACGTTCTCCCTGCTGTACCCGACCGGCCCCGGCACCGGCGAGCTGCCGCTGGGCGCGGTCGCGTGCCCGGACGAGGACACCCGGCTGCGGCTGCTGCCGCCCGCCCCGGGCGGGGAGCGGGCGTACGCGCTCGCCGTGGGCCCGCGGTCGACGGCGGTGTGGCTGGTGGCGGGCGGCGCGTTCGGGCTCCAGCAGCTCGCGGAGGTCCCCGGCCGCTGCTCGGGCGGGGCGTGGCTGGACCGGGAGGGGCGGATGCTGGCCCTGGACCGGGAGATGGGCGGCCGCAGCAAGGCGGTCGTGGTGGACCTGGGGCGGGGCGGCGAGATGTCGCCGCTGCTGCAGATCGCCGACGGGAGCGACGACCGGGTGCTGCTCGCCGACCCGGACAGCGGTCTGCTGCTGATCCGCTCGGACGCGCCCTCGCCCGGGCAGGACCGGCTGGGCTGGGGGGTGCTGGGGAGCACGCTGCCGGTGCGTTTCCCCCGGTGCCTGCGGATCGCGGACTGCACGGTCACCCCGTTCGCCGTGCAGCCGGGGCAGCTGCTGACACCGGAGCGCTGCGCGGTGGCGCTGCGCGTCGACGGCGCGCTCGGCAGCTGGATCGGGGTGTGGCGGCCGGCGGAGCGGCGGGTGGACCACGTCCCGGCGCCGGCGGGCTGGCTGGCCGGCAGCGGGCTGTGGACGGCGGAGGGGGAGCTGCGGCTGCCGTACTCCACCGGGGCGGTGCCCTGCGGGGTGGCCGTCCTGAGGGTGCCGGGGCAGGAGCGGCGGCGGGCGGGGCTGGACGTCCGTCCGCCGGCGCGGCCCGCGCGCTCCGGTGAACGCGCGGCGCCCGCCGCCCCTTCCGGATCCGGACCGGCGGCCGACGGCGGCGCCCCCTCCCCCAACGGGCCCGCGGACGAGGAACAACTCCCCTACTGCTCAGGTGACATGACGGATTTCCTGCTCACCCCCCACGCCGCATCCACCGGGCACGACGGCTCCGGCGTCTCCTCCGCTCCCCGCCCCGTCCCCCTGCAACAGGCGCCTCTGGCACGGCTTGTAACGAAGTAGTGCCGGTCGGCGTGGCCGCCTGGATCCGGGCGGTGGGGTGCCGGTTAGACTCGCCCGGCTGTAGGAAAGATCATGTTTACGGGGTGAGTTCCTTCCGATGAACGACGTCAGCACGAACAAGCCGCAGTCCGCCGAGGGCGGGCAGTCCGCCACCGGGCACGGCAGGCACCGCGGGCCGGTCTCCACGCAGGACGTGGAAGCGTCCCCGCACGGCCGGCACCGCAGGCCGGAGCAGGCGAACGAGCACAGGGAGTCGGCTGCCTGACACACGTCGGGCACCGGTCCACGGATGAAGCGGGCCCCGGCCGTCGTACGACGGCCGGGGCCCGCTTCACGCGTGTGCGACCGTCATGCCGTCGAGTACGGGGGCGTCGTCCCGGTCCACGGCGGTCACCGTCGCCCGCACCTCGCCGTCCCCCCGCCACATGCGGATCCGCAGTGTCTCGCCCGGGTGGACGATCCCGGTGAACCGGGTCGCGCAGGAGCGGACACGGGTGACGTCCCCGTCGAGGAGGGTGTCGACGACCGCCTTGAGGGTCATGCCGTAGGTGCACAGGCCGTGCAGGACGGGACGGTCGAAGCCAGCGCGCCGGGCGAACTCCGGGTCGGCGTGCAGGGGGTTCCAGTCGCCGGAGAGGCGGTACAGCAGGGCCTGGTCCTCGCGGACGGTCCGTTCCACGGTCCGGTCGGGGCGCCCCGTCTCGGGCACGGGCCGTACGGACGGGCCGCGGTCCCCGCCCCAGCCGCCCTCCCCGCGCAGGTGGACCCACGCCTCGTCGGTCCACAGCGGGCCGTCGCCGTCGGCGGCCTCGGTGCGCATGACCAGGACGGCGGCGTTCCCCTTGTCGTACACGGCGTCGATGCGGGCGGTGGTGGTGGCGGCGCCCTCGGTCGGCAGCGGGCGGTGCAGGGTGAGCGACTGGCCGGCGTGCAGGGCGCGGGCCAGGTCCACGTCGATGCCGGGCATGGTCAGCGCGGCGGTCACGCCGGGGGATCCGGCTCCCGCGACGGCGGCGAAGCCGGGGAGGACGTGCAGCCGGGTCTCCAGGGTGTAGCGGAGTTCCGCGGGGTCGGTGGCGGCGGATCCGCCGGCGCCGACGCCGAGGTGGTAGAGGATGACGTCCTTCGCGGTCCAGGAGATCCCGGCGGTGCGGGGCGGGGCGGTCAGCGCCGTGCGGACATCGATGGGCATGGGGCTCCTGAGTCGTCCCGGTGGTGGGTCCTGGCGGGTCGAGTGTCGCAGCCCGGGGCCCGGGACATTCGTACCGGGGAAAGGCGTACGAGCGGCTCTGTCGGGGCGGGCCGGGGGCGCCGTACGGTCTCGGGGACGGCGAACGAATGGGGGCTCAGGTCATGTCGACGTCCTGTGACACACACCGTGGTTTCCGGCTTCTTCCCTGGCTGCTGGTCGGGATGGGCGCCTTCTCCAACCTCTTCCAGGGCACCACCCCGAACCCGTGGGTCGGCGCCGTGGGACTGCTGACGTTCAACTCCCTGTACGTCTTCCTGGCGTTCAGCGCGCGCCCGCGGCGGCGGGAGGCGGCCGGCACCCGGGTGGCGCTCGCCCTGCTGGCCGCGGTGACCTGCGCGCTCGCGCTCGGCTACGGCGGCGACTGGCTGCTTTACTTCCCGCTGCTCGGGCTCGCCACCGGCGTGGTCCTGCGGGGCGGGACGCTGAAGGTCGCCGGTGCCGCGGTGACCGCGGTCGCGGGCGGGGCCGGCTGGTTCCACGACGGGTGGGGCGGCCTCGACATCCTCTACGCCACCGCGATCTCGACGGCGGTGACGGCCATGCTCGTACGGCTGGCCGAGACCGTGGGGGAACTGCGCGCCGCGCGGGAGGAGCTGGCCCGCCGGGCGGTGGAGCAGGAGCGGCTGCGCTTCTCCCGCGATCTGCACGACCTGCTGGGACACACGCTGTCGGTGATCGTCGTGAAGTCGGAGGCGGCCCGCCGGCTCGCGCCGCGCGATCCGGCCGCCGCGCTGGCCCAGGTCACCGACATCGAGGCGGTCGGCCGGCAGGCGCTCACCGAGATCCGGGAAGCCGTGACGGGCTACCGGGAGGGCGGTCTGGACACCGAACTGGACCGGGCCCGCTCGGCCCTGACGGACGCGGGCATCATCCCGGTGGTGCGCCGCGGCGGCCCGCCGCTCGGTCCGCGCACGGAGGCCCTGCTGGGCTGGGTGGTGCGCGAGGCGGCCACCAACGCCGTACGGCACAGCGGGGCCGAACGCTGCGAGATCACCGTCTCGGCGACGCCCGAGCGGGTCCGTCTGACCGTGACCGACGACGGTTCCGGGGCCGGCGGGACGGGCGCGGACGGCACGGGGCTGCGCGGCCTGACCGAGCGCCTCGCGGCGGCCGGGGGCACGCTGCGGGCGGGCACCGGCGACGGCGGCGGCTTCCGGGTCTCGGCGGAGCTGCCGCTGGACGCGGCGGACGCGGAACCGGCCCGGGAGGCCGCGGCGGCGGGCCCGCCGCGTGCCGCGGCGGCGGTCTGAGCCGCCGTGCCCTCCGCCGCGCGGGGCGGCCGCGCCCTCCCGCCGGGGCGCGTCCCGCCCGCGCCGTCCTACGCTACGGACGTGACCGAGACGCCGCGTGACCACCGGCCCGCCCCTTCCATCCGGGTGCTGCTCGCGGAGGACCAGGGGATGATGCGCGGGGCGCTGGCGCTGCTGCTCGGCATGGAGCCCGACATCGAGGTGGTGGCCCAGGTGGCGGCGGGGGACGTCATCGTGGACGCGGCGCTCGCGCACCGTCCCGACGTGGCCCTGCTCGACATCGAACTGCCGGGCATGAGCGGTCTGGACGCCGCCGCGGAGCTGCGCGAGCGGGCTCCGGAGTGCCGGGTGCTGATCCTCACCACGTTCGGCCGGCCCGGCTATCTGCGGCGGGCCATGGACGCGGGGGCCGCCGGGTTCCTGGTGAAGGACGGGCCCGTGGAGGAGCTGGCGTCGGCGGTCCGCCGGGTGCTGGCCGGGGAGACGGTGGTCGACCCGGTGCTGGCCGCGGCGGCGCTCAGTGCCGGGCCCAGTCCGCTCACCGCCCGCGAGCGCGACGTCCTCCGGGCGTCCGCGGGCGGCGCGACGGTCGCCGACATCGCCGCCCGGGTGCACCTCTCCGAGTCCACGGTCCGCAACCACCTCTCCGCCGTCATCGGCAAGACCGGCACCCGCAACCGCACGGAGGCCCTGCACGAGGCCCGCCACAAGGGCTGGCTGTAGGCGGAGCCCGTCATTGGCGGGGCTCCGCGGCCGGACGGGGCAGCCACACCCACATCAGGACCGCGCCCACGGCCAGGACGACGGCGCCCGTACGGAAGACCAGCGCGTAGCCCTCCGTCAGGGCCTGCGGGGTGCGGACGCCCGCCGTGCGGGCCGCCGCGATCGTCGACATGACGGCGAGGCCCAGCGAACCGCCCATGGTGCGGGAGGTGTTGACCAGTCCGGAGACGAGACCGGCCTCCTGCGGGGCGGCGCCGGAGGTGGCGAGGGCGGCGAGCGGGGTCCCGGCGAGGCCCGCGCCCAGCATCATCAGCACGCCGGGGAACAGCACCGCGGTCGCGTACGCGCCGTCGGCGGTCATCGTCGACTGCCAGACGAAGCCCGCCAGCGCGACCAGCGTGCCGAGCACGGCGACGGCCCGCGGTCCGGCCGAACGCATCAGCCGGGGCGCGACCTTGGAGCCGAGGACCACCGCGAGCGAGCTCGGCACCAGCGCGAGGCCCGCCTCCAGCGGGGTGTAGCCGAGGACGTTCTGGGCGTACAGGGTCATGAAGAACCACATGCAGAACATCGCGGAGCCACTCAGGAACATCGCCACGTTCGCCGACGCCACCGACCGCAGCCGCAGCAGTCCGAGCGGCATCAGCGGGGACCCGGCCCGCGCCTCGACGAGGAGGAAGAGCGCGACGAGGGCGAGCCCGGCGCACAGCGGCACCAGGGTGGCCGCCGCCGTCCAGCCCTCCGCCTCGGTCTGCGAGATGCCGTACGCCAGGGTGGCGAGGCCCGCCGTGACCAGCACCGCGCCCGGCAGGTCGAGCCGCCGCCGCTCCCCCGCCCGGCTCTCCACCAGCCACCGGGCGGCCCCCGCCAGCACCAGCGCGCCGACCGGGACGTTGATCAGCAGCACCCACCGCCACGACAGCGTCTCCACCAGCACCCCGCCGACGAAACCGCCGGCCGCGCCGCCGCCCGCGCCGACGGCCGTCCAGGTCGCGATCGCCCGGGCGCGTGCCGGGCCCTCCGGCACCGCGGAGGTGACGATCGTGAGCGTGGACGGCGCCAGCACGGCCGCGCCGAGGCCCTGGACGGCCCGCGCCAGCAGCAACTGCCAGCCCTCCTGGGCCAGTCCGCCGGCCAGCGAGGCCAGGGTGAACAGTCCGAGGCCGACGAGGAACATGCGCTTGCGCCCGAAGAGGTCGCCGGCCCGGCCGCCGAGCAGCATGAACCCGGCGAAGGCGATGGCGTACGCGTTCACCACCCACTGCAGGCCCTGCTCGCCGAGCGCCAGTCCGCCGCGCAGCGACGGCAGCGCGACGTTCACCACCGAGATGTCCAGGACGACGAGGAACTGCCCCGCGCAGGCGAGCGCCACCACCAGCCACAGCGGTGGTGCGGAGCGCGCGGACATACGGCCGGTGTCGGGGGTCTCGAGCATGTGCGCCATGCTCTCAACCGGCCCCCGTTCCCGGCATCGGCTTTTGGTCCTACGCTTCCCGGCCCTCTCGGGAAGCCCAAGGGACGGTCAAGAATTCGTTAGCGGTTCGAAGCATCGGAATAGTTGCCTCGGTGTACGGGGTTCGGTCTCCACGTACCCCGCAGACAGCACGGCCCCGGAGGGACCCTTCATGACGCAGACGACGACCGACCGTCCCTCCGGCAGAGCGGGCGGGGCCGTGGTCCCGGTGCTCGCCTTCGCGGGCATCGTCGTCGCGGTGATGCAGACCCTGCTGGTCCCCGTCATCAAGGATCTGCCGCGGCTGCTGGACACCGCCCCCGCCGACGCCACCTGGGTCCTGACCTCCACCCTGCTGTCCGGCGCCGTCGCCACCCCGATCATGGGCCGCCTCGGCGACCTCTACGGCAAGCGGCGCATGCTGGTCACCAGCCTCGCGGTGATGGTGGGCGGCGCGCTGCTCAGCGCCTCCACCAGCGACCTGCTGCTGATGATCACCGGGCGCACGCTCCAGGGCGTCGCGATGGGCGCCATCCCGCTCGGCATCGGCCTGATGCGCGACATGCTGCCCCGCGAACGGCTCGGCTCGGCGATGGCGCTGATGAGCTCCTCCATAGGCGTCGGCGGCGGTCTCGCGCTGCCCGCCGCCGCGCTGGTCGCCCAGCACTCCGACTGGCACGCCCTCTACCTCGGCGCCGCCGGCCTCGGCGTCCTCGCCATCGTGCTCACCCTGACCGTCGTACCGGAGTCCCCGGTGCGCGCGCGGGGCACCTTCGACCTGCCGGGCGCGCTGGGCCTGTCCGCCGGACTGCTGCTGTTCCTGCTCCCGGTCTCCAAGGGCAGCGACTGGGGCTGGACCTCGGGCACCACGCTGGGCCTGCTCGGCGCGGCCGTCGTGGTCCTGCTGCTCTGGGGCCTGATGGAGCTGCGCGTCCCCGCGCCCCTGGTGGACCTGCGCACCACCGCCCGCCGCGAGGTGCTGCTCACCAACCTCGCCTCGATCATGGTCGGGGTCTCCTTCTTCGTCGTCTCCCTGGTCCTCCCGCAGCTGCTCCAGCTGCCCGCCGCCACCGGCCACGGGCTGGGCCAGTCGATGGTCGTCGCCGGTCTGTGCGTGGCGCCGCTGGGCCTGACGATGATGTTCACGGCCCCCGTCTACGCCCGGCTGTCCGCCCGGTACGGCCCGAAGACCACCCTCATCCTCGGCATGCTGATCATCGCGGCCGGCTACGGCGGCGGCCTCGGGCTGATGGACGCCGCCTGGCAGACCGTCGTCACCTCGGTGGTGCTCGGCGCGGGCATCGGCCTCGCCTACTCGTCCCTGCCCGCGCTGATCATCGGCGCGGTGCCGGCGTCCGAGACGGGCGCGGCGAACGGCCTCAACACGCTGATGCGGTCCATCGGCACGTCGGTGTCGAGCGCCGTCATCGGCATGGTGCTGGCGAACACCGCGGACACCTCGGGCGGGACGGCGGTCCCGACCCTGCACGGCTTCCGGATCTCCTTCCTGATCGCGACGGCGGCGGTCGCCGTCGGTCTCGTCCTGGCCCTGTTCCTGCCCGGCCGCCGCCCGTCGGCGCACACCCTGCTGCGGGCGAGCAGCGAGGAGGACGCGAACCTGGAGCGCGCGGAGGCCGCCCTGCGCGGTTTCCGCGGCCGGGTCCTGGACGCGGCCGGCGTCCCGGTCGCCCGCGCCGAGATCACCCTGACCGACCGCCACGGCCGCCGGGCCGGCTCCACCGTCTCCGCCGCCGACGGGAGCTACGCCGTCGCGGTTCCCGCGCGCGGCGCGTACGTCCTGGGGGCGAACGTCGCGGGCCACGCCCCGCTGGCGTCCCCTGCGACCCACGCGGGCGACGGACGCCCGGTCGACCTGGACCTGTCCCTGCCGGGCGAGACGGTCTCCGCCTGACCCCTCCGCCACCCACCCCTGTCGGCACGGGTCCGTTGGGGGTACGGCAGCATGGGGCCGTGCAGACACGTACCACCTCGGAAGAGGCACGCCCCATGCCGATGACACCCGGGCCCGGGATCCTGGCCGCGTTCGAGGCGGCGAAGGGCTTCATGCCCGTGGACGAGGGCCTGGCCCTGTACGCGGCCGCCGCCGAGGCCGGCCGGCTGGGGCTGCCGCTGCTGGAGATCGGCACCTACTGCGGCCGCTCCACGATCCTGCTCGCCGACGCGGCCCGCGCGGCCGGTGTCACGGCGCTCACCGTGGACCACCACCGGGGCAGTGAGGAGCAGCAGCCCGGCTGGGACTACCACGACCCGGAGACGGTCGACCCCGAGCTGGGCGTGATGGACACCCTGCCCGCCTTCCGCCGCACCCTGCACCGGGCGGGCCTGGAGGACCACGTGGTGGCCCTGGTCGGCCGCTCCCCCCGTGTCGCGGCCCTGTGGGCCGCCCCGCTCGCCCTGGTCTTCGTCGACGGCGGCCACACCGACGAACACGCCACCGCCGACTACGAGGGCTGGGCTCCGCACCTCGCCGAGGGCGGCCTCCTCGTCATCCACGACGTCTTCCCCGACCCGGTGGACGAGTTCACCGGCCAGGCCCCCTACCGGGTCTACCTCCGGGCCCTCGCCTCCGGCGCCTTCACGGAGGTCTCGGCGACCGGCTCGCTGCGGGTGCTGCGGCGGACCGGTCCGGGCGTCTGAGCCGCGGCGGGAGCGCGGGCACGGCGCCGCCCGGCAGGCGGCGCTTTCCCGGCAGGCCCTAGGGTGGCTGCGTGTCGTACACAGGTCCCGGCTTCGATCCGCCCCAGCCCCGACGGTCCCGGCGAGGACCCCTGACCGTGGCGCTCGCCGCGCTCGTCCCCGGGGCGCTGCTCGGGTGGGCGGTGTACGCCGCCGTGGGCGGGCCCGGGGGCGACGAGGGGTCCGCGGGCGCGTCCGCCTCCGCTTCGGGCACGCCGACCGCCGGCTCCTCCCCGTCCGCCAGCGCCGACGACACGAAGCCCGGCGCCTCGGCCTCCGCGAAGTCCCCCTCCGCGCCCGCCGGGTCCGGTGCGCTGAAGGGGAAGGTCGTCGTCATCGACCCGGGGCACAACCCGGGCAACTTCCGGCACACCGCCGACATCAGCCGCCAGGTGGACATCGGGACGAACCGCAAGGAGTGCGACACCACCGGCACCGCCACCAACGACGGTTACGCCGAGGCCGAGTTCACCCTCGACGTCGCCCACCGGATGCGGACGCTCCTCGAACGGCAGGGCGCCACGGTGAAGCTGACCCAGGACGCCGACCGGCCCTTCGGGCCGTGCGTGGACGAGCGGGCGCGGATCGGCAACGAGGCGAAGGCGGACGCCGTCGTCTCGATCCACGCGGACGGCTCGGGCACCGGCAACCGCGGCTTCCATGTGATCCTGCCCGGCGCGGTCCACTCCGGCGCCGCCGACACCCGCGCCATCGTCGAGCCGTCCGGCGACCTCGGCGAGCGCATCGCGGGCGACTTCGTCCGCGTGACGGGCAGCGCGCCCTCCAACTACATCGGCGACGGTACCGGTCTCGTCACGCGTGAGGACCTCGGCGGTCTCAATCTGTCAACGGTTCCGAAGGTGTTCATCGAGTGCGGGAACATGCGCGATAGCAAGGACGCGGCGTTGCTGACCAGCGGCGCCTGGCGGCAGAAGGCGGCGCAAGGAATTTCCGACGGAATCGTGGGTTTCCTGCGCGGGTAGGGGTCGGCGCGCTGATCCGAGCGGACAGCCCGATCGTGCGGACGATAGTGTCGTCCCCACGATCAGGGGCCACCCCCGCGCTTCACACCGGGGCCTTCGGGCGACATGGTGACAGCGACGCCTCTTCCGACGACGAGACGACCTACGAAGGACCTGAAGTGAATATCCGCTCCCTCACTCGAGGCGACGGCGTGGTGATCGGAGCAGCGGTGTTGCTGTTCATCGCGTCGTTCCTCGACCTGTACTCCGTCGATGGCGCTCCCGACAGTCTCGACCTTCCCAGCCTGTGGGCCAGCGGGCCGGTTCTGCTCGGAGTGGTGCTGGCGGGCATCATCGGCGCCGCGCTCGTCGTCGTCGCCCACGGCCTGCCGCAGGTGCCGAAGGTCGCGGGGCTCGACCTCGGCCAGTTCGGCGTCGCCTTCACCGTGTTCGCGGCGTGGAGCGCGCTGGGCAACATCTTCGACCCGGCCGGCGGCGCCGACAACTTCGGCGGCAGCGGCGACGGACCCGACGCCGGCGCCGGTCTGATCCTGGCCCTGGTCGCCACGCTCGTCATGGCCGCCGCCGCCGTCGCCACCCCCCTGGTCCCGGCCCTCAAGGGCGCCCTGCTCCCGGCGGCCCGTCCCGCCGCCCCGCAGCCGTACGGCGCGCAGCCGCCCGGTGGTTACGGCTACCCGGGCGCGCAGCAGCCGGCCTCGTTCGGCGGCCAGCCGCAGCCGGGCCAGCCCGGTCAGCCCGGTCAGCCGTTCCCGGGCGGCCAGCCGCAGCCCGGTCAGCCGGCGCAGCCCCCGGCCGGTGACTTCTCGCCGTTCTGGTTCGCCGTGCCGGTGCCCCGGCCGCTGTTCCCGGAGGACGGCTCGCCCACCCCGATCGCCGAACTGGCGCCCGGCACCTGGTACCTGGCGGTCGAGCAGCGTGGTCCCTCGCTCGTCGCGCAGACCCAGGACGGCCGTCGCGGCGTCCTCCAGGACACCTCGGGCATCCAGCGCGGCTGAGCGGCCCACCGGGCCCTTCCTCGTCACGGCCTCCCGCCCCTTCCGGGCGGGGGGCCGTTGTCGTCGCCGCGGAACTCCGTGTGTTTCAACCACGGTTCCGGGGCCAGACGGAAAGCATGTCTCCCCGATATCGCACTGGTTCCAACTCTGCGGGGACGGTCGTCGCGGTGATCGCGGACATCATGGCCGTCATCCTCGGACTGTGGATTCTGATGTACCTGCTGGACGCCAACCGGGCCAACGACCTGGTCCAGTTCGTCCATGACGCGGCCAACTGGCTCGCAGCCTGGTCGCGTGATCTGTTCACCTTCGACGAGGAGTGGGCCCGGGTCGTGGCCGGCTACGGACTCGCCGCCGTCGTCTACCTCTTCATCGGCCACGCCATCGCAGGCCGCCTCGGCCGCCACTGAACCGGACCACCTGCCGCCCGGTCCGTCGCGGGCCGGGCGGCAGGTGGGTCAGGTGAGGGTGCAGCAGTCCGGGTCCAGGCCCGCGGGCAGGCGGTCGCCGCCGAAGACGGCGCAGGTCGCCTCGTGGCCGCCGAGGGCGGCGACCGCCAGCAGCAGGGAGCCGGCGGTCCAGGTGGTCAGTTCGCGGGGCCAGATCGCCTCGTCGTCGAAGACGTACCCGGTCCAGTACAGGCCGCTCTCCGGATCGCGCAGGTGCTGGATCGACTGGAGCACCTCCAGCGCACGGTCGGACTCGCCCATCGCCCAGAGCGCCAGGGCGAGTTCGGCCGATTCACCGCCGGTCACCCACGGGTTGGGGACCACGCACCGCACCCCCAGTCCGGGCACGACGAAGCGGTCCCAGCCCTCCTCGACGCGGGCCTTGGCCTCGACGCCGGTGAGCGCGCCGCCCAGCACCGGGTAGTACCAGTCCATCGAGTAGCGGTCCTTGTCCAGGAACCGCTCCGGGTGACGGCGGATCGCGTGGCGCAGCGCGCCCGCCGCCAACTCCCAGTCCGGCTGCGGCTCTTCGCGCTGTTCGGCGACGGCGAGCGCGCAGCGCAGCGCGTGGTGGACGGAGGAGGAGCCGGTGAGCAGCGCGTCCGCGGTGGGCGTGCCGTCGTCGTCGCGCCGCCAGCCGATCTGCCCGCCGGGCTGCTGCAGCCGCAGGACGAACTCCACCGCCGAGTGGACCACCGGCCACATCCGGTCCAGAAACGTGTCGTCGCCGGTGGACAGGTAGTGGTGCCACACCCCGACCGCGATGTAGGCGACGAAGTTGGTCTCCCGGCCCCGATCGGTGATGTCGCCGGGGTCGCCGTCGGCGTACGCCGCGTACCAGGACCCGTCGGCCAACTGGTGCCGGGCGAGCCAGAGATAGGCCCGCTCGGCGGCCTGGTGCTCACCCGCGGCGTCCAGCGCCATCGCGGCCTCGACGTGGTCCCAGGGGTCGAGGTGGTGCCCCCGGAACCAGGGGATCGCCCCGTCCTCCCGCTGCACCGCGAGGATGCCGGCGACGGTCGCGGCGGCCTGGCCGGCCGTGAGCACCCCGGGCAGGACCAGATGTTCCGTCCGGGGAGTCCGGGAGGTCGTCACGCGGCGTCCGCCTCGGCGCGCGGCAGGTGCGGCTTGGTCGCGTACGCCACGAAGCTCTTGCCGATCAGCGGGTTCAGCGCCTGCTCGGCCACCCGGGTGGCCAGCGGCTTCTTCATGATGTCCCAGACCAGCAGCTTGTGGTACGCCCGCACCGGCAGCGCCTTGTCGTTGTCCACGCCGAACGCGCACTTCAGCCACCAGTACGGCGAGTGCAGCGCGTGCGCGTGGTGGGTGCCGTAGGGACGCAGGCCCGCCTCACGGATCTTCGCCAGCAGCTCGTCGGCCTTGTAGATGCGGATATGCCCGCCCTCGACCTCGTGGTAGGCGTCGGACAGGCTCCAGCACACCTTCTCGGGGCCGTAGCGCGGGACGGTGATCGCGATCCGGCCGCCGGGCCTGAGCACCCGCACCATCTCGGCGAGTACGCCCTTGTCGTCGGGGATGTGCTCCATCACCTCGGAGATGATGACGACGTCGAAGGACTCGTCGGGGAAGGGCAGCGCCAGGGCGTCGCCCTCCATGGCGGTGGCGGTGGCCCCGGCGGGCGCCTCCCCGGCCTCCTTCATCGCCGCGAACCACTTGGCGACCTCGCGGATCTCCTCGCCGTTCTGGTCCAGCGCCACCACCCGGGCGCCGCGCCGGTAGCACTCGAAGGCGTGCCGTCCGGCCCCGCAGCCGAGGTCCAGGACGCGGTCGCCCGGGGCGAGCGGGAACCGGGAGAAGTCGACGGTCAGCACGAGGCCCTGCTTTCACGGTCGGAGGTGTCGGCTGCGCGCACGGACACGGCGGCGGCCGGGCCCGTGGGGGTGTCGGTGGCGTCCTCCGCCGGGACCGCGGAACGGCCCGGGGACGCGGCGCCGGGACCGCCGGACGCGCACGAGGCCGGGGGCTGCCCCGCGGAGCCGCCGGGTGTCCTGGACGCCGGGCGGCGCGGGGGCGTGCCACCGGGGGCGCCGGTGCCGCCGGCCGCGTGGGCGATCGCCTCGCGGTAGCGGGCCACCGTGCCCTCCGCGGCGCGCGCCCAGGTGAAGTGGCGCAACACCCGCTCCCGTCCGGCCGCCCCGAGCCGCGCCCGCAGCTCCGGGTCGCCCAGCAGCCGGGTCAGCGCGGCGGCCAGCGCGCCCGCGTCGCCGGGCGGCACGGCGAGACACGTCTCCCCGTCGCGGCCGGCGACCTCGGGGATCGCGCCGCCGGTCGTGGCGACCAGCGGGGTGCCCGTGGCCATGGCCTCGGCGGCCGGCAGCGAGAACCCCTCGTACAGCGACGGCACGCAGGCGACCTGGGCGGAGCGCACCAGGTCGACCAGTTCGGCGTCGGAGATGCCCTTGACGAACTCGACGGCGCCCTCGAGGCCGTACCGCTCCATCGCCTGGGCGACGGGCCCTTCGGCGGGCCGCTTGCCGACCACGACGAGGTGCGCCCCGGGCTGTTCGGCGCGCACCTTGGCCAGCGCCTCGACGAGGAAGACCAGCCCCTTGAGCGGCACGTCCGCGCTGGACGTGGTGACGATCCGGCCCGGTACGACCGCGACCGAGGGGTCGGGGGCGAACAGGCCGGTGTCGGCGCCGATATGGACGACGTGGATCCGGTCCTGCCGTACGCCGAGGTCGTCGACGATCTCCTGGCGGGAGCTGCCGGAGACGGTGAGCACGGACGGCAGCCGGCGCGCGACCCGCTTCTGCATCCGCGTGAACGCGTACCAGCGGCGCACCGAGTAGCGGCGCTGCCAGTTCTCGGCGGCGTCCAGCTCCAGCCGCCGGTCGACGGTGATGGGGTGGTGGATCGTGGTCACCAGGGGGGCGCCGAGGTCGCCGAGCAGGCCGTAGCCGAGGGTCTGGTTGTCGTGGACGACGTCGAAGTCGCCGCGGCGGGCGCGCAGATGGCGGCGGGCGCGCAGGGAGAACGTCAGCGGCTCGGGGAAGCCGCCGGTCCACATCGTGCCGACCTCGAGCGCGTCGACCCAGTCGCGGTACTCGCCGCGCCCCGGGGTGCGGAAGGGGTCCGGCTGGCGGTAGAGGTCGAGGCTCGGCAGCTCGGTGAGGCCCAGTCCGTCGTAGCCGCCGTCGAGGACCGGGTAGGGCTGGGCGCCGATGACCTCGACGCGGTGCCCGAGGCGGGCGAGTTCGCGGGAGAGGTGGCGCACATAGACGCCCTGGCCGCCGCAGAACGGGTTCCCCTTATAGGTGAGGAGTGCGATCCGGAGCGGTCGCAAGCCGTCGGATGCGGGACCCTGCGAAGGCCCGGCCTGACTGGCCTCAGCGGTCACTCTGGGCCCCCTTCTCCCTGCACTGTCCCGTGACACTATGTCGGGACGCCAATCTGGAACAAGTTCCAGAGTTGATCGTTCGGAGCATCTGAATCTACCGGCAGGTAAGGACGCCGGGAGCAGTGGATCAGGTGATTCACGCCACGACGGACGGCATGCCATGCTGTCCGATCATCCACCCTCACCGACTGTCACGGACGGGACCCATGCCTACGGAAGCCCACAGGGACAAGGCGGCCAGGGCAGCCAAGGTGGACAAGGCGGCCAAGGCGGCCAGGGCGGGCAGGACGGCGGCCCGGCAGGTCGGCACCGCGCGCATCGCCCCCGCGGCACCGCTCACCGAGCGCCAGGAGGCGCGCCGGCGCCGCATTCTGCACGCGTGCGCGCAACTGGCCTGCCGGGGCGGCTTCGACGCGGTCCAGATGCGCGCGGTGGCGGAGTCCTCGCAGGTGGCGCTCGGCACGCTGTACCGCTACTTCCCGTCCAAGATCCACCTCCTGGTGGCCACCATGCAGGATCAGCTGGAGCATCTGCACGGCACGCTGCGGAAGAAGCCGCCGGCCGGCGACACCCCGGCCGAGCGGGTGGCGGAGACCCTGGTGCGGGCCTTCCGCGCGCTCCAGCGGGAGCCCCATCTGGCCGACGCGATGGTGCGCGCCCTGATCTTCGCGGACCGGAGCGTGAGCCCGGAGGTGGACCAGGCCTCCCGGCAGACCATGATGATCATCCTGGACGCCATGGAGCTCTCCGATCCCACCGCGGACCAGCTCGCGGCGGTCCGGGTCATCGAGCACACCTGGCACTCGGCCCTGATCACCTGGCTCTCGGGCCGCGCCTCCATCGCCCAGGTCAAGAGCGACATCGAGACGGCGTGCCGTCTGATGGACCTGACGGCCCCGCAGCACACCGACGTCCGCTGACGAAACTTTCGAAAAGGTTCGGCCGCACCCGCGGGGCACGCTCCCTCACCACCTCCTTCCCTGCGATGACCACATCCGTCGCGCGCGAACGGTTGACCACCCTCCCCGCCGTCCGTATCGTCACCGCAGAAATTCGGAGCCGAGTCCGAAACTTTCGTTCGACCGCACCGCAGCACTCCCACCCATCCGCGTCACGGGACCCACCGGAGAAAGGGATGTCATGCGCATGATCAAAAAGCAATCCGGGACGAGAGGGGGAGGCGGCCCCGCGCGCGGCCGGCTGCGCGCCGCCCTCGGCGGCGCCACCACCGTCCTGCTCACCGCCACCGCGCTCGCCGCGCTCCCCCAGACCACCGCGCACGCGGCGGACACCCTGGGCGCCGCGGCGGCCGAGAAGGGCCGCTACTTCGGTGCCGCGGTCGCCGCGAACCACCTCGGCGAGGCACAGTACGCGGCCACGCTCGACCGGGAGTTCAACTCGGTCACGCCCGAGAACGAGATGAAGTGGGACGCCGTCGAGCCGAACCGCGGCTCCTTCAGCTTCAGCCGCGCCGACCAGATCGTGGACCACGCCCAGGGCAAGGGCATGAAGGTCCGCGGGCACACCCTGGTCTGGCACTCCCAGCTGCCCGGCTGGGTCTCCGGGCTCGGCGCGACCGATCTGCGGTCGGCGATGAACAACCACATCACCCAGGTCATGACCCACTACAAGGGCGAGATCCACTCCTGGGACGTGGTCAACGAGGCGTTCCAGGACGGCGGCAGCGGCGCCCGGCGCAGCTCGCCCTTCCAGGACAAGCTGGGCGACGGCTTCATCGAGGAGGCGTTCCGCACGGCCCGCGCGGCCGACCCGAACGCCAAGCTCTGCTACAACGACTACAACACCGACGGCGTCAACGCGAAGAGCAACGCCGTCTACACGATGGTCCGGGACTTCAAGTCCCGCGGCGTGCCCATCGACTGCGTCGGCTTCCAGTCCCACTTCAACCCCAACTCCCCCGTCCCCTCCGACTACCGGGCCAATCTCCAGCGGTTCGCCGACCTCGGGGTCGACGTGCAGATCACCGAGCTGGACATCGAGGGCTCGGGCCAGGCCCAGGCCACCAACTACGGCAACGTCGTACGGGCCTGCCTCGCGGTGACCCGCTGCACCGGCATCACGGTGTGGGGCATCCCGGACAAGTACTCGTGGCGGTCGAGCGGCACCCCCCTGCTGTTCGACGACGACTACAACAAGAAGCCCGCGTACGACGCGGCCCTGAGCGCGCTCGGCGGCACCCCCGGCGACCCCGGTGGCCCGGGCGACCCGACGGCCGCCTGCACCGCCACCTACAGCACGGCGGAGCAGTGGAGCGGCGGCTACAACGGCAAGGTGACGATCACGGCGGGCGGTTCGCCGATCACCGGCTGGAGCGTGGACGTCACCCTCGCGTCCCCGCAGCAGGTCGTCTCCGTGTGGAACGGCTCACCCACCTCGAACGGCAACGTCATGACGGTCCGCTCCACCTGGAACGGCTCCTTGTCGGCCGGAGCGTCCACCAGCTTCGGCTTCACCGTGAACGGCGGCACGACGCCCCCGCCGCAGGTCGGCGCCTGCACGGCGTCCTGACCCGGCCCACCCGCACCCGCGCCCCTTCGGGGGTGCGGGTGTGTCGTGCGTCCCGGCGCCCCCGTGACCCCGGTCACCCGGCCGGGCCGACCCGGGCGTACCGGGGACGGCCGCCCCCGGACCCTTCCCTACGGGCGGGTAGAGTGTCGGCGTCGTCATCACGCCGTACGGGGGGAAGCCGGTGCAATTCCGGCGCTGACCCGCAACCGTGAACCGTCCTCGCGGCGGTGAGCCGGACTGCCCCGGACGGTTCGTGACCGGCTCACGTGCCCGGCAGTCCGCCGGCGCACGGCACCGTCGAGGTATACGGAGCCGAGCCGCCGGGATGTCCCGCGCTGCCCGGCCCTCCGCAGGGAGAGGCACCGCCGATCATGAACATCCGCCGCAGCGCAGCGGTCCTGGCCGCCGTCGCCGTGTTCGGCGCCGCCACCCCGGCCGCCGCCGACACCAGCCCGTCGCCGTCCCCGTCGCTCCCGTCCGCCCTGTTCGGCGACGGCGACCCCCAGTACGACGGCGTCTGGCGCCAGTCGCTCGCGCTGCTCGCCCAGCACACGGTGGGTGCCGAGCCGTCGAAGGCGGCCGTCGACTGGCTCACCGGGCAGCAGTGCGCCGACGGCTCCTTCGCCCCGTACCGCGCCGACACCGGCAAGCCGTGCGACGAGAAGTCCATGGTCGACACCAACCAGACCGCCGCCGCCGTCCAGGCCCTCGCCGCCCTCGGCGGCCACGACGACGTGACCGGGAAGGCCGTCGACTGGCTGAAGAAGGCGCAGAACGCGGACGGCGGCTGGGGCTACACGGCCGGCGGCGCCAGCGACACCAACTCCACCTCCGTCGTCATAGGCGCGCTCGCCGCCGCGGGCGAGAAGCCGGCCGAGGTGAAGAAGGACGGCAAGTCCCCCTACGACGCCCTGCTGAAGCTGGCGCTCCCCTGCGACGGCGACGACGCGGGCGCCTTCGCCTTCCAGCCCGGCAAGAAGGGCGAACTGGTCGCCAACGCCGACGCCACGGCGGCGGGTGTGACCGGCTCGCTGGGCAAGGGCCTGGTGACCGGCGCGGGCAGCAGCGGCGACACGGCCGCCGGGTGCGAGAAGGCCGGCGGCCCCGAGCAGGCCGCCGCCAACGGCGCCGCCTACCTCACGGACGCCCTCGCCGAGAAGGGCCACCTCACCTCCGCGCTGGCCGGCGCCGAGGACCAGCCCGACTACGGCAACACCGCCGACGCGGTGGTCGCGCTCGCCGCGCAGGGCGCCACCGACCAAGCGGCGAAGTCCCTGGCCTGGCTGCAGAAGAACGCCGCCGACTGGGCCTCCCAGAGCGGCCCCGCCGCCTACGCCCAGCTGATCTTCGCCGCCCACGCGACCGGCGCCGACCCGCGCGACTTCGGCGGCACGGACCTGGTGAAGCAGCTCGGCGCGACCGGCCCGGCCGCCGCCGAGAAGTCCGGCCGGGCCGCGCAGGACGAGAAGAAGAAGGACGAGGAGTCCGACTCCGGCCTCGGCGTCTGGTGGTTCGTGGGTGTCTGCCTGGTCGCCGGCATCGGCATCGGCTTCCTGATCAGCGGCCGCGCGAAGCGGCAGCAGCCGTGACACGCCGGCTGACCGTCCTGTTCCTGGCCGCGCTCCTGCCCCTGCTGGCGGGCGCGGGCCCGGCGGGGGCCGCCGGCTACCGCTACTGGTCCTTCTGGGAACAGGACGGCACGGCATGGACGTACGCCACCATGGGCCCGTCCTCGACCCGCCCCGCCGACGGCGACGTCCACGGCTTCCGCTTCTCCGTCAGCGAGGACTCCTCCGACGCGGCGAAGCCCCGCGGCACCGCCGACTTCGACGCCATCTGCGCGAAGACCCCGGCGCGGGACGGCGAGAAGCGCGTGGCCCTGGTCGTCGACTTCGGGACGCCCGCCGACGCCCCGTCCGGCGAAACCCCGCCGGCCGGCCGCACCGCCTGCGCCCGGGTCGCCGAGGACGCCACCACTGCCGACGCCCTCGCCTCGGTCGCCAAACCCCTCCGCTACGACACCAACGCCCTGCTCTGCGCGATATCGGGCTACCCGGAGAAGGGCTGCGGCGAGCAGCTCTCCGCGGAAGCGGAAAAGGAGGGCAAGCCCGCCGACTCCGGCCCGTCCCTGGGCCTCATCGCCGGAATCACCCTGGTAGCCCTCCTCGCCACCGCAGCCATCTGGCAGACCCGCCGCCGTGCCAACTGACGGCGCCCAGCCACGCCCCCACAGCTGCGGGCAGTCATCCCGCCCCAGCTGCGGGCAGTCGTGCCGCTGGGGCGGCACGGGTGGGCGCAGCGGCACCCGGCAAACGCCGGTAGAGACACCCACCCCCGCCCAGCACCAGCACCCCCACCGCACCCCCCAACTCCACCCCGGAGCCTGGTGGCTCTGGGCCCTCGCCCTCGGCACGGCCGCCACCCGCACCACCAACCCCCTCCTCCTCACCCTCCTCCTCACCGTCTCCGCCTACGTCGTGGCCACCCGCCGCCCCCACACCCCCTGGTCCCGCTCCTACGGCGCCTTCGTCAAGCTCGCCGCGGCCGTCCTCCTCATCCGCCTCGCCTTCGCCGTGGTCCTCGGCTCCCCCATCCCCGGCACGCACGTCCTCCTGCACCTCCCCGAAGTCCCCCTCCCGCACTGGGCCCAGGGCATCCGCCTCGGCGGCAGGGTCACCGCCGAGGCGCTGACCTTCGCCCTGTACGACGCCCTCCGCCTCGCCACCCTGCTCGTCTGCGTGGGCGCGGCCAACGCCCTCGCCAACCCCTCCCGCCTCCTCAAGTCCCTGCCGGGCGCCCTGTACGAGATGGGCGTCGCCGTCGTCGTGGCCCTGACCTTCGCGCCCCACCTCATCGCCGACGTCCGGCGGCTGCGCGCGGCCCGCCGCCTGCGCGGCCGCCCCGACCGCGGCGTACGCGGACTGCTCCAGGTCGGACTCCCCGTCCTGGAGGGCGCGCTGGAGCGCTCGGTCGCCCTCGCCGCCGCGATGGACGCCCGCGGGTACGGCCGTACCGCCCAGGTCCCGCCCGCCGTGCGCCGGACCACCGCCGCCCTCACCCTCGGCGGTCTGCTCGGCGTCTGCGCGGGAACGTACGGACTGCTCACCGCCGACGGCGGCGCGTACGGCCTGCCCGTCCTCCTGGTGGGTGTCGCCGCCGCGCTCGCGGGCCTGTGGCTCGGCGGCCGGCGCACCCTGCGCACCCGTTACCGCCCCGACCGCTGGGACGTCCGCGCCTGGCTGGTCACCGCCTCCGGGGCCGCCGTGGCCGCCGCGCTGACCCTCGCCGCCACCCGCGATCCGGCGGCGCTGCACCCCGGTGTGGTCCCGCTCGTCGCCCCCACCCTCCCGCTGTGGCCGGCGGCGGCCGTCCTGATCGGCCTGCTCCCCGCCTTCATCACCCCCGCCCCCGAGGCCACGGACACCCGCAAGGAGCCGGCATGATCCGCTTCGAGAACATGTCGGTGACGTACGACGGAATGGCCGAACCCGCCGTCCGCGACGTCGACTTCGAGGTCCCGGAGGGCGAACTGGTCCTCCTCGTCGGCCCGTCCGGCGTCGGCAAGTCCACGGTGCTGGGCGCGGTGAGCGGCCTGGTCCCGCACTTCACCGGCGGCACCCTGCACGGCAGGGTCACGGTCGCCGGACGCGACACCCGCACCCACAAGCCGCGTGAACTCGCCGATGTCGTGGGCACGGTGGGGCAGGACCCGCTCTCGCACTTCGTGACCGACACGGTCGAGGACGAACTCGCCTACGGCATGGAGTCGTTGGGCCTGGCGCCGGACGTGATGCGGCGCAGGGTGGAGGAGACGCTGGACCTGCTCGGCCTCGCCGGGCTCCGCGGCCGCCCCCTCGCCACCCTCTCCGGCGGCCAGCAGCAGCGGGTCGCCATCGGCTCGGTCCTCACCCCGCATCCCCGGGTGCTGGTGCTGGACGAGCCGACGTCCGCGCTGGACCCCGCGGCGGCCGAGGAGGTCCTCGCGGTCCTCCAGCGCCTCGTCCACGACCTGGGCACCACGGTCCTGATGGCCGAACACCGCCTGGAACGCGTCATCCAGTACGCCGACCAGGTCGCGCTGCTGCCGGGTCCCGGCGAGCGCCCCCGGCTCGGCGCCCCGTCGGAGGTGATGGCGGTCTCCCCCGTCCACCCCCCGGTGGTGGGCCTGGGCCGTCTGGCCGGCTGGTCCCCCCTCCCGCTGACGGTCCGGGACGCCCGGCGCCGGGCGGCCCCGTTGCGCGACCGGCTGGCCGCCTCGCAGCCGCGGCGGGACGACGGCGCGCCCACGCCCCCCGCTCCGCGCGCCCCGGGGAGCCGTCTGTTCCGGCGTGCGAAGCCGGACAGTTCCGCACCCGCCCCCGTCGCCGAGGTCCGCTCCCTCGCCGTGCGCCGCGACCGCGTCCAGGCGCTGCGCCATGTCGACCTGACCGTCACCCCCGGCGAGACGATCGCCCTGATGGGACGCAACGGCGCCGGGAAGTCGACGCTGCTGGGCGCGCTCGTGGGCCTGGTCGCGCCGTCCTCCGGCGCGGTCCGCACCGGCGACGCGGCGCCCCACCGCACCCGCCCCCGCGACCTGGTCCGCCGTGTCGGCCTCGTCCCGCAGGAACCCCGCGACCTCCTGTACGCCGACACGGTCGCCGCGGAGTGCGCGGCCGCAGACGAGGACGCGGGCGCCGAACCGGGCACCTGCCGGGCCCTGCTGAGCGAACTGCTCCCCGCGGTGGCCGACGACACCCACCCCCGTGACCTGTCCGAGGGCCAGCGGCTGACCCTCGCCCTCGCGGTCGTCCTCACCGCCCGTCCGCCCCTGCTCCTCCTCGACGAGCCGACCCGCGGCCTGGACTACGCGGCGAAGTCCCGCCTGGTGGCGATCCTGCGGGGACTGGCCGCCGAGGGCCACGCGATCGTGCTGGCCACGCACGACGTGGAGCTGGCCGCGGAACTCGCCCACCGGGTGGTGCTGCTCGCCGAGGGCGAGGTCATCGCGGACGGTCCGGCGGCGGAGGTGGTCGTGGCGTCCCCGTCGTTCGCCCCGCAGGTGGCGAAGATCCTCGCCCCGCAGCACTGGCTCACGGTCTCCCAGGTCCGGGAGGCCCTGCGATGACCGGCACGGACGACACCCGGCGCCGGGCCAGGGCGATCCGTCTGGGACCGCGCTCGTGGGCGGCGCTGGCCCTGGTGAGCGCGGTGGGCGTGGCGGGGGTCGGCTGGCCCTTCCTCGCCCCGCCCGACTCCGCGCTGAACGCCCACTCCCAGGACGCCCCGTGGCTCTTCGCGGGTCTGCTGGTCCTCCTGGTGGCGGTCGTGGCCGCGACGATCTCGGAATCGGGGCTGGGCCCGAAAGCGGTGGCGATGCTGGGCGTGCTGGCCGCGACCGGGGCGGCGCTGCGGCCCATCGGCGCGGGCACGGCCGGTCTGGAGCCGATGTTCTTCCTGATGGTGCTCAGCGGCCGGGTCCTCGGCCCCGGCTTCGGCTTCGTCCTCGGCTCGGTGACGATGTTCGCGTCCGCCCTGCTGACGGGCGGTGTCGGCCCCTGGCTGCCGTTCCAGATGCTGTCGATGGGCTGGTTCACGATGGGCGCGGGGTTCCTGCCGGGCGCCGACCGGCTGCGGGGCCGCGCCGAGCTCTGGCTGCTCGCGGTCTACGGCTTCCTGGCGGCCTTCGCCTACGGCACGGTGATGAACATGGCGGGCTGGCCCTTCATGGGCACCCTCGCCTCGAACATCTCCTTCGACCCGGACGCGTCGGTCCCGGCCAACCTGGCCCGCTTCCTGACGTACTGCCTGGCCACGTCCCTGGGCTGGGACCTGGGCAGGGCGCTGGTCACGGTCGCCCTGACCCTCGCCGTCGGCACCCCGGTCCTGAAGGCCCTGCGCCGCGCCACCCGCCGGGCGGCCTTCGAGGCGTCCGTCACCTTCGCCGCTCACCCGGAGCGACGGTCACTCGACGGACCGCGCCCGAGGGGGTGAAGCGCCCCACATGGCCGCGGTCACATACGAACCGGGGCCGTAGGCGCGCCGCCAGGCCGCACGCGATGCCCTCGCCCCGGCGCCCCGGGCGCCGCACGTGCAGGGCACCGCGCTGCGACCCCGCTTAGTAACCGGGGACCTTTGCGGGCGGTCGACGGATTTGTTTCCGTGGAGCGGTCGCCGGGCGCCGACGTGCCCTCATGGGCCGCGGCGCCGACGCCTGCCCCGCCGCCGTACGCCGTACGGGCGGCACCGGGCCCGCGGCGACCGTCCTGTTCCCGACCGAAAGGCCGCCCGTGTCCGCCGTCTCCGTCCTCCGCACCGTCGCCACCCCGAAGAAGGCGCTCGCCGGCGCCGTGCTCTCCGCCGCCGCCTGCGGCACGCTGATGGCAGCCGCACCCGCGCAGGCCGCGACCACGGGAGGGGCCACCCCGGCCCAGTCGACCGCGAAGAAGATGATCGGCGACTCGGCGCAGTACCAGTGCTTCTCGAAGATCGTCCAGCACGAGAGCAACTGGAACCACCGCGCGACCAACGCCTCCAGCGGCGCCTACGGCCTGGTCCAGGCCCTGCCCGGCTCCAAGATGGCCTCGGCGGGCTCCGACTGGAAAACCAACCCCGCCACGCAGATCCAGTGGGGTCTCGACTACATGAAGGACCGTTACGGCAGCCCCTGCGGCGCCTGGGACTTCTGGCAGTCCAACGGCTGGTACTGACAGCCCCTCGAACCGAAGGCGGCGGCCCCCCGATCCCCGGGGCCGCCGCCTTCGCCTCTTTCCCGCCCCGCGTCGGTCAACGCGGCCGCCCCGTCTCCACGTTCCCGGGGTCCGGCAGCGGCGGCCGGCTGCCGGCCCCGTCCGGGGCCACCGCCTCACGGGCGCGCGGGCCCTGGAGCAGGTACGTCAGTGCGAAGCCGCCGCCGACGACGAGTGCGCCGCCGGCCGCGTCCAGGAGCCAGTGGTTGCCGGTCGCGACGATCGCGGAGAGCGTGAACAGGGGGTGGAGCAGGCCGAGGGCCTTCATCCAGGTCCTCGGCGCGATGAGCGCGATCACCACTCCGCACCACAGGGACCAGCCGAAGTGCAGGGACGGCATCGCCGCGTACTGGTTGGTGCGGGCCGTCAGGGTGCCGTATTCCGGCTGGGAGAAGTCCTGGACGCCGTGGACCGTGTCGATGATGCCGAGGCCCGGCATCAGGCGGGGCGGGGCGAGCGGGTAGAGCCAGAAGCCGACCAGGGCGAGGAGCGTGGCGAAGCCGAGGGCCGAGCGGGCCCAGCGGTAGTCGACGGGGCGCCGCCAGTAGAGCAGGCCGAGGACCGTCAGCGGGACGGCGAAGTGGAACGACGTGTAGTAGAAGTCGAAGAACTCCCGCAGCCAGCCGACCTTCGCCACGGCGTGGTTGACCGCGTGCTCGATGTCCAGGTGGAGCAGGCGCTCGAGGTCCAGGATCTGCCGGGCGTGTTCCTCGGCGCGGGCGCGGCCCGCCGAGTTGCTGCCGCCGGTCGCGGCGAGCCGGACCTGCGCGTAGGCGGCGTAGGTGACGCGGATCAGCAGCAGTTCGAGCAGGAGGTTCGGGCGGATGAGGACCCGGCGCAGGAACGGCAGCAGCGGCACGGCCGCGAGACGGGCCGGTACCGGTGGGGCGTACGGGGTCGGGGCGGGTGTCCGGAAGCAGGGCGAGGCGCGGGACAGGAAGGGGGCGGCGGTGGCGGCGGCGAGGGCGGCGAGGAGCACGACGTTGTCGCGCACCGGGTGGAGGAACGCCATGTTCGGCAGCATCATCGTGGCCGGCAGCGTCATCACCAGGACGACGGCGACGGGCCACACCAGCCGGTCGCGGGCGCGTGTGCCCACCCGGCCCACCGCCGAGAGCAGCACCCACAGCAGCTGGTGCTGCCAGGCCGTCGGGGAGACGACTATGGCGGCGCAGCCGGTGACGGAGACGGCGAGCAGCAGCTGGCCGTCGTGGGCGTAGCGGACGGCGCGGCGCAGGGCGAGGACCAGGACGGCGGCGCCGAGCAGCAGGAAGAGGCCGATCTCCGGGAGGCCGTGCAGGCCGAGGCGGAGCAGGGCGGCGTGCAGGGACTGGTTGGCGAGGTCGTCGGCGGGTCCGCCGAGGCCGGCGCCCGCCAGGTGGTGGACCCAGTACGTGGACGAGTCCCGCGGCATCGCGGCCCAAGCGAGCGCGGTGGCCGCGGCGAAGGTCACCCCGGTGGCGGTGGCGGCCCGGCGGCGGCCGGTGAACCAGAGCAGCGGCGCGAAGAGGAGCAGGGTGGGCTGGAGGGCGGCGGCGAGGCCGATCAGTAAGCCGCCGGCGTACCGGCCGGGGGCGGCGAAGCAGCCCAGCAGGACGAGCAGCACCGGGATGACGCTGGTCTGGCCGAGCCAGAAGGTGTCGCGCACCGGCAGGGACAGCATGAGCAGGCTGACGGCGGCCGGGGCGGCGAGCGTCGCGGTGCGCCGGCCGACCGGCCGGGGCAGGGCGCGGGCGGCGACCGTGCCGAGGGCGACGACCAGCAGCAGGGTGCCGAAGGTCCAGCCCCAGCCGAGGGCTTGTTCAGCCGAACGAGTGAAGGGTTTGAGGACCAGTCCGCTGAAGGGCGTACCGGTGTACTCGGTGGAGTCGTAGAGGGAGCCGCTGGCGTGCAGCACGCCCCCGGGGCCCACCCAGGTCTCCAGGGCGGTCAGCCGTTCTCCGGGCGGGGTGGTGAGGACGGCGGCCAGCTGCCGTGCGGCGAGGAGCGCGGCGACCAGCCAGAGCCCCAGTCGCATGGTGCGCAGCCGCGCCGGGATGTGGTGATCCGCGTTCGTCACGCCTCGTCGGCCTCCCGCCCCATTCGCCTCACGCTGTGTGAGCGTGAGAGTGCACTGAGCGAACCCTATGAGCTCGTGCCCCTCCGTCTGGGACGCAGGCGACCTTCGCGCCGCCTGACGGACTCCCCGCATTTGTCCGGATCACGACACTCCGCAAGGGTTGCGGTTGCTTTGAAGTGGAGCGAGAAGGGTCACAGCAGAAGACCGTCCGGGGTGGTCGGAGGAGGTGCCGCGTGCCTGCGTATCGCGCACTTAGGTGCACTGTGCAGCTAAATGTGCACCGCCCGTAAGGGGCCGGAAGCCGCCTATCGTCGCCTTCTTCCGGCCCGCCCGACAGCGCCGCCGCGCGGACCCGTCCCTGTTCCCGTCGAAAGGTAGGCGAGCGTCGTTTTGTCGACTGTCTCAGTCGCCGCTCCCCCGTCCCCGCGGAAGGCGTCCCCGAAGCCCGGCACGGCCCATGCCCCCGCCCCGACCGTCACCGACCCGGCGCTCGTCCGGCGTGCCGTGAAGGCGGCCGCGCTGGGCAACGCGATGGAATGGTTCGACTTCGGTGTCTACAGCTATCTCGCGGTCACCCTGGGCAAGGTCTTCTTCCCCTCGGGCAGTCCCACCGCCCAGCTGCTGTCCACGTTCGGCGCCTTCGCCGCGGCGTTCCTGGTCCGCCCGCTCGGCGGCATGGTCTTCGGCCCGCTCGGCGACCGCGTGGGGCGGCAGAAGGTCCTCGCCCTCACCATGATCATGATGGCGGCGGGCACCTTCGCCATCGGAGTGATCCCCTCCTACGCCGCGATCGGCGTCGGCGCCCCGATACTGCTGCTGGCGGCCCGCCTGGTGCAGGGCTTCTCCACCGGCGGCGAGTACGCCGGCGCGTCCACCTTCATCGCCGAGTACGCACCCGACAAGCGGCGCGGCTTCCTCGGCAGCTGGCTGGAGTTCGGCACGCTCGCCGGGTACATCGGCGGCGCGGGCCTGGTCACCCTGATGACCGCGTTGCTCTCCTCCGAGGACCTGCTCTCCTGGGGCTGGCGCCTGCCGTTCCTGATCGCGGGCCCGATGGGCATCATCGGCCTCTATCTGCGGATGCGCCTGGAGGAGACCCCGGCGTTCGCGGCCGAGGTCGAGAGGGCCGAGAGCGAGCGCCCGAGGGTGCCGCTGCGCGAGATGGTGGCCGGCCAGTGGCGGGCGCTGCTGCTCTGCGTGGGCCTGGTGCTGGTCTTCAACGTCACCGACTACATGCTGCTGTCGTACATGCCGAGCTACCTCACCAGCGAGCTGGGCTACGACGCCACGCACGGCCTGGCCGTCGTGCTCGGCGTGATGGCGCTGATGATGATCGTCCAGCCGTTCGCCGGGGCGCTGACCGACCGGGTCGGCCGCCGTCCGGTGATCGCGGCGGGCTGCGTCGGGTTCCTGGTGCTGTCCGTGCCGGCGCTGCTGCTGATCCGTGACGGCGGCCTGCTCGCGGTCGCCGCCGGCATGGGCGCGCTGGGTCTGCTGCTGGTCTGCTTCACCGCGGCCATGCCGTCCGCGCTGCCCGCGCTGTTCCCGACCCGGGTCCGCTACGGCTCGCTGTCGATCGGCTTCAACGTCTCGGTCTCCCTGTTCGGCGGCACCACCCCGCTGGTGGTGACGGCCCTCATCGGCGCGACCGGCGACATGATGATGCCCGCCTACTACATGATGGCGGCGGCCGTGATCGGCGGTTTCGCGGTGTGGCGGATGGCCGAGTCGGCGGGGCGCCCGCTGCCCGGTTCGGCGCCGTCGCTGGAGCCCGCCGGGACACACCCGGAAAAGGCCTGACGGGGGCGGACCGGCGGCGTATGTTCGGTGGCGCTCCACGTTGGGGAAGCTGACCGGCCGTACGGAAGGTGCAGGTGCATGAGCGAGTCGCGGCTCTGGCACGAGGTGGACGACTACTTCACCGACCGCCTCCTGGGCGAGGCCCCCGACGAGGCGCTGGAGGCCGCCCTGCGCGACAGCGACGCCGCCGGCCTTCCGCCGATCGCCGTCTCGGCGCCGCAGGGCAAGCTGCTCCAGCTCCTCGCGCAGCTGCAGGGCGCCCGCGGCATCCTGGAGATCGGCACGCTCGGCGGCTACAGCACCATCTGGCTGGGCCGCGCCCTCCCGGCCGACGGGCGGCTGGTCACCCTGGAGTACGACCCCGCGCACGCGGAGGTCGCCGTGCGCAACATCGCCCGCGCGGGGCTCGACAAGCAGGTCGAGGTCCGGGTGGGCGCGGCGCTGGACTCGCTGCCCCGGCTGGCGGACGAGAACCCCGCCCCGTTCGACCTGGTCTTCATCGACGCCGACAAGGCGAACAACGCGCACTACATGGAGTGGGCGCTCCGGCTGACCAGCGCGGGCAGCCTGATCGTCCTGGACAACGTCGTCCGGGGCGGCCGGGTGGCCGATCCGGACAACGACGACCCGGACGTGGCGGGCACCCGCGCCGCCCTCGACCTGATCGGCAGCCACCCCCGGCTGACGGGTACGGCCGTCCAGACGGTCGGCGCCAAGGGCTACGACGGATTCGCCCTGGCGCGCGTACTGGCGTGAGCCGGATGTACTAGACCTCGTGGTAGAAGCCGACGTTGACGCTGCGCGGGGCGGTCCGGTCGTGGATGACGACCTCGCCGCTGCCGCCCCGGGGCAGCGCGACGGTGCCGCCGTAGGTGACGGGGTGGGCGTACTCGCCGACGGTAAGCCGGACCTCGGAGGACGGCTCGGGCAGGGAGCCGCGCAGCCAGGTCACCTGCCAGGTCCCGTCCTGCGCGCACTGGAACTCCAGGTGGACCCGCGAGACGAACAGCCAGTCGTCCGGCGTCGACAGCCGGCACAGCGACTTGTCCCGCCCCACCCGCAGCACGGCGCCCGGCTCGCTGGGCGCGTCGGCCATGAGCATCCCGGCCGTGGCGCCCGCTTCCGCCTCGGACACCGCGGCCATGGTGAGTTCGAGCACGTGCGCTCCTTCTGAGACGTCCTGGCGGGCCGGAGGCGTCCGGCCGCACTGCCGCCGAATGATAAAACGACCGGCTCCATGGCGTCCGGCACAATGGCCCCATGACCGAGCGAAAGCCACCTGGCGTCGACTTCGAGTCCTGGGTCGACAAGCAGATCCGTGACGCGGCGGCGCGCGGTGAGTTCGAGCAGCTCGCGGGGGTGGGCAAGCCGCTCCCCCGTGAGGTCGAGAGCACGTACGACGAACTGTGGTGGGTCAAGCGGAAGATGGCCCGCGAGGGCTTCTCGGTGCTGCCGCCGGCCCTGGCCCTGCGCAAGGAGGCCGAGGACGCGCTGGAGGCGGCCCTCGCTGCGCCCTCGGAGCGGATCGTCCGGAAGATCCTCACGGAGATCAACGCGAAGATCAGCGAGATGATGTTCAAGCCGCCGCCCGGCCCCCCGCTGGGAAAGAAGCCGTACGACGTCGAGGACGTCGTACGGCAGTGGCGGGAGCGCCGGGCGGCGGCGGGACGTTCAGACGCGTAGCAGCCGCTCCGCCAGCTCGCGGTAGTCGCGCAGGGCGAGGCGCAGCCGCTCGGTGTCGGCGGCGGTGGCGCCCGCCGCGGCACCGTCCGCGCCGTCCGCGCCGTCGGTCTGCCAGGACTGCCGCAGGGCGCGGCGCCGCTCCGTCACCGAGTCCGTGAGGCGCTCGGTGAGCTCCCGCAGGACCAGGTCGGCCTCCTGCACGGCGTCCCGCGGCTCGTCGACGAACCCTGCGACGGCGTGCCGCAACCGCCCGGAGAGCTTGTCGCTGTCACCGGCCGCGAGCAGACGGGCACCGGAGGTCCGGTCACCGTCATGGTGCTCGGTGCCGGCGGCGGCCGTACGGTCGCCGCCGTGCAGCGTGCCGGTCGCGGTGGTCAGGTCACCGTCGTGATACGTGCCGGCGGCGGGCGTCCGGTCGCCGCCGTGCAGCGTGCCCGCGGCGGCGGTCCTGTCGCCTTCGCGATGCGTCCCGGTGGCGGCGGCAGCCGTACGGTCGCCGTCATAGTGCGTGCCCTTGGCGGGCGTGCGGGCGCCGTCGTGCAGGGTGCCGGTCGCGGTGGTCAGGTCACCGTCGTGGTACGTGCCGGCGGCGGGCGTGCGGTCGCCGTCGTGCAGCGTGCCCGCGGCGGGCGTCCGGGCGTCGTCGTGGTGGGTGGCGGTGGCCGGCGGGTCGCCGGGCAGTGAGGGTGCGGCCGGGGGCGTGCGCCCGGCGTCGACGGCGGTGCGGTCCGCTTCCGTGCGGGACACGCGGGGGTCCGGGTCCTGGACGCCGGGAGCGGTGGGGTGCCCCTCGGGGGCGGGTACGTCGCCGGGGCGGCGGCTCGCGTCGGTCATCGGTCAGCTCTCCTTCGCCTGGCGCCGGTGGAACAGCGACGAGGTGGTGTGGCCGCTGCGGGCGGCCGGGGCCGTACGGTCTCCGTCCGGGCGGTGGCGTCCGCCCTCGTGCCGGGACGGCCTGACCAGTTCCTCGAACAGGGCGCGCGCTCCGACGAGCGCCTCGCGCATCTCCTCGGTGCCGGCGCCGTCGTGCGCGCCGGTCTGCACCATGCGGTGCACGCGCCGGTAGCCCTCGACGCGGTGGGCGTGGTGCACGGACAGCGCGGCGAGCTGCTCCTCGTACTGCCCGTCGGCGGGGAAACCGCGGGCCGCGGCGAGTTCGGCGATCAGCCGGTCGGCCTCGGCGACCGCCTCCCGCGGCGCGTCGACGAACCGTTCCTGGGTCGCCGTCCAGCGCGCCTCGAACCGCTCCCGCTCGGCGGGCTCCAGCGGCCGTTCGCGCAGGTCGCCGTGGCGCTCCACGCGCTGGGCGAGCTCCCGCTCGGCGGCCTTGGTGTCCCCGTCGTGCCGGGCGACGGCACGCTCGTACTCGGGGCCGAAGCGCCGCTTCAGGCCGGCGCCGTGCCGCGGACCGCGGGCGCGCAGGCTCAGGACGGCCGCGACGGCGACAACGACCGCAACAATCACGATCAACGCAATGATCAGGCCAGTGGACATGAATGCCTTCCGGGTCTCGGCCGGGTCGGCCCTCCTCTCGGGCCGGTCCACTCCGTGTTGCCCGAAGGTTCACGCACAAACAGTCCCGGTCCGTCACCGTCCGGCACGGTTATTCACTTGGGGCCGGGCGGAGGGCCGCCGAGAATGCGGGCATGGTCTGGACCGTCGCCCCCGAGCCCCACGACTCCCCCGTCGCCGCCGCGCTGTGGCGCGCGTACTACACGGAGGTCAGCGACCGCTGGTACCTGCTGCACCAGGGGCGCCGCACCGACCCGGAGGAGCTGGAGCGCGAAGTCGCCGCCGTGTCGGGGGCCGACCTCGCGCCGCCGAAGGGCCTGCTGCTGGTCGCGCGGTACGCGGACCGGCCGGCCGGCAGTGCGGGCTTCCGGCTGCTGGACGCCAACACCGCCGAGCTGACCCGGGTGTTCCTGTACGAGGGGATGCGGGGCCGGGGCGGTGCGGCGCTGCTGGTGCGGGCGGCCGAGGAGGCGGCCCGTGCCGCGGGCGCCGGCCGGATGCTCCTGGACACCCGCGGGGACCTCGTCGAGGCCCGGGCCCTGTACGCCCGGCTCGGCTACACGGAGACCGCGCCGCACAACGCCGACCCGTACGCCGAGCACTGGTTCGCGAAGCGGCTGCGCTGACGGCGGGCGTCAGCCGGTCCGTGTCACGGGGCGTCCGTCGTGCGGGCGTTCGCTCCGGGAGCCGCAGAGCTCGTCGTTCAGCTCGTGCACCAGCCGCACCAGGTCGGTCGGCCGGTCCGGCCCCCACCAGTCCCCGAGCAGCTCCGCCAGCGACTCCTCGCGGGCCATCGCCAGCCGCTCCGTCACCTCGCGTCCCTCGTCGGTCAGCACCATGTCCAGGCCCCGGCGCACGGCCAGCCGCCGGACCTCGGCCTGGCGGGTGGCCTCCAGGACGACGCCGAGCGGGATGGGGCTGTGCTCGGCGAGGCGGGCCGGCTCCACCGAGCCGTGCTTCCTGATCCGCAGCAGCAGCCAGCTGGTGGCGGGCAGCAGGTCGTAGCCCGCGTGTTCGGTGATCTTCCGGTAGATCTCGCGCCGTCCCTCGCGGGTGCCGAGCACCGACAGCGCGCGGCACACCTCGTCGTACGAGGTCCGCTCGACGGGGTTGCTGGCCAGCGTCTCCGTGACGTCGGGCGCGGTGACGGAGGCGCGCAGCCGGTCCTCCCTGAGGAACCAGGCCAGCGCGAATCCCAGGAGGGCGACGGGCACGGCGTAGAGGAAGACGTCGGTGATGGCGGTGGCGTACGCGTCGATCGCCGTGGGGCGCAGGGCGGGCGGCAGGGCGCCGATGCCGCGCGGGTCGGCCTCCAGCGAGTCGGCGGACACGCCGGGCGGCAGCCGCGCCCCGCGGAAGGCGGCCGTGAGCTCGCTGCCCAGACGGCTCGCGAAGATGGTGCCGAAGATGGCGACGCCGAAGGAGGCGCCGATGGAGCGGAAGAAGGTCGCGCCCGAGGTGGCGACGCCGAGGTCCTCGTAGGGGACGGCGTTCTGCACGATCAGCACCAGGACCTGCATGACCAGGCCGAGTCCCAGGCCGAAGACGAAGAAGTAGGCGCTCATCTCGGCGGTGGAGCTGTGCGCGTCGAGCTGGTGGAGCAGCAGCAGGCCGAGGGTGGTGACGGCGGTGCCCGCGATCGGGAACACCTTCCAGCGGCCGGTGCGGCTGACGATCTGCCCGGAGCCGGTGGAGGACAGCAGCATGCCGGCCACCATCGGCAGCATGTGCACGCCGGACATGGTGGGGGTGATGCCGTGGACCACCTGGAGGAAGGTCGGCAGATAGGTCATCGCGCCGAACATGGCGAAGCCGATGATGAAGCTGATCACGGCGGAGAGGGTGAAGGTGCGCACCCGGAACAGCTTCAGCGGCAGCACCGGTTCGGCGGCCCGCCGCTCCACCGCCACGAAGGCCACGGCCAGGACCGCGCCGAGCAGCGCGAGCCCGACGATCTGCGGTGAGGCCCACTCCCAGGTGGTGCCGCCGAGGGAGGCGACGAGGACCAGGCAGGTGGCGACGGAGGCGATGAGGAAGGTGCCGAGGTAGTCGATGAGGTGCTTGGTCCGCCGGCGCGGGATGTGCAGCACGGCCGCGATCACGGCGAGCGCGACGATGCCGACGGGCAGGTTGACGTAGAACACCCAGCGCCAGTTCAGGTGCTGGGTGAACAGTCCGCCGAGCAGCGGCCCGAGGACGCTCGTCGCGCCGAACACCGCCCCGAACAGGCCCTGGTAGCGGCCGCGTTCGCGGGGCGGGACGAGGTCTCCGACGATCGCCATCGACAGCACGATCAGCCCGCCGCCGCCCAGCCCCTGGAGCGCGCGGAAGGCGATCAGCTGGGACATGTCCTGCGCCGCTCCGCACAGCGCGGAGCCCACCAGGAAGATCACGATGGCGGTCTGGAAGAGTCTCTTGCGCCCGTACTGGTCGCCGAGCTTGCCCCACAGCGGGGTGGCGGCGGTCGAGGCCAGCAGATACGCGGTGACCACCCAGGACAGGTGTTCCAGGCCGCCCAGTTCGCTGACGATGGTGGGCAGCGCGGTGGCGACGATGGTCTGGTCGAGGGCGGCGAGCAGCAGGCCGAGCAGCAGGGCGCCGATCGAGACCATGACGTTTCCGGACACGTGCTCCCGGTCGCCGGCGTCACCGGCCGGCGGTGCGGCGCCGGGCACGGGCCTGCCGTTGCTCGCCTTCGGCGCCATGCGGTGCGCGTCCCCGGCCATGCGGACCTCCACAGAATCCTGGTTTCCCGTCCATCGTGATCGGTGTGACCCGTTATGGCCTGTTGAGCCGCCCCCGGAAGTCCGCATTCCGGGGGCACGCGGACCGGAGTGTGAAGAAGATCTGCATAATCTCTGGAGTTCGCGAGGGGAGGGACGAACACGTGGAACAGCCGAACGGAAACCCGTGCCCGGAGTGCGGTGCGCCCAGAAACAGCGACAGCACGCCGTCGTGCGCCTGCACCGCGCGTGCGTCCGACGCCCTCCGCGACGCCCGCACGGCGGAGGCCGCCGCGGCGGAGGACTTCAACCCGCTGCGCATCCGGCCGTACGTCGAACTGGACGGCGAGTCGAGCCGGACCGCGCCGAACGCCCCGGCGGAGGCCACCGCCGCGCCGGGAGCGCCCGCGGCGCACGGGGAGGAGCCGGCCGTACCTCGCCCGTCGGGGTCCGGAGGGACCGAGGGGGGACTTCCCTCGCCAGGGGCCCCGGAGGCGGCCGGCCCCTCGGGCGGGGCGGCGGGGCCGCACGACGGCACCGGAACACCCGGAACCGCGGTTCCTCCAGAGCCCGGCGCTTCCGGGGCCGCCACGGCCTCCGGGGGCGCGCACGGCGGGGCGGAGGCGTCCGACGAGACCATGACGCTGCGGGCGATCGCGCCGGAGGCGGCCGCGAGGGCGGGGGCCGCGGACTCGACGTCCGTGCTGCCCACGCCGCTGGCGCCCTCGGCGACGGCGCCCAGCGCCACCGATCTGCATCTGTTCGAGACGCCGCCGCCCGCCGCGGTCCGGCCCGCCCCGCCCGGCCCGGACGGCGACGATGACGACGCGCCGCCGCGCCGGCGACGCCGTGGCGTGCTGTTCGCGGCCGCCGGGGCCGTCGTCGCCGTGGTGGGAGCGGCGGGGTGGGCCGCCGGGCTGTTCGCGTACGAGACGCCGTCCCGGGACGGCGCGGCGCCGGGGGACGTCAGGGTGGGCGTCCCGGACCCGTCGTCGTCCGACGAGCCGTCCGCGACGCCGACGACGGCCGCGCCCTCCGCTCCCCCGGCAGCGTCGGCGTCCGCGTCGGCCTCGCCCTCCGAGAGCGCCTCGACGTCGGCCTCGCCGTCACCGTCGGCGTCCAGCGCCCCGCCGGGCCCCTCGGTGTCCGCGGAGCCGTCGCAGACGCCGACGACCTCCGCCGCGACCGACCCCGCCGAGGAGACGGGGGAGGACGAGGGCGTCGGCGCCCCGCCCGTACTGCGCCGGGGCGACCGGGGCCCGGAGGTCACCGAACTCCAGCTGCGCCTGCACCAGCTGTACCTGTACAACGACGAGATCAACGGCCAGTTCAACCGCCGGCTGGAGGAAGCGCTGCGCAACTACCAGTGGTCGCGCGGCCTCCATGACGAGCTGAGCGTGTACGGCCCGCGGAGCCGGGCCCGGCTGGAGTCGGAGACCCAGGAGCCGTAACCGCGCTACTCCGCGATGTGCAGCCGGATCGTGCCGTCGTCCGCGGCCTCCACCCGCACCCGGGTCAGGTCCCGCACGACCACGTCCGGCCGGTGGAAGCCGGCCCGGGGGCCGATACCCACCACCCGCATCCCTGCGGCGCGGCCCGCGGCGATTCCCGCGCCGGAGTCCTCGAAGACGACGCAGTCGGCCGGTTCGACGCCCAGTTCCGCCGCGCCCTTCAGAAAGCCCTCGGGGTCGGGCTTGCTCGCCCCGACGGACTCCGCGGTCACCCGCACATCGGGCTGCTCCAGCCCGGCGGCGGCCATCCGCGCCGTCGACAGGGCGACGTCGGCGGAGGTGACGAGGGCGTGCGGCAGCCCCTTCAGGGAGGCGAGGAAGTCGTGGGCGCCCGCGATCGGGACGACGCCCTCGGTGTCCGCGGTCTCCTCGGCGAGCATGCGGGCGTTGTCCGCGTGATTCTGCTCCATCGGCCGGCCGGGCAGCAGCAGGGCCATCGAGGCGTATCCCTGGCGGCCGTGCACGACCTTCATGACCTCGTCCCCGTCGAGCCCGTGCCGGTCGGCCCAGCGCCGCCAGACGCGCTCGACGGAGGCGTCGGAGTTGACGAGGGTGCCGTCCATGTCCAGCAGGAGGGCGCGGGCGGTGAGTACGGCGGTGGCCGTCATCGGCAGCTCCAAGGCGCGGGGGAAGGGGCTCCGCGAGGAGCCCCGGGGGTCAAGCGGCCCCGCCCGCCGGTCAGGGAGAGCGGGCGGGAGCCACTTTGTTCACCCACGGTACAAAACAGACCGGGCTTCCCGCCACCGTCTTCGCCGGCCGTTCACCGGCGCTTCGGCGTCCCGTCGCCGGGGCGGGGCGGTCCGGCGGGGGGTCACCCGGCGATCGCCTCCCACAGGCTCCACACGCCGAGGCCCAGCATGAGCACCGCCGCGATCTGCGTGATCAGCTTCAGCGGAACCCGCTTCATCAGCGCCTTTCCGCCGACGATGCCGAGTCCGGCCACCGACCACAGCGCGAGCACCGCGCCCAGGCCGACGGAGAGCGGGTCGTCGTAGCGGGCGGCCAGGTTGGCCGTCATGATCTGCGTCAGATCACCGAACTCGGCGACGAGGATCAGCATGAAGCCCGCCCCGGAGACCTTCCAGAAGGACTGGTTCTCCGGCCTGCGGACCTCCTCCTCGTCCTCGTCCTTCTTCATCAGCAGCACGGCCGCGCCGCCCAGGAAGAGCACGCCCGTGATCGCGTGCACGATCTGCTGCGGCAGCAGCGTGAGCACGCTTCCGGCCGCCACCGCGAGCGCGACGTGCACCGCGAAGGCGGCGGCGACACCGGCGAAGACGTACGAGGCGCGGTAGCGGGTGCCGAGGACGAGACCGGCCAGGGCGGTCTTGTCCGGCAGTTCGGCCAGGAAGACGACGCCGAAGACGACGGCCGTCACGGTCAGGCTGATCAACGGTTCCTCAATCGGTCGGGGCCACCCCACCGAGAGTGCTGCGCGATTCCACGGGACACCTCGGCACGGCAGCACACACGTCACCCGTGCCGCACGGCACGGGAGTGCACTGCTTGCCGAAGGTCTCGCTGGCCGGCCCCGTACCACGGGGCCCGCCTCCGGGCGCCGGCTCAGGCGTGCTGAGCAGTATGTCGACGGTCCGGCGAAGAGCTACTCCCCTTCTGCGCCGTCCATGGTACGTGAAGCCCTCACCGCATCCCGCGCGGAAATTTCACGCCCGAACCATAGACGTGTCATGAACGCGTCATTAGCTTCTTACCGGATCCACCCCTCCCGGCAACACGGCGTGGCGAGCATTCCCCTGCTCGCACTCCAACGCCCCAACCCCCACAAGGGAGTTCGCATGTCGAAGTTCTACGCGCGTCGACGCCTCAGCATAGCCGCGGCGCTCACCGGAGTCATCGCCTCCGTCGGATTGTTCAACGCCCCGACGGCCTCCGCCGCCCTCCCCACCCCGGTCAGCGCCGCCACCGCCCGCAGCTACCTCGCCACCCTCGACGTCCGCACCGAGAACCGGACCGGCTACAGCCGTGACCTGTTCCCGCACTGGATCACCCAGTCCGGCACCTGCAACACCCGCGAGACCGTCCTCAAGCGCGACGGCTCGGGCGTCGTCACCGACTCCTCCTGCGCCGCCACCAGCGGCAGCTGGTACTCCCCGTACGACGGCGCCACCTGGTCGGCCGCCTCCGACGTCGACATCGACCACCTCGTGCCGCTCGCCGAGGCCTGGGACTCCGGCGCGAGCGCCTGGACCACCTCCCGGCGCCAGTCCTTCGCCAACGACCTGACCCGCCCTCAGCTCCTCGCGGTCACGGACAACGTCAACCAGTCCAAGGGCGACCAGGACCCGGCCACCTGGATGCCCTCGCGCACGGCCTACCGCTGCACCTATGTCCGCGCCTGGGTTCAGGTGAAGTACTACTACGACCTGTCGGTCGACTCCGCCGAGAAGTCCGCCCTGACGAACTACCTGGCGAGCTGCTGAGCGAGCCGCCCGGCGAACCGCCGGGTGCACGAATCTCCCCGGTGACCTCCGTCGCTGCGTACCGTACGGGGCGACGGAGGAAGGGGGCACCATGGCCGGACTGCGGCTCGGACCGCTGCTGAGGTACGTCGACGGCTCGTCCGCGACCGTCTGGGCGGAGACCGGCCGCCCGGGCGCCGTCGAGGTGCGCTGCGCGGACGGGACCGGCGGGCGGGCGGAAACCTTCCAGATCGCGGGTCACCACTACGCGCTCGTCCGGGTCACCGGCCTCACCCCGGGCACGGCCACGCCGTACGAGGTCTTCCTCGACGACAGCCGGGTGTGGCCGCTGCCGGACGATCCCTCCCCGGCGTTCCCGCCCTCGGTGATCGCCACCCCCGGCCCCGGCGACCGGGTGCGCGTCGCCTTCGGCTCCTGCCGGTGGGCCTCCCCGCCCACCGGGGAGCCCGACCCCGTCGGACCCGATGCCCTGGACGCGCTGGCCAGGCGCATCGCCGCCGACCCGGCAGGCGAACGGCCCGACGTGCTGCTGCTCCTGGGCGACCAGGTGTACGCCGACGAGACCTCCGACGCCACGCGGAGCTGGCTCGCCGCCCGCCGCGACCTCGACGACCCGCCGGGCAGCCAGGTGGCGGACTACGAGGAGTACACCCACCTCTACTACGAGTCCTGGCTCGACCCGCAGGTGCGCTGGCTGCTGTCCACCGTGCCCACCTGCATGATCTTCGACGACCACGACGTCATCGACGACTGGAACACCTCCGCCTCCTGGGTCGAGGACATGCGCGCCACCTCGTGGTGGCGGGAGCGGGTGCTCAGCGGACTGATGTCGTACTGGGTTCACCAGCACCTCGGGAACCTCTCCCCCGCCGAGCTGGAGGCGGATCCGCTGTACGCGGCCGTCCGCGAGAGCCCCGACGGCACCGACGCGCTGCGCGCCTTCGCCGCCGGCGCGGAGGCGGACGCGACCGCCGTGCGCTGGAGCTACCGGCGCGACTTCGGCCGGGTGCGGCTGCTGATGGTGGACAGCCGCGCGGCCCGCGTGCTGGAGGAGGGCGGGCGCTCCATGCTCGACCCGTCGGAGGCCGCCTGGCTGCGCGAACAGGCCCTCGACAGGCGCGGGTCCTACGACCACCTGCTCATCGGCACGTCCCTGCCCTGGCTGCTGCCGCATCTGGTGCACGACGTGGAGGCGTGGAGTTCCGTGCTGTGCCGGGGCGACAAGGGCCCGCGCTGGGCGCGGCTCGGGGAGAGGCTGCGGCGCGGAGCGGATCTGGAGCACTGGGCGGCCTTCCCCGAGTCGTTCGACCGGCTGGCGGAGCTGATCGCCGAGGCCGGCACGGGGCCGGAGGCGCCGGCGACGGTGTGCGTGCTCTCCGGGGACGTCCACCACGCCTATGTCGCCGAGCCTGACTGGCCGGGGCGTGCGGCGCCGGACGCCCGGGTGGTGCAGCTGACCTGCTCCCCGGTCCACAACTCCATCCCCCCGTCGATAAGGCTCGGCTTCCGTTTCGGCTGGAGCGCCGCCGCCCGGGGACTGGGGCGGGTGTTCGCGCGGCACGGCGGCCTGGGCCGGCCGGCGGTCGGCTGGCGCAGGACGGGCGGGCCGTGGTTCGGCAACCAGCTCATGACGCTGTCGGCGCACGGGCGTTCGGCGGTGCTGCGGCTGGAGCACGCGCGGCAGGAGGAGTCCGGGGCCCGGCTCACGACGGTGACGGAGACCCGGCTGAGCGGGTGAGGCTGCAGGAACCTGTGAGTCACCTGTGCGGCAGGGGGTGGATTCGGTCACCGTGTTGCCCTCGGACGGGGGGCGAAGGCCGTACTGACGTGCGAAAGCAGGCGCTCACACCGCCGGATCGGGCTGAAGCCGTGGCCAAAAGTTGAACTTGCAAGTAAGAGTGAGGCGCTCCTAGCGTTGAGGATCCGACTCGGTTCCGTCCCCCCGGACCGGCCCCGCCCGTGGGCCGGCCTGACCGAAGGAGACCCCCACATGACCGAACGCCTCAACAGCGCCCAGCCGTACGTGCTGGGCATGTTCCGCATAGTCGTCGGCCTGCTCTTCGCCTGCCACGGCGCCGCGTCCCTGTTCGGCGTGCTCGGCGGCGCGGGCGGGAGCGGCGGCACCGTCGAGACCGGCGCCTGGCCCAACTGGTACGCGGCCCTGATCGAACTCGTCGGCGGCAGCATGGTCCTGCTGGGCCTCGGCACCCGCGCGGCGGCGTTCCTCTCGTCCGGCGCGATGGCGTACGCGTACTTCAAGGTCCACCAGCCCGAGGCGCTGTGGCCGATCCAGAACAACGGCGAGGCCGCGGCCCTGTACTGCTGGGCCATGTTCCTGCTGGTGTTCACCGGTTCCGGAGCCTTCGGCCTGGACCGTCTGTTCACCAGGCGCGCGCAGGCGGAGTCCGGACGAACGGCGGACCGGACTCCGGTGACGGTGGCCTGACCCCGTGAGGGCGCCCTTCCCGCACGCCGGGGAGGGCGCCCTTCCCCTTTGCGCAAGGGAACGGGAGGGGAACGCCGGGGGCCGCCCACGCGAACCCCCCGTGACCCTTCTGTCACTCCACCGGCGTACGCTTAACGGCTGTCATCGGTCACTCCTGCCGCTTCACCCGCGTCATCGCGGTACGGTCTGGCCCGCGGGGGAGCCACGGGGAGTCTGGGTGGAGAGTTTGGCGTCGCTGGTCGGCAGCCCTTGGATCTATGCGGTGGTGACCCTGTCGGTCCTGCTCGACGTCTTCCTCCCGGTCCTGCCCAGCGGAGTCCTGGTGATCACGGCGGCCACCGCGGCGGCCGCGGGCACCGCGACCGACGTGCCCGACATCCTGGTGCTGACGCTCTGCGCGGCCACCGCCTCCGTCCTGGGCGACCTGGTCGCCTACCGCCTCGCCTGGCGCGGCGGCCCCCGTCTGGACAGGGCGATCGCCCGCTCCCGGCGGCTGAGCAGGGCGCAGCTGCGTCTCGGCGCGGCGCTGGCCCGGGGCGGCGGCGCGCTGGTGGTGCTCGCCCGTTTCGCCCCGGCCGGCCGCTCGGTCGTCTCCCTCGGCGCCGGCGCCGCCCGCCACCGCCCCCGCGACTTCCTCCCCTGGTCCGCCCTGGCGGGCCTGTGCTGGGCCGTGTACAGCGTGGCCCTCGGCTACTTCGGCGCCCACTGGCTGGGCGCGACCTGGCTGGCCACGGCGGTCTCCGTGGGCGCCCTCTTCGCAGCCGGCGCCGGCGCCGCCTACCTCATGCGCCGCCCCCACCCCACAGAAGCCTCCTGACCCCACCCCCGCCCCCGCCAAGCTGCGGGCAGTCGTGCCGCTGGGGGCCCCGCCAAGCTGCGGGCAGTCGTGCCGCTGGGGCGGCACGGGTGGGCGCAGGCGGCACCCCGCAAACGCCGGGCAGCGCAACACCCCCCGCCCAGCTGCGGCCGACCGCATCACTGCGACAGCACCCCCGCCAAGCCCCGGGCAGTCGCGCCGCCAGCACCCCGTGAGCGCCGGGCAGCGCGACACCCCCCGGCCAGCCACCACTCCGGCGCCGGCCCTACCCCGCCGCCCGCCGCGCAGCGCCCCCGCGCACCTCCAACCCCTCCAGCAACTCCGCCGTCGCCTCCGCGATCGCGTCCACCGCCCGGTCGAACACCTCCCGGTTGTGCGCGGCCGGCGCCCGGAACCCGGACACCTTCCGCACGTACTGCAGGGCCGCGGCCCTGATCTCCTCCTCCGTGGCCTCCTCGGGCTGCACGGGCGGACGCAGGGTCTTGATACTCCGGCACATGCCCCCAGTCTGACGCGCCCACCGAGTGACTCGCCACCCAAAATCGAACAGGCGTATGATTGCCGTGTGGCTGAGACCTATGACTTTCCGGGTGACCTCCTCGCCGGTCAGGAGGAACTGCATCAGGTCCGGGCCGAGCTGTCGGCCCTGCTGAGGCGGCTCCCCTGGTCGGTCGAGCCCCTCGACGGCTTCAGCGACGACAACGGCTGGCGCAAGATCGAACGCCCCGCCTCCCCCGGCTGGGACGACGACGAACAGGCCGAGGTGGAGAAGCTCCGGCAGCGGGAGCACGAGCTCGCGGTGTTCGTCAGCACCCACCGCTACTGGGCCGGATTCACCGGCGGCGACCGGGTGCACGCCCGCTCCCGGCTGAAGCACGCCCACAAGGGCCCGGAGGAGTCCCCGTAGGGGACCCGGACAGGGACGGCACGACGGCCGAGGGCCCCCGGAGACTCTCCGGGGGCCCTCGGCCACGGTGGGCGCGGACGGTTTCGAACCGCCGACATCCTGCTTGTAAGGCAGGCGCTCTACCCCTGAGCTACGCACCCGCGCCCCGGGCACACGCCCGGGTCGAACCGACAGCCTACATTGCCGGGCACACGGCCCGTCACACCCCCGCGGACCGCCGGGACCGCCGGCACCGCCGGGACCACCGGGGGATATCCCCACCCCGGATCCGCCAGCCGCCCGGATCCCCCGGCGGCCCCCCGCTCCGTACGGTCGAAGAGCGCTCGAACACCGTGGGTGAGCGCCCCGTCCGTCCCAGGGGGAGACCGTCCATGACCCGCACGACCCGCACGACCCGTACGACCCGCACCGCCCGGACCCGTGCCCTGGCCCTCGCCGGGGCCACCGCGGTACTCGTCGCGGGCCTGAGCGCCTGCGGGGCGTCGGCCGCCGACGACGACGATCCTGAGCACCGGTCCTTCGACCTGCCCGGCCGGACCCTCACCATCGACTCCGACGACTCCGCCCTGGAGATCGTCGCCTCCGAGGGGAACTCCCCGGGCCGGATCGAGGTCACCCGCTGGTTCCGGGGCACCGTCGCCATCGGCTCGGACCCGAAGGTCACCTGGACCATGGACGGCGACCGGCTGGTGCTGCGCGAGAAGTGCTCGGGCATCGTCGCCGACTGCGCCGCCAAGCACCGCATCGAGGTGCCCCGCGGAGTCTCCGTCAAGGTCGAGGAGAAAGACGGCAGCGTGCGGGCGCGGGGCTTCCGCGACGCGCTGAGCATCCGTACGACCGACGGGTCCGTCCATGTCACGGACTCCAGCGGGCCGCTGGAACTGCGCACCGGTGACGGATCCGTGCGCGCCGAGGTCTCCTCGCGCACGGTGCGCACCCACAGCGGTGACGGCTCGGTGCGGCTCGAACTCGGCGCCGTGCCCGACCTGGTGGACTCCCGCAGCGGCGACGGTTCCCTGACCATCGGCCTGCCCCGCGCCTCCTACCGGGTGGACACCTCGACCGGCGACGGCGGCGAGGACGTGTCGGTGCCCCGCGACGACTCGAGCTCCCATGTGGTGACCGCGCGGACCGGCGACGGCAATCTCACCGTCCGTACGGTGAACTGACCGACCCGTGTCTTCGTCCTCCACCGGTGGGAGAATGTCATCGGGCCGGGCGAACGACAGTACGGGAGAGGGATGTGACGGCGACACCAGCGCAGCCGTACTCGCCGTCGGAGCCACGCGTGCCGCGGGTGTCCCGTGCCGTGCCTCCCCCGCCACCGCGGACCCGTGTCCGCGGGGCCTCCGGGCCACTGCGTGACGTGCTCGCCCTGGTGGGGCTGCCGCTGGTGGCCGCGCTGGCACTGCCCGCGGCGTTCGCCGGCGGCGGCACGCGGCGCTGGTTCGGGGGACGGGCCGAGAACCAGCGGGCCGAGGCGCAGGCCGCCAAGGACGCGGCGGCCGCCGCCTTCTACGAGCTCGACACCGCCCAGCGCGACCTGCGCATCTCCGTCGAGACGATCAACGCCGTCGACTCCTCCCCCGCCGCCCGCCGCGCCGTCTCCGACTTCGAGGCGCTCGGCCGGCGCATCGACGAGGCCAGCCACCAGTACATCGAGGCCGTCGACGCCCACGACCTCGACCGCGACGACCTGGAGGCGTCCGCCGCCTCCCGGGCCCGTGCCGAGCTGACCGCCGCCAAGGAGGAGCTCGGCCGGGTCAGGCAGGAGCTGGACCGGTTCGCCGACGGGCTCGGCCCCCTCCTCGGCAAGGCCGAGACCCAGCTCGCCCGGCTCGCGCCCGCCGTCGAACGCGCCCGGCAGGCGCTGCTCGCCGCCTCCGAGTCCCTCGACACCGCACGCGGATCCGGTCTGAAGGCCGACGACCTCGCCGCCCGGCTCGCCGTGCTCTCGCCGGAACTGACCCGGCTGAACCAGGGAGCGGGGCAGCACGGCGTACCGCAGACCCTGGAGCGGGCCGAACGCGTCACCCGCGAGGCCGAGGCGATCCGCGTCGAGGCCGAACGGCTGCCGGAGCGGGCCGCCGAGATCGACCACCGACTGGTCTCCCTGCGCACCCGCGCCCAGGCCCTCACCACCCGCTCCGAGCAGGTCGAACCGGTGCTCAGCGAACTGCGCCGCCGCTTCACCGCCGCCTGCTGGCAGGACCTGCAGCACGTCCCCGACTCGGCCGCGGAGAACGTGGCTCGGGCGGAGGACCGGCTCGCCGAGGCCAGGAGGGCCCGCGAGGAGCAGCGCTGGGCGGACGCGACGGCTCTGCTGTCGACCGTGCGGGCGCTGCTGAACACGACCGACGAGGCCGTGTCGGCCGCCGGCGACCGGCTGCGGCGGCTGAACGCGGTGCAGAAGGACCCGGAGCGGGAGATCGAACGCACCCGGTTCGCCATCCGCGACGCCCAGCGTCTGGCCATGGCCGGCCGCAACACCCCCGAGCCGCGCCACGCCCGCCCCCTGGACGACGCCGTCGCCCGCCTGGACCGGGCCGTCGCCGGCCTGGAGGGCCGCCATCCCGACTACTGGCACTTCCTGACGGAGACGGAGGAAGTACGGACGGCGGTGGGCCGGGTGGTGTCGCGGATCCGGGAGGAACGCGGCGGCGCCGCCCACTGACCGTCACCGCCCGGCCGGTTAACCTGTGCCCATGCCTCGTTACGAGTACCGCTGCCGGACCTGCGGCGACACCTTCGAACTGAGCCGTCCCATGGCCGAGTCCGCCGCCCCCGCCGCCTGCCCGGCGGGCCACGACGACACGGTGAAGCTCCTCTCCACGGTCGCGGTGGCCGGTACGGCCTCCGCTCCCGCCCCGGCGCCCCGCGCGGGCGGCGGGGGCGGCGGCTGCTGCGGCGGGGGCTGCTGCGGCTGACGGGCCGTCCTCAGGCTCCCTTCAGCTTCACGTTCCTAACGTGAGGGCATGACAGCCATCGCAGCGCGCACGATCACGGCGGCCGGGGGCGGCGACGCCGGACCGCAGTGGGTCAACGACCTCATGGACGCCATGGGCGCCCCCGGGGCCGGCCTCGCCATCGCGCTGGAGAACCTCTTCCCCCCGCTGCCCAGCGAGGTGATCCTGCCGCTGGCGGGCTTCGCCGCGAGCAGCGGGCGGATGAGCCTGCTCGCCGTGCTGCTGTGGACCACGGCGGGCTCGGTGGTCGGCGCGCTCGCGCTGTACGGGGTGGGCGCGCTGCTCGGCAGGGACCGGACGGTGGCGATGGCTGGGCGGCTGCCCCTGGTGAAGGTCTCCGACATCGAGAAGACGGAGGCCTGGTTCCTGCGGCACGGGCCGAAGGCGGTGTTCTTCGGCCGGATGATCCCGATCTTCCGCAGCCTCATATCGGTGCCGGCCGGCGTGGAGCGCATGCCGCTGCCGAAGTTCCTCGGCCTGACCACGCTGGGCAGCGCGATCTGGAACACCGCGTTCGTGCTCGCGGGGTACGCGCTGGGGGACAACTGGGCGCAGGTCACGGCCGTCGTCTCGGCGTACTCGAAGGTGGTGCTCGGCGTGGTGGCGCTGGCGGTGCCGGCGTTCGTGGTGCTGCGGCTGCTGCGCTCGGGCGGCGGCCGTCGCAGGCGGGCCGACGGGGAGTCCGCGTCCCCCGGCCACCGGGCGGACCCCGCCGCCGGAGCCGACGGCGACCGCTCCGACACGATGGTCCTCCGCCGTCACGGCTGACGGCGTACGCCCGGTACCCGCCCCTCCGGTCGAGGGGCGGGTTCCGGACAGGCTCAGCGCGGTGCGCGCACCGTGTGGAGCAGCTCGCGCAGGATGCGTTCGCCGGCCAGGACACCGCGCTCGGGCAGTGCCCGTACCGCGGGGGCCGTCCAGTCGTCGTCGGCCAGTTCGCCGTGGCCGGGACGCCAGCTCCGGTCGGCGGCGAGGAGGAGGTCGGCGTCGAGGAGGGAGTCGCCGGCGGCGAGGGTGAGGTCGGCGCCGGTGCGGCGGACGACCTCGCGCATGGCGGCGCTCTTGGTGAGCGGCTTGGGCACGGCGTAGATCTTGCGGCCCTGGAGGGACACCGTCCAGCCGCGGTTCTCCGCCCACTCCCCGAGCTCCTTCACCCACTCCTCGGGCAGCAGCTCACGCTCGACGACGAGGTAGGCGAAGAGGTCCTCGGCGACCCGGTGCTTGCGCACCCAGACCGGGTCGGCGGTCCGCAGCAGATGCTCCTGCACCTCGGACAGCGGGGCGCACTCGTCGGCCAGCCGGGCGAGGACCCGCGCGTGCCAGTCCCCGTCGGAGACGCCGTCGACCAGGAGGTGCCCGCCGTTGGCGCAGATCGCGTAGGCCGGGGCCGGGCCGGGGAGGTTGATGCGCTGGTACTGCTTGCGGGTGCGGGTCGTCGTCGGCACGAACAGGGCGGCGTCACCGAGGTCGGTGAGGAGCCGGGCCGCGGTCTCCGTCATGTAGGACAGGGGCTTGCTCTCGTGGACCTCCACGCACAGCAGCCGGGGCGCCCGGGCGTCCGGCATGGTCAGGGCGAGGGCGGCCGCGGAGTAGATGAGCGTGCGGTCGAGGTCGCTGGCGACGATGACGGGCATCAGCGGGTCACCGCCCTGCCGTCGGCGCCGGTGGCGCCCCGGGTGTAGCGGGGGTGTATCAGCCCGACGCAGGTGTAGGGCAGTTCGGCGACCTCCTCGACGGGCACGCCGCGCTGCTCGGCGAGCAGGCGCACATGGTCGAGGTCGCTGCCGGCCCCTGCCCGCGCGAGCACCTTCCAGGGCACCCGGCGCAGCAGCACCCGGGTGGTCTCGCCGACGCCGGGCTTGACGAGGTTCACGTCGTGGATGCCGTACTCCTCACTGATGCGTTCGACGGCCGCCCAGCCCTCCCAGGTGGGCGTGCGGTCCGCGGAGAGCAGGTCCTTGGCCTCGGCGCAGGCGGCGTCGATGACCTCGGGGAAGCGGGCGGACACGGCGTCCAGGAAGGCCACCGAGAGGTCCGCGCCGGCCAGTTCGCGGTAGAACTTGGCGCCGTGGAAGTCGTCCGGGCCGACCAGGTCGGCGCGGAGCACGGTGCGCGAGATCAGGCCGGAGACCGTCGAGTTGAGGCAGGCGGAGGGGATCAGGTAGTCCTCGCGGGTGCCGTAGGTGCGGACGCAGGAGCCCGGGTCGGCGAGCACCGCGATCTCCGGGTCGAAGCCGGTGACGCCCTCCAGCTTCTCGAACTCCTCGACCGCCTGGGCGAGTTCGCGGGTGATGGCACCCTTGCCGGTCCAGCCGTCGACGAAGACCACGTCCCGGGGGTCGTGGTGGGCGGCCAGCCAGCGCAGCGCGTTGGCGTCGATGCCCCGGCCGCGGACGATGGAGACGGCGTAGTGCGGCAGGTCGAGGCCGTGGCGGTGCTGTGCCCAGCGGCGCATCAGGATGCCGACGGGGGTGCCCGCGCGGGCCAGGGAGACGAGCACCGGCCGGGGAGCGCGCTCGGCGAGGACGGTCTCGGTGACCACGCCCACCGCGTGGGCGAGGCGGGCGGCCGACTCGTCCAGGGCGGCGTGGAACAGCTCCTGGTACTGCTCGCTGGGCTGGTACTCGACCGGCAGCGACTCCGCGTAGTGGGCGCCGCCGCTCTGGACGGCCTCCTCGCGCTCCTCGGTCGGCGCCTCCAGCGTCACGTGCGAGAGGTCCTGGAGCAGCCAGCCGACCTCCTCGGGCGCGTACGAGGAGAAGGCGGGGCCTCTGAGGGGCTCGGGCAGCATGGTGGCGGGCCTTTCGGGGGCGTCCTGGGGCGCGGGCACGTACGACGGTACGACCGCGAGGAGGACCTGGGGGGTGTGCGCCGCGAGCCGGGCGAGCAGGCCGTCGGGCGCGTGCAGCGCCGGGGTGTCGGCGGCCGAGTCGACGACGGCGACGACGGCGTCGAACCCGCCGCCGGCGACGTTGTAGGCGTAGCGCTCGCCGGGGCCGTCGGCGGGGTCGTCGTGGGCGGGGAAGACGAGGCGGGTGCGTATGGCGTAGCCGGGGTCGTCGACGGCGAGGACGGGTGAGCGGGTGGTGGTGGAGAACCGCACCTCGGCGCGGGTGGTCCGCTCCAGCTCGTGGGCGAGCCGCAGCGGTGCGTACATCAGTTCCTCGAAGCCGAGGACGAGGACGCGGTGCGCGTCGGCGGGGAGTGCCTGTGCGAGGCGGGCCGCCATGTCCGGGAGCGCGTGCTCCAGGCGGGCGCGGTGCGCGGGGGTGAAGCCGTGCCGTCCGCCGTCCGGCAGGCCGGCCGGCCAGCCCAGCTCCACCCGCGTGAGGCCGCCTGCCGGGCGCGGGCCGGTGGGGGCTGATCGCGCAGTTCCCCGCGCCCCTGAGTGACCTGCCCAACCGTCCGCTTCACGCCTCGCGGAACCACCATCGCCCCCCAGGGGCGCGGGGAACTGCGCGACCGACCCCGACGCACCCGCACCCGACCCACCACCCGAAGCACCCTCCAGGGGCGCGGGGAACTGCGCGCCCGACCCGGACCCAGCCGCACCCGACCCACCACCCGAGGCGCGCTCGTGGCGTGCCACCAGTTCCTGGCCCTTCTCCAGGACGCCGTCAGGCAACCGCACCGTGCCCGACGCCGTCGTGACCAGGTCGATCCGCGCCCCGATCCCCCGGGCGAACTCGTCAAGACGCCCGGCGTCCGCGGGCGACCGCATGTCGACGAGAGCGACGATCACGTACCACCCCCGCGGATACCGCGCATGAAGATCGCGCACGGTGTTCAACACCGTGTTCCCCGTGGAGAACTCGTCGTCGACCAGCACCAGCGGCCCCTCCCCGGCCAGCAGGGACGGGTCCTCCGGGAGCAGCAGGTGGGACGTGGCGTGGGAGTGGGACTCCTCGAAGCCCCCGGCCGTGGCCGTCCCCGCGACCGGACGGCGCGTGGAGTGCAGACAGCGGGCCACGCCCAGCCCGTCCGCGACGGAGTGGCCGAGACCGGTCGCGGTCTCGGCGTAGCCGAGGACCACCGCGTCGTGGGCCGAGTCCCCCAGCAGCTCCCGCACCCTGCGGCCGAGCGCCACGCCGTGGCCGTACACCACGGCCGGCGACTGGGGCACGTGCTTGCCGAGGACGTGGGAGACCAGCAGATGGGCCCGCTTGGGGTTGCGGCGCAGCGCCAGCCCCAGCAGCGCGGGCAGGTCCTCGTCCCCTTGCAGCTCGACGCCGAGCCGTTCGGTGACCCAGGTGCCGGACCATATGTCCTCGCCGGCCGGGGTGCCGCGTCGCACCGGCCGGTGCCCGCCCTCGTCCACTGCCTTCTCCATCCCGCTCACTCCCCCAGGCCCGCCGCCAGCAGTTCCACGAAGCCGATGTCCTCGTTGGCGACGCCGAAGACCTCCGCGCGCAGCAGCGTCCGCTCCGCCCAGGCCCGGTGCGGCTTCACCTCGTTCATCTTGTTCGTGTAGGCGGACCGCAGTACACCCCCGCCGCCGCGTTCCGGCCGGAGGATGTCCTGGGCGTCGCTGAACTCCTCGTGGCTGACGACGGAGAGCGCGTGCACCGGCAGCACGTGGGAGGGGTGGATGCAGGTCTTGCCCAGCAGACCGTTGGCCCGGTCCAGGGAGATCTCGCGGAGCAGGCCGTCCATGGCGTGTTCGATCAGCTTCTGGCGCAGCGCGACGGCCTGCACCTCGAGGAAGGGGCTCTGCCGCAGCAGCGGCTTGAACATGCGCTCCTGGACGCGGAAGTACTCCCAGACGGGCCCGGTCACCGTGAAGCCGGTGCCGTCGGCGCGGGCCAGCATGTTCACCACGTCGGAGATGACGGAGGCGACGACCTGGATGTCGTACGCCGTCATGTCGGGGCCCCTGCGCAGCCCGTACGAGGAGCAGAAGTCGGTCACGCCGAGGCGCAGCGCGAGCACGCGGTCGCGGTACTTGTCGACGGCGCGGAAGATCCCCTCGAGGGTCTCCACCCGGGTCTCGCGGTAGAGCAGCTCGGGCGATTCCAGCACGGGCATGGCGTAGAGCCGGTGGCCGCTCTCGGACTCGGCGGTGGTCAGCGCCTCCAGGAAGGGGAGGCCGCGTTCCGCGGTGAACTTGGGCAGCACGAATCCGGACAGCAGCCGGACGGAGGGGCCGAGGCGGCGGACGAGGTCGGGGATCTGCTCGGAGGTGCGGACCCGGATGAACAGCAGCGGCAGATCCGCCCCGGGCCGTCCGGCCAGATCGGCGAACTGGTGTACGAGGTTCTCCTCGCCCGCGGTCACGTCCGCGTCGCCGATGGAGTCCTCGAGGCACAGCACCATGGAGACCACGCCGCGTGCGCCCTGCTTGACGACGTCGTCGGCGAGGCGGGGCCGGGTCGCGGGGCTGTAGAGCGTGGCCCCGAGGGCGGCGGAGAGCAGCCGGGCCGGGGAGGCCGGGGTGAACTCACCGGGCTCCCGGTAGAAGAGACGTTTCCGCACCGCAGGGGCGATGTGCCCGAAATGACGCATTGAACTCCCCCGTGGCCTCTCTGTGGATTCTCTGGGAATGTCGGAAGGTGGCCGGTAATAGTACGTAGGGATCCATGTCGTCGGTTCCGGCGGGGCATGAACTTCAGGTAACCCGGGTGTGTCGGTCCCAACCCCCCGCGTTGTCGTGACCAGGACGGAGAAGGCAGGATGACCGCATGACGCACGCGATGCTCAAGGGGTCGAACGTCCCTCTCGAGGCCACCACGGTACGCGCCGTGCTGCGCTGGTCGCCCGGGCAGGGGGTGCCGGACGTCGACGCCTCCGCGCTGCTCCTCGGCCTCGACGGTCGTGTGCGCTCCGACGAGGACTTCGTCTTCTACAACCAGCCCCGGCACCCTGCCGGAAAGGTGTGGCGGCTCGGCAAGAAGCCCGTCGCCGAGGGCCTGACCGACACGATCCAGACAGATCTCGCCGGTGTCGAGTCCGGTGTCGGCCGCATTCTGCTCGTCGCGTCGGCGGACGGCGTCACCTTCGACCGCGTACGGTCCCTGCGCATCCTCCTGTACGACGCCCAGGCCGCCGACGGTGAGGCGCTGGCGTACTTCGACGTCAAGCCGGAGACGGGCCAGGAGACCGCGCTGATCTGCGGCGAGCTGTACCGGCGCGGGGAGGGTTGGAAGTTCCGGGCGCTCGGCGAGGGCTATTCGAACGGTCTGCAGGGCCTGGCGACCGACTTCGGCATCTCGGTGGACGAGTCGGAGGCGGCACAGCAGGCCGACCCCGCCGACGTCACCCAGCTGCCGCCCCCGACCGCGCACGTCCAGGCGGCCGACCGGACCTCCGCGGAGGCCCTGACCCAGCCGCAGGCCCCGCTCGTCCCGCCGGTCCCCGAGGTGTCCCGCCCGCTGCCGCCCGAGCAGCCGGCCGGGGTGCCCGCGCAGCCCGCGTACGGCTACCCGCCGCAGCAGCCCGCGGCCACCCAGCCGGCCTACGGCTACCCGCAGCCCGCCGCCCGGCCCGCCTACGGCTACCCGCCGGCGCCCGCCACGGCCGCCGCGGGGGCGCCGTCCGGGTACGGCTTCCCTCCGCCGGCCGCCGTGTCCCCCGACCCGGACTTCCAGCTTCCGCCGCAGGGGCCGCAGTTCATCGGGCGCTGAGGCCCGCCCGGCGGATCACGCCCGGCGTGCGGCTCACCGGTCGGCCTTCGTCTTGAAGCCCCGGCCCCACTGCAGCCCCCAGCCGTAGAGCCGGTCCAGCTCCGCCTGGAACCCGTACACGAACTTCACCTCGCGGCGCACGATGATCTCGTTCTTGACGTTCTCGATCATCACCACGGCGCAGGAGCGGGCCTGGGGCTGGCGTTCGTCGAGTCCGATCTCGATCCGCGGGCCGTTGCTGGGGAAGAGGGTCACCATGGCGTGCGTCCGGTCGAACGCGGGCGTCTGGTCGTAGATGTAGGCGAAGACCAGCAGGCGCTTGATGTTCTCCCGGTGGTCCAGGTTGACGTACATCGTCTCGCCGGAGCCGGACCCGAACCGGTCGTCACCGCTGAGCTTGACGTACGGGGCGCCGTTGACGTCGCCGAGGTAGCCGCCGAGCGGCTGGACCACGCCCTTGGTGCCGTCCTGGAGCTCGTACAGACAGCCGAGGTCGAGGTCGACGTTGACCATGGACTGGCTGTGGCCGACGACCTCCGGCGGCTTGAGCGCCTTGAAGGGGTGGCGCAGCAGGCTCTCCCGCTGGGAGCCGCCGAAGTCGGAGGTCCGCATCCGCCAGCTCAGATTGATCCGCAGATGGCCGGTGGCCGCGCCCTGTTTGGTCAGGGACACCTGACCGTGCCGTTTGGTCAGTTCGATGGCGTTGCTGGCCGCGCTGCCCGAGTCGAAGGCGCTCTCGCGTCCGCGCCACAGTCCGTCCAGGAAACCCATTCCCGCCCCAAGTCCAGTCGTCGAACCCCGCTCGGGCCGCCGGGTTCCCCGGACGGCCGACGGGGCGGCGCCGAGGAGTGGTCCTCGGTACCGCCCCGTCGAGAGCGTTCCTCACCCGGATGGCTGTCACACCCCGGAGGAGACCTCAGTCTTGTCCCCGGCGTTTCCCTCGGCCGCCGCGAGTGCCTTGTTGCGGCGGACGGAGGACCAGAAGGAGGCGCCGATGAGGACGACGCCGATCAGGCCGGTGATGAGCTCGTGGATCTGGTACTGGATGGTGACCAGCAGGATCAGGGCCAGGGCGCCGATCGCGTAGTGGGCGCCGTGCTCCAGGTAGACGTAGTCGTCCAGGGTGCCCTGGCGGACCAGGTAGACCGTGAGCGACCGGACGTACATGGCGCCGATGCCCAGGCCGAGCGCCATCAGGACGATGTCGTTGGTGATGGCGAAGGCGCCGATGACGCCGTCGAAGGAGAAGGAGGCGTCCAGGACCTCGAGGTAGAGGAACATGAAGAACGCGGCCTTGCCGGCCAGCGCGACCCCCGTGCGGGGTTTCCCGGCCCGTTCGGCCTTCTCCTCCTCCTCGTGCTCGCGTTCCTCCTCCTCTTCGAGCTTGTCCTCGAAGTAGCCGGAGAGGCCGCCCACGATCATGTAGGTGATCAGACCCGCGATGCCGGAGAGCAGCACCGTCTCGGCCTTGTCGGCATGGCCGCCGCCGTGCTGGTGGGCGTTGGTGGCGAAGGTCATGGCGGAGATCAGCAGGATGACGAGCGCGATGCAGACCGACAGCATGTCGACCTTGCCGAGCTTGGCCAGCGGGCGCTCCAGCCAGGCCAGCCACTTGATGTCCCGGTCCTCGAAGATGAAGTCCAGGAAGATCATCAGCAGGAACATGCCACCGAACGCGGCGATCGCCGGGTGGGCGTCGGTGACGAGCTCCTGGTAACGGTCCTTGTCACTGAGCGCGAGATCGACCGCCTCGATCGGGCCCAGCTGCGCGCTGATGGCGACGATCACGACGGGGAAGACCAGCCGCATGCCGAAGACGGCGATCAGAATGCCGATGGTGAGGAAGATCTTCTGCCAGAAGGCATTCATCTTCTTCAGGATCCCGGCGTTGACCACCGCGTTGTCGAACGACAGCGAGATCTCGAGGATCGAGAGGATCGCCACGATGCCGAAGGCGGTCCACCCCCCGAAGAGAACCGCTGCGACCAGGCCGAGCGCGGTGACCGCGAACGACCAGCCGAAGGTTTTCAGAACCACTGGCTACCCCAGGTGTGTGTACGGGTCTCCCCCGCTGCCGGTGTCGGCTTTACGAAACGTTGACTCCGAAGTCTAGAGCGATGCCCCGCAGCCCCGACGCGTACCCCTGTCCCACTGCACGGAACTTCCACTCGCCCTGGTAGCGGTAGAGCTCTCCGAAGATCATCGCCGTCTCGGTGGACGCGTCCTCGCTCAGGTCGTACCGGGCGAGTTCCTGGCCGTCCGCCTGGTTCACCACGCGGATGAAGGCATTGCTGACCTGGCCGAACGTCTGGCCGCGCTCGTCGGCCATGTGGATGGAGACCGGAAAGACGATCTTGTCGCACTGGGCCGGCACCTTGGGCAGGTCGACCAGCAGGGACTCGTCGTCGCCCTCGCCCTCACCGGTGAGGTTGTCGCCGGTGTGCTCCACCGAGCCGTCCGGGCTCGTGAGCTGGTTGTAGAAGACGAACCACTCGTCCCCCATGACCCGGCCGCCGCTGCACATCAGCGCGCTGGCGTCGAGGTCGAAGTCGGCTCCGGTGGTGGAGCGCGCGTCCCAGCCGAGCCCGATCATCACCTGGGTGAGGTTCGGTGCGGCCTTGGACAGGGAGACGTTTCCCCCTTTGGCAAGAGTGACGCCCATGATGCTGGTCCCCCTCCGGGTGATGTTTCTCAGGTGGTCCTGCGCATCCGGCGCCGCACGTAAACCGTGCGGCGCCGGGCGGTGTGGCCGCGCGGGACGGCCGCGGTCCCGGGCGTGGCCGCCCGGGGGTGTGGCCGTCTCAGACGTTCACGCCGAAGTCCTGCGCGATGCCGCGCAGGCCCGAGGCGTAGCCCTGGCCGATGGCGCGGAACTTCCACTCCGCGCCGTGCCGGTACAGCTCACCGAAGACCATGGCGGTCTCGGTGGAGGCGTCCTCCGACAGGTCGTAGCGGGCGATCTCCGCCTCGCCGGCCTGGTTGACGACGCGGATGAACGCGTTGCGCACCTGGCCGAACGACTGCTGGCGGTTCTCGGCGTCGTAGATGGAGACCGGGAAGACGATCTTCTCGATGTCGGCGGGGACCCCGGCGAGGTTGATCTTGATCTGCTCGTCGTCGCCCTCGCCCTCACCGGTGAGGTTGTCGCCGGTGTGCTCGACCGAGCCGTCCGGGCTCTTCAGGTTGTTGAAGAAGATGAAGTGCGCGTCACTGGCGACCTTGCCGCTGTTGTTCAGCAGCAGCGCGCTGGCGTCGAGGTCGAAGTCCGTACCGGTCGTGGTGCGGATGTCCCACCCCAGACCGACGATGACCGCGGTCAGGCCCGGCGCCTCCTTGGTCAGCGATACGTTGCCGCCCTTGCTGAGGCTGACTCCCACGAGTCCTCCCTTGGTGTCCTGGGGCGGGGTGCCCCGTAGTGCGTCGGATGTCGGATCAACGAGTCGATCCTAATGACGGGTTCCCGGCGGCCGCAGGCCCCGAGGCCGAAGAATCACAGGGTGTCGGGCCGGGTCACAGGGTGTCGAGCGCTTTCACGTACTCGTTCAGGTCACGGGCGTCCGGCAGACCGTTGAGGACGGTCCAGCGCACGACGCCCTCCTTGTCGATGATGAAGGTCCCGCGCACCGCGCACCCCTTGTCCTCGTCGAAGACGCCGTAGGCGCGCGAGACGTTGCCGTGCGGCCAGAAGTCGCTGAGCAGCGGGTACTCCAGGTCCTCCTGCTCGGCGAAGACGCGCAGGGTGTGGATGGAGTCGTTGGAGACGGCGAGCACCTGGGTGTCGCGGTCGGCGAACTGCGGCAGGTGGTCACGGACCTCGCACAGCTCGCCCGTGCACACGCCCGTGAAGGCGAACGGGTAGAACAGCAGCACCACGTTCTTCTGCCCGCGGAAGTCGGACAGCCGCACCCCGGCGCCGTGGTTGTCCTTGAGTTCGAAGTCGGGGGCCTTGTCGCCGGCCTGGATCGCCATCGTCGTGTTCATCCCTTCGGCGTGGATCTCTCCGACCAGCCTACGCAGGGAGTACGACAGACCGACGGACGGGCCGACGCATGACGCGACCGGCCCGCCCGGGGGTGGTTCACCGCTTGGACTTGGCCGCCTTGGGCGTCGCCAGCCGGCTGCCGCTCCAGTCCTTGCCGACGCTGACGCTCTTGGCCGCCGTCAGGCCCGCCGTGGTGGCGGCCTCCGAGATGTCGCTCGGCTCCACATAGCCCGAACGGCCGGTCTTCGGCGTGAGGAGCAGAATCGCGCCGCCTTCTTCGATGTACGTGGTGGCGTCCACCAGCGCATCCGTCAGGTCGCCGTCGTCGTCACGGAACCAGAGCACAACGGCGTCGGCCACGTCGTCGTAGTCCTCGTCGACGAGGTCGCTCTCGATGACGCCCTCAATGGCCTCGCGGAGCTCCTGGTCGACGTCGTCGTCGTAGCCGATCTCCTGGACCACCTGCCCGGGCTGGAACCCCAGCCTGGCGGCAGGGTTCGTCCGCTCCTCCGCGTGGTCCGCGGTCGCGCTCACGGGTTGCCTCCTGATCATGTCTTGGGAATAACTCGGCCACGCGCGTGCGCGCAGCATTGGCCGTAGTCCACACGGGCGGGACCGATCGCGCAAGTACCCGGCCGCACAGACCGCCGAAACGGTGACGATCCTGGCCGGGTCACCGCAACTCCAGGCACACCATCATGGCCCGTAGTGACGTACACCACACCCTTGTGCCCCATTTGGCCCTTTGGGAACCGTCTCTGTGTACGAAGACTCGAATGGACGAGCCCTATGCACACCGTACTGGTCGCGCGGATCGGATTACCTCCGGGTAGAGATGACGCCGACGGCCCCGGGGTGGACCATGGGGAACGGCGCAATCCGGGCCGTAGCGCGACGGCGGCCCGCCTCACGGCCCTCCGACAGCTAAGGAACAGCGTGGCTTCCGCATCCGATCGCAACCCGATCATCATTGGCGGCCTCCCGAGTCAGGTTCCTGACTTCGATCCCGAGGAGACGCAGGAGTGGCTCGACTCCCTCGACGCCGCGGTCGACGAGCGCGGCCGGGAGCGGGCCCGCTATCTCATGCTGCGGCTGATCGAGCGCGCCCGCGAGAAGCGCGTGGCCGTGCCCGAGATGCGCAGCACGGACTACGTCAACACGATCCCGACCCGGGCCGAGCCGTTCTTCCCGGGCAACGAGGAGATCGAACGCAAGATCCTCAACGCCACCCGCTGGAACGCCGCGGTGATGGTCTCGCGCGCACAGCGGCCGGGCATCGGGGTCGGCGGCCACATCGCCACGTTCGCCTCCTCCGCGTCGCTGTACGACGTGGGCTTCAACCACTTCTTCCGCGGCAAGGACGAGGGCGACGGAGGCGACCAGGTCTTCTTCCAGGGCCACGCCTCCCCCGGCATCTACGCCCGCGCGTATCTGCTGGACCGGCTGAGCGAACGCCACCTGGACGGCTTCCGCCAGGAGAAGTCGAAGGCCCCGTACGCGCTGTCGTCGTACCCTCACCCGCGGCTGATGCCGGACTTCTGGGAGTTCCCGACCGTGTCGATGGGCCTCGGCCCGATCGGCGCGATCTACCAGGCGCGGATGAACCGCTACATGCACGCCCGCGACATCGCGGACACGTCGAAGTCGCACGTGTGGGCGTTCCTCGGCGACGGCGAGATGGACGAGCCGGAGTCGCTGGGCCAGCTGTCCCTCGCCGCCCGTGAGGGCCTGGACAACCTGACCTTCGTCGTCAACTGCAACCTGCAGCGCCTCGACGGACCGGTGCGCGGCAACGGCAAGATCATCCAGGAGCTGGAGTCGGTCTTCCGGGGCGCCGGCTGGAACGTGATCAAGCTGGTCTGGGACCGCACCTGGGACCCGCTGCTCGCGCAGGACCGCGACGGTGTGCTGGTCGACAGGATGAACACCACCCCGGACGGCCAGTTCCAGACGTACGCCACCGAGTCGGGCGCGTACATCCGTGACCACTTCTTCGGCGACGACCACCGGCTGCGCAAGATGGTCGAGGGAATGACCGACGACCAGATCCTGCACCTGGGCCGCGGCGGCCACGACCACCGCAAGATCTACGCGGCGTACAAGGCTGCCCTCGAGCACAAGGGCCAGCCGACGGTGATCCTCGCCAAGACGGTCAAGGGCTGGACGCTGGGCCCGAACTTCGAGGGCCGCAACGCCACGCACCAGATGAAGAAGCTGACGGTCGACGACCTCAAGCACTTCCGCGACCGGCTGCACCTGCCGATCTCCGACAAGGACCTCGAGTCCGGTCCCCCGCCCTACTACCACCCGGGCCCGGACACGGAGGAGATGCAGTACATGCACGACCGCCGCAAGTCGCTCGGCGGGTACGTGCCGACCCGGGTGGTGCGGTCGAAGCCGCTGTCACTGCCCGAGGACAAGACGTACGCGACCGTGAAGAAGGGCTCGGGCCAGCAGTCCATCGCGACGACCATGGCCTTCGTCCGGCTCCTCAAGGACCTCATGCGGGACAAGGAGATCGGCAGGCGGTTCGTGCTGATCGCGCCGGACGAGTACCGCACGTTCGGCATGGACTCGTTCTTCCCGAGCGCGAAGATCTACAACCCGCTCGGCCAGCAGTACGAGTCCGTGGACCGGGAGCTGCTGCTCGCCTACAAGGAGGCGCCGAACGGGCAGATGCTGCACGACGGCATCTCCGAGGCCGGCTGCACGGCCTCGCTGATCGCCGCGGGATCGGCCTACGCCACGCACGGCGAGCCGCTCATCCCGGTCTACGTCTTCTACTCGATGTTCGGCTTCCAGCGCACCGGGGACCAGTTCTGGCAGATGGGCGACCAGCTGGCGCGCGGTTTCGTCCTGGGCGCGACCGCGGGGCGCACGACGCTGACCGGTGAGGGTCTGCAGCACGCGGACGGCCACTCGCAGCTGCTGGCGTCCACCAACCCGGCGTGCGTCGCCTACGACCCGGCGTTCGGCTACGAGATCGCGCACATCGTGCAGGACGGGCTGCGCCGGATGTACGGCTCCGACGAGGAGCATCCGCACGGCGAGGACGTCTTCTACTACCTGACCGTGTACAACGAGCCGATCCAGCACCCGGCCGAGCCCGCGGACGTGGACGCGGAGGGCATCGTCAAGGGCCTGTACCGCTTCGGCGAGGGCACGGCGGGCTCCCTCCCGGCGCAGATCCTGGCGTCCGGGGTGGCGGTGCCGTGGGCGGTCGAGGCGCAGCGGATCCTCGCCGAGGAGTGGGACGTCAGGGCGGACGTCTGGTCGGCGACCTCCTGGAACGAGCTGCGGCGCGAGGCGGTGGACTGCGAGCGGCACAATCTGCTGCACCCGGAGGAGGAGCAGCGGACGCCGTACGTGACGCGGAAGCTCGCGGCGGCGCAGGGCCCGGTGGTGGCGGTGTCCGACTGGATGCGGTCGGTGCCGGACCAGATCGCGCGCTGGGTGCCGGGGACGTACCAGTCGCTGGGCGCGGACGGCTTCGGGTTCGCGGACACGCGGGGGGCGGCCCGGCGGTTCTTCCACATCGACGCGGAGTCGATCGTGGTGGCGGTGCTGACGGAACTGGCACGGGAGGGCCACCTCGACCGGTCGGTGCTGAAGCAGGCGATCGACCGGTACCAGCTGCTGGACGTCGCCGCCGCGGACCCGGGGGTCGCGGGCGGCGACGCGTAGGGCGGAGCGCGTGGGTGAGCCCCCGGCGAAGTGCCGGGGGCTCACCCATGCCGCCGCCCCGGGTCAGAACATGCCGTAGCCCGACGAGGTCGCTCCGGCCAGGAAGACGAGGGCCAGGAGCGTGTCGATGGCGCCCAGGACGAGGGCGACCAGGGCCGGTACCGGACGGGGGCCCGTCCAGGTGCGGCCCATGGCGAGCCAGCCGCAGACGATCGCCGCGGGACCGAGGATGATCCCCAGCACGAAGAATCCGGCGACCGCGCAGATGACTCCGACGATTCCGAGCGTCGCGCGATCCTGCCCGGTCCGTGACCACGTCCGGCCACGTGAGCGGGGGTGCCTGCGCGTACCGTGTCCGAAGCTCGCCATCATCAACTCCCTGAAGGGTTGGTTGACATGGCGGGTACCCCCGCTCCGGCGGTGAATTCACGCCGTACGAGGGGCGGGTGAAGGCGCCGCGAGCACGCTGCCCCCCTCCAGCAGCGCGCCGCGGCCGCGTCCTCCATGCCCTGCGGAGGACTTGACCCACTGTGACCTGCGGCGCCTTCCGGAGGGGAGAGATCACCGCACCGGTTCACCCTGACGAGCGAACCCGGCCACAGAACGGTCCGTCAGATGTGGCCGACGCCCGCGCCCGCCTCGGCGTTCGCACCGCGCTTGGTGAGGAACGCGACCAGCACCGCCACGGCGGCGACTCCGGCGGCGACCAGGGACGCCAGGCTCATGCCGGAGATGAAGGTGTCGTGGGCGACATCGGTGATCTTCGCGGCGATCGCGGCGGGGGTGCCCTCGGCCACCGGCGCCACGCCGACCTGTACGGCCTCGGAGGCCTGGCCCGCCTGTTCCGGGGTGAGCGGCGGGAGTCCGGCCTTGGCCCAGTTGCCCTCGAGGTCGCTGTCCACCTTGGAGGCCATCACGGCACCGAGCACGGCCGTACCGAGGCTGCCGCCGACCTGCATCGCGGCCTGCTGGAGACCGCCGGCGACGCCGGACAGCTCCAGCGGCGCGTTGCCCACGATGACCTCGGTGGCGCCGACCATGACGGGGGCGAGTCCGAAGCCGAGGAGGGCGAACCAGAGCGACATCACACCGCTGCCGGTGTCCGTCTCCAGCGTCGACATGCCGTACATGGCCAGTGCCGTGAACGCCATGCCGCCGGCCAGCGGGATGCGCGGACCGACCTTGGTGATCATCACGCCCGCGAGCGGGGAGCCGACGATCATCATGCCGGTGAGCGGGAGCAGGTGCAGACCGGCGTCGACCGGGCTCATGCCGTGCACGTTCTGCAGGTAGAAGGTGACGAAGAACAGCCCGCCCATGAACGCGATGGCCATCAGGACCATCAGTACGACACCGGCGGACAGCGGCACGGAACGGAACAGTGCCAGCGGGATCAGCGGCTCCTTGACCTTCGTCTCCCAGACCGCGAAGGCCGCGAAGCCCGCGACCGAGGCGAAGACGAAGCCCCAGGTGCTGCCGGCGCCCCAGCCCCACTCCGGAGCCTTGATCAGGGCCCACACGAGGCAGAACATGGCGCCGGAGAGCAGGGCGATGCCGAGCAGGTCGAAGGAGCGCGGGGCGTTCTTCGCGCGGTGGTCGAGCAGGATCCACGCGCCGAGGGCGACGGCTAGGACGCCGACCGGCACGTTGATGAAGAACACCGACTGCCAGCTGACGTGCTCGACGAGGACACCGCCGAGGATCGGGCCGCCCGCGGTGGAGGCGCCGATGACCATGCCCCAGATGCCGATGGCCATGTTGAGCTTCTCGGCCGGGAACGTGGCCCGCAGCAGGCCGAGCGCGGCCGGCATCAGCAGGGCGCCGAACAGGCCCTGGAACACGCGGAAGATGATGACCAGGGCGATGCTGTCGGACAGACCGATGGCCCCCGAGGCGGCGGCGAAGCCGACGACGCCGATGAGGAAGGTCTGCCGGTGCCCGAAGCGGTCACCGAGCTTGCCCGCGGTGATCAGGGAGACGGCGAGGGCGAGGAAGTACGCGTTGGTGATCCACTGGACCTCGGCGAAGGTGGCCCCCAGGTCCTTCGCGATGGCCGGGTTCGCGATGGCCACGATGGTGCCGTCCAGGGCCACCATCATGACCCCGACCGCGACGGTGACGAGGGTGAACCAGGGGTGCCCGCGAAGCCCCTTGCCCGGCGTCGTCCCCGACGCTCCGGGCGGCGTCGCGTCCCCCGGGCCCGCCTTGTCGATGGTGGTCTGACTAGTCATGCGTTCGAGGCTAATGTCAGCGACTGACAGTTGACAAACCAGTTCGCCGGCTGGTCACCGACACGACACACGCGTATAGCCTGATCTGGGGAAACAGTGCGAGGAGGGACAGATGAAGACGGTCAGGACCGTCGTGGACGCGCTGCCGCGGCCGGGCCTGCGGGAGCTCAGGAAGCAGCGCACCAGGGACGCGCTGGTACGGGCCGCGCTGGAGCTGTTCGCCGCGCGCGGGTACGAGGGGACGACCGTCGACGACATCGCCGCGGCCGTCGACGTGTCACAGCGCACCTTCTTCCGCTACTTCGCGAGCAAGGAGGAGGTGGCGTTCTTCGTCCCCCGGCTCGCGGAGTCGCACGTCGTCGACGCCGTGCGCGAACGGCCGCGGGACGAGGCGCCGCTGGAGGCGCTGCGCCGGGCCGTGCTGGACAGCTGGGACGGCATCAACGAGGCCGTCGAGCAACTGGTCCCGCTGGAACTGCACATGCGCGTCTACCGGGTGATCGAGTCGACGCCCGCGCTGCTCGCCGCCCATCTGCGCCGGGCGACGGAGCTGGAGGAGGAGCTGGCGCGCATCGTCGCCGAGCGCGAGGGCGTCGACGTGGACGCCGATCCCCGGCCCAGGATCCTGGTGGCCGCGTTCGGCGGGGTGGTCCGGGTGGCGGAGCGGCGCTGGTCCACCGGGGACGACTTCAGCGTGGCGGCGATGCGGGAGCTGATGAGGAGCTGCCTGGACCATATGGGTCCGGCCCTCGCGGGGAACTGGCGTACGGGGTGATCCCCGAAGCGACACGACGAAACGTGATCCCGGTCACTTGATTCACGCGAGACACTCCCGTTCTCCTAGTGTGTCCTTCCAGTGACTTCCTTCGACACCTCCCCGCAGCTGAACGTCTGGCGCGCGCTGCTCGCGCTCGCCGTCGTCTTCGTGATGCTGGCGACCACCGGCTGGACGGCGCTGCGGCACCAGCGCCACCCCGCTCCGCTGCAGGCATCGCTCAGTGCCTGGGAGCAGGGCCGGATAGCCGGTCACCGGCTGCCGGACCCCGAGTCGGCGCCCACGCGGCTGGCCCGGTTCTTCGCCTCACTCACCGAGGGGCAGCGCGCGAGCCTCGCCCACCGCTATCCGCTGGCCGTGGGCAACATGAACGGCGCGCCGGCCGAACTGCGGTACCGCGCCAACCGCGTCGCGCTGGGACAGGCCCGCGAGGTCGAACTCAAACGCGTGCACGACAAACGCCTCACGCCCTCGGGCCAGCGGCAGGCGGCGCTCAGGATGGACCGCTTCGAGGCGCTGATGCGTCCCGGGCGGCACATCCTCGCCTTCAACCCGTCGGGCTCCGGCCGGGTCGCCGAGGTCTTCGGCGACCTGCGCAGGGCCGAGCGGGTGTCGGTCGTCGTCCCCGGCGTCGACACCGACCTGCTCACCTTCCAGCGCACCCACCGCGCGTACTCGGCCCCCGTCGGCATGGCGAAGTCGCTGTACGCCGCCGAGCGCGACGCCGCTCCCTCGACCCGTACCGCCGTGATCGCCTGGGCCGACTACACCGCGCCCAGCGGGCTCGGCATGGACGCGGCCACGGCGATGCGCGCCGAGGACGGCGCCCAGCGGCTGGACGCGCTGGTGCGCGGACTGCCCGGCGTGGCGCCGGTCTCCCTGTTCTGCCACAGCTACGGCTCGGTGGTGTGCGGGATCGCCGCGCACACCCTGCCGGAGCGGGTGGCCGACATCGCGGTGGCCGGCAGCCCCGGCATGCGGGTCGAGAGGGCCGCCCAGCTGCGCACCACCGCCCGGGTGTGGGCGATGCGGGACGCCGACGACTGGATCCAGGACGTTCCCTACCTGGAGCTCGGCGGTCTGGGCCACGGGGCCGACCCGGTGGCGGCGGGCTTCGGGGCGCGGGTGCTGTCGGCGCGGGAGGCGAAGGGGCACGCCGGCTACTTCGAACCGGGCACCGAGAGTCTGCGGAACTTCGCCGAGATCGGTGTTGGCGCATACCGCGCGGTGTCGTGCGCGGACGAGGACGACGTCTGCCGGGCGGGTTTGTCCGGTACGACCACTACCGGACGCGCGTAGAGGCGGAGATACTGCGGTATGCGTGGGGAGGGGTTGAAGAAGCTCGTGCCGCATACGATGAGCCGCATGGGTGACGTACTGGCTGGATTTCATGCCGCCTGGGAGTTCGAGTCCGACTCCGTGCTCATCCGTTACGAGCGGGGGATCCGGACACCGAAGCTGTTCCAGGCGCTAGGTGAGCGGCGGGTGCCGCTGGAGGCGATCGAGGGGGTCACCCTCACGCCCGGCAGGCGCGGGACGGTGGTGCTGCGGGCAGAGCTCCGGCCCGGAGCCGATCCGCTGCTGGAGGCTGCCGCCGGGCAGCTGAAGGAGAGCGGCGACCCCTACCGGCTGGTGCTGCCCGCCGAACGCGAGACGCTCGCCGAGTACTACGCCGACGAACTGCGCGCGCAGCTCACCGAGTCGGGGCCCGCCGAGCGCCATCTGGTGGCCGCCCCCGAGGCGCCGCTGCAGTTCAAGGCGTACGACGGGAAGGCTTCCTTCGACGGTACGGCGGTGTCCTTCCGGTGGTTCTGGACGGGCGCGTCGTCGGCGAAGTGGAAGGCGGGCGACCAGCGGTTCCCGATGAGCGAGCTGAGCGGGGTGGAGTGGCGCTCCCCGGAGGTGTTCGAGGGGCATCTGCGGCTGCTGCGGCGGGACGCGGCGGGGCCTGCCGGCCAGGCCGACCAGGACCCGGCGGCGGTGGTCTTCGGGCTCGGGTACGGGCCCGTGCACGAGTCACTGCCGTTCGCGGCGGCGGTGCTGGCGGCGGTGCGCAACTGTGCGCCGGTGCCGGCGGTGTCCACGGCGCGTGCGCGCCGTGACCCCGCGGACATCGCGGACCGCATCCGGCATCTCGGGGAGCTGCACCAGGCGGGGCTGGTGACCGACGAGGAGTTCTCCTCGAAGAAGGCGGAGTTGCTGGCGGAGCTCTAGCGTCCGCCGGGGGGCGGTCGGGTTGCGGCCCCGGGCCGTGCGTGGTTGGTCGCGCAGTTCCCCGCGCCCCTTCGGGGCGCGCGACCTCTCCCGCCCCTGGGTCAGGCTGTCCTCTCCGAGGCCAGGGCGTTTCCGGCGTCCGCGTAGAAGCCGATCTTCCGGTCGAGCACGGCGAGGGTGTCCTGGAGTTCGGCGATCCGGGTCAGCACGTCCGCGCGGGTCTGCTGGAGCAGTTCGAAACGCTCCGTGTAGGTGTGGTCGCCCGCGCGGACGAGTTCCGCGTACCGCACCATGTCCGCGACCGGCATCCCGGTCAGGCGGAGCTTGCCGACGAGGGCGAGCCAGTCGAGGTCGCGGTTGGTGTAGCGCCGCTGCCCGGTGTGGGACCGGTCAATGTGCGGCATCAGCCCGATGCGCTCGTACCAGCGCAGGGTGTGCGCGGTCAGCCCGGTGAGGGCGACGACCTCGCTGATCGTGTACCTGTCCGCGCCGTCCGGCCGGCGGTTCCCCTGTGGTGGTCCGGCGCAGGTGTCGGCGCTGGTGTCCGTGGTCTCCGTCTCCGTCACCGTCATGTCCCCACGCTAGAACGCTGGAGTGCACTCCAAGCAAGCGACGGGGGCGGGAATGGGCGGGACGCGGGGGCCGGTGGCTGATTAGCGTGAGGTCATGACCTCTGTACGCCGTGCGGCGCCACAGGACGCGGAGGAAGTGCTGCGTCTGCGCCAGGTGATGATCGACTCGATGACCCTGTCCGACCCGTCCACCTCGTGGCACGCCGAGTCGCTGCCGGTGCTGCGCGGCAGGCTCGCCGAGCCGGACGGCACCTTCGCGGCGTTCGTCGTGGACCACCCCGACCGGCCGGGCGAGCTGGCGGCGCTGGTGGCCGGCACGCTCGACTACCGCATCGGCGGCGCCCGCAATCCGCACGGCACCGACGGCTACGTCTTCAGCGTCGCCACCGACCCGGACGCGCGCCGCCGGGGGTACGCGCGGGCGTGTGTGGAGGCGCTGCTGGAGTGGTTCCGCGAGCGGGGCGCCCGGCGGGTGCGCCTCACCGCGTCCGCGGAGGCCGAGCCGCTGTACGTCTCCCTGGGCTTCAGGGCCAAGCCGGACCCCTTGCTGGAGCTGACGCTCTGAGCGCTTAGGCTCGACGGCATGTCGCTGAAGAGCCTCGCGCTGATCGAGAACTGGCCGGTCCCCACCGCCGCGGCGGGTGTCGTCCGGGCGGACGGCACCGTGCCGGGCACCCACGGCCCCGCCGGCCTCCGCTTCCCGCTGGCCTCGGTCACCAAGCCGCTCGCGGCGTACGCGGTGCTCGTGGCGTACGAGGAGGGCGCGATCGAGCTGGACGAGCCGGCCGGCCCGGAGGGCGCGACGGTCCGCCACCTGCTCGCGCACACCTCGGGCCTCGCCTTCGACGAGCACCGGGTGACCTCGGCGCCCGGCGAGCGCCGGCTGTACTCCAACGCCGGGTTCGAGCAGCTAGGCGACCATGTCGCGAAGGCGACGGATATCCCGTTCGCGGAGTACCTGCGGCAGGCCGTCCTGGAGCCGCTGGGCATGACCGGAACCTCGCTGCAGGGCTCCCCCGCCAAGGACGGCGTCTCCACCGTGGACGACCTGCTGCGGTTCGCCGCCGAGGTCCAGGCCCCCCGGCTCCTCGACCCGCGCACGGTCGCCGCGGCGATGACGGTGCAGTACCCCGGCACCAAGGGCGTCCTGCCGGGCTACGGCCACCAGAACCCCAACGACTGGGGCCTCGGCTTCGAGATCCGGAACTCCAAGTCCCCGCACTGGACCGGCGCTTCGTCGTCTCCCCGCACCTTCGGCCACTTCGGCCAGTCGGGCACGTTCCTGTGGATCGACCCGGACGCGGGCGCGGCCTGCGTGGCCCTCGCCGACCGCGCCTTCGGGCCCTGGGCGGTCGAGGCATGGCCGCCGTTCACGGACGCGGTACTCGCGGAACTGCGCGGCTGAGCCGGCCCCGGACGCCGACGGGAGCGCGGAACCCACAGGAATCGGACTGACTCGAAAGCACCGGTTCCGCGAAGCCCCTGTGACGGTGATCTCGTTTACGAAGCGTATCCGGGGCATTTGACGGCACGTGTCACTTCTCTTTTGTGGCACGGGCGTTACGGCACGCCGGAACCTCTTGTGCAATCCGCGTAGACCGTTCAATCTTTCGGCTGGCGACAGGGAAAAGCAGCCACAGCCCCACCGCAATTTGGCATGCACCTGACTTACGTCTGTCCGGAACCAGCCCGGCACAGGCGGTCGCTCCGTGCGCCCGCAAGGGTGCACCTCCCCCGCCCCACGTCGAGGAGGAACCCTCAGATGGCAGTGACGCGAAACGCCAAGCGGAGAACGCTCGTCGGAATCTGCTCCGTCGCCGCGGCCGCTCTCACCGGCGGTCTCTTCACCGCTCTCCCCGCGAGCGCCGCCGAGCCCGTCGGGACCATCGCCTACGCGGACGCGCCGAACGCGGTCGCGGACAGCTACATCGTCACCCTGAAGCCGGCCACCGAGGCCGACTCGGCCAAGGGCAAGGGCGTCGCGAAGAAGTACGGCGCCGAGGTCGGCCACACCTTCCGCGAGGCCGTCAACGGCTACACCGTCGAGGCCACCGAGGCCGAGGCCGCCAGGCTGGCCGCCGACCCGTCGGTCGCGCTCGTCGAGCAGAACCGCACCTTCACCACCCAGGCGACGCAGACCAACCCGCCGTCCTGGGGCCTCGACCGCATCGACCAGACCGCACTGCCGCTGAACAGCTCGTACACGTACGACGACACCGCCGGCCAGGGCGTCACCGCGTACATCATCGACACCGGTGTACGCGTCTCCCACAGCGACTTCGGCGGCCGCGCCCGCAACGGCTACGACGCCGTCGACGGCGACAACGTCGCCCAGGACGGCAACGGCCACGGCACCCACGTCGCCGGCACCGTGGCGGGCAGCGCCTACGGCGTCGCCAAGAAGGCCTCCATCGTCGGCGTCCGGGTCCTCGACAACAACGGCTCCGGCACGACCGCCGGCGTGATCGAGGGCGTCGACTGGGTCGCCGCCAACGCGGTCCTCCCGGCCGTCGCCAACATGTCGCTCGGCGGGGGCGCCAGCACCACGCTGGACACCGCGGTGCGCAACGCCATCGCCGCCGGCGTCACCTTCGCCGTCGCCGCGGGCAACGAGTCCACCACCGCGACCGGTTCGCCGGCCCGCGTGTCCGAGGCGATCACCGTCGGCGCCACCACCAGCACGGACGCCCGCGCCAGCTACTCGAACTACGGCTCGAACCTGGACATCTTCGCCCCGGGCTCGTCCATCACCTCCACCTGGAACACCGGCGACAGCGCCACCAACACCATCTCCGGCACCTCGATGGCCACCCCGCACGTCGCGGGCGCCGCGGCGCTGTACCTCGCGGACAACCGCTCGGCCACCCCGGCGCAGGTCGCCTCCGCGCTGATCAACAGCTCGGTCTCCGGCGCCGTCACCAACCCCGGCACCGGCTCCCCCAACCGCCTGCTGTACGTCGGCGGCAACGGCGGCACCACCCCGCCCACCGGCAAGACCTTCACCAACTCCTCGGACTACACGATCAGCGACCGGACGACCGTCGAGTCCCCGGTCACCGTCTCCGGTGTCTCCGGCAACGCGCCGTCGGCCCTCCAGGTGCCGGTGAACATCGTCCACACCTACATAGGCGACCTGACGGTCCAGCTGGTCGCGCCCGACGGCTCGGTCTACACCCTGAAGGCGTCCGGCACCGGCGGCTCCGCCGACAACATCAACACCACGTACACCGTGAACGCCTCCTCCGAGGCGGCCAACGGCACCTGGAAGCTCCGGGTGACGGACGGCTACTACGGCGACACGGGTTACATCAACAGCTGGGGCCTGACCTTCTGACGTCCTGACGCCCGGCCCTTCCGCCCGCTTCGCCCCGGCACGGTCCACCGCGCCGGGGCGAAGCCCTGTCCCACCGGTCACCCGTCCGCCCGGCACTCGAACCAGACCGTCTTGCCCCGCCCATCGGGCCGCACGGCGACCCCCCACCGGTCGGTGACCGCGTCCACGATCACCAGCCCGCGTCCGCCCTCACCGAGCCCGTCACCGTCGCCCCGCACAGGTGGTTCCGGACGGTCGTCGGAGACCTCCACCCGCACACCACCCTGCTCGAGCAGGAAACAGATGCGACAGCGCCGGCCGGGCACGTGCCGCACGACGTTGGCGACCAGCTCGGTGAGCGCCAGTTCGGCGGCGTCGGCCACCACGGCCAGCCCCGAGCCGACGAGGTACAGCCGCAGGATGCGGCGCAGATGCCGGGCCGAGTGCTCCCCCACGGCGAACTCGGCGTGGTACTCGCTGGAGATGTCCGCCGCCTGCGGACCAGTTACGTGATTCACGCCACAATGCTGCGACGCTACGCATACGCTCGGCTACGGAAAGAAACGAACGCCGTGAGGCGTTGAAGTGAGGTGCCGCCGTGGTCAACATCCAGTCGCTCGACCCCACCGCCTCCCCGCTCGACTACTACGGCTGGGAACTGCGCCGCCAGCGCGAGGCGCACGGCCTCAAGCAGGGGCAGCTCGGCGAGATCATCTTCTGTACGGGGTCGTTGATCGGCCAGATCGAGACCACGAAGAAGGTCCCCACCCGCGACTTCTCCGAGCGCGTGGACGCGGCACTCGGCACGGACGGCCTGTTCTCGCGCCTGATCGGCCTGGTCCTACGAAGCCAACTCCCCACGTGGTTCCAGCCGTACGCGGAGATGGAGGCGAAGGCGGCGTACATCTCCACGTTCCAGGCCCAGTTGGTGTACGGGTTGCTGCAGACGGAGGAGTACGCCCGAGCAGTCCTCAGCGTGGAGCACCACAGCAAGCCCGACGAGATGGTGGCAGCTCGAATGGAGCGACAGCGCATCCTCCGCCGCGATCAGCCGCCCGCCCTCTGGGTTGTCCTGAGCGAGGCCGCGCTGCTGCTTGAGATCGGCGGACGCGACGTCATGCGTCGGCAACTCGCTCATCTGTTGAGCTTCCGGGAGAACCCCTGGGTGAACGTTCAGATCCTGCCGTTCTCCACGGGCCAACACACAGGCATGATGGGGACGTTCAACCTGCTGCGGTTCGACGACGATCCCGACCTGTTCTACATGGACGGCTACGACCAGGGGCACATGACGGCCAATCCACACGTGATCAAGGAGCGCTCGGTCGGTTACGCTCGGCTGCAAGCCTCAGCCCTCTCCCCCGAGGACTCGGCGGCACTGATCGCCCGCGTGATGGAGGAACGCTATGGAGACCGGCTCCAACCTGAGGAACGCACGGTGGCGTAAGTCCAGCTACAGCGGAAGCAACGGCGGTGACTGCGTCGAGGTCGCAGCCACCCGCCCCACCGGGGCCGTCCCCGTCCGCGACAGCAAAAAGCCCTCCGGCCCCGTCCTCACCGTCGGCGCCGGCGCCTGGCAGGCGTTCGTCGACGGCCTGCGGTAATCCACAGCCCCGGACGGCCGTCAGTGCCACCCCTCCTCTCGACTGCGCGGCCTCAGGCAACCCGCGTTGTTGCTCGGCGTGGCTAGGGCGCCCGCATCTCCCACAGCAGCAGCTCCGCCGCCGGGCTCATGGCGACGGCCTCGGCGTCCTTCGTGTCCGTGAGGCGGGCCGCGTCGCCCGGGCCCAGTTCCTCGCCGTCCAGGCGGATCTCCCCGCGGACCACGTGGGCGTAGACGTACGCGGCGTCGGGCACGGCGGTCCGCTCCCCCGCCGACAGTCGGCGCACGTGGAGCATCGCGCCGGCCTCCGGGAGGGCGTACGGGGTGGAGTCCGCGATGCCGGGGACCACCTCGTAGCGCGGGTCGCCGCCGGGGGCCAGGGGGGCCAGCCACATCTGGAGGAAGGTCAGCGGGGCCGTGCCCGCGTTGCGTTCCACGTGGCGGACGCCCGACGCCGTGCTCAGGTGCTGCACGTCGCCGGGACGGATCACCGTCTCCCGGCCCGTGGAGTCGCGGTGGGTCAGCTCGCCCTCGACCACCCACGTCACGATCTCGGTGTGGCTGTGCGGGTGCTCGCCGAAGCCGGCGCCGGGGCCGAGGCGCTCCTCGTTGCAGGCGATCACCGCGCCGAAGCGGAGGTTGTCCGGGTCGTAGTGGGGCCCGAAGGAGAAGGCGTGGCGGGTCTCGATGCCGGCCGCCGGGTCGCCGCCCTGGTAGCGCTCGTGCGCGCGCCGTACGTCCATCACGAGGTCCACCGTAGACCCGGCGACACGCGCGGCCGTCCCGATAAGGCAGTCTTGTCCCCGTGCCCGAACCCGAAACCAGTACCCCCGAAGCCGCTGCACGCCCCGCCCATACGCATGCCGCGACGCTGAAGCGGCTGGAGAGGTCGTCCGGCAGTCTCGCCGCGCAGGCGATCGCGCGGATGGACGAGACGCTCCCCTGGTACCGGGCCATGCCCCCGGAGAACCGTTCCTGGATCGGTCTCGTCGCCCAGGCGGGCATCGCCGCCTTCACCGAGTGGTTCCGGCGCCCCGACGCCCCGCAGGCCATCTCCACCGACGTCTTCGGCACCGCGCCGCGCGAGCTGACCCGGGCCATCACGCTGCGCCAGACCGTGGAGATGGTGCGCACCACCATCGAGGTCATGGAGTCCGCCATCGACGAGGTGGCGGCGCCCGGCGACGAGAACGTGCTGCGTGAGGCGCTGCTGGTGTACGCGCGGGAGATCGCCTTCGCCACCGCGCAGGTGTACGCCCAGGCCGCCGAGGCACGCGGTGCCTGGGACGCGCGGCTGGAGTCGCTGGTGGTGAACGCGGTGCTCAGCGGCGAGGCCGACGAGGGGGCGGTGTCACGGGCCGCCGCCCTGGGGTGGAACTCGCCCGCGCATGTGTGCGTGGTGCTGGGGACCGCTCCGGACGGGGACTCCGAGCTGACCGTGGAGGCCATCCGGCGGGCCGCCCGGCACGCCAAGCTCCAGGTGCTGACCGGGGTGCTCGGCGATCGGCTGGTGGTGATCGCGGGCGGCAGCGACAACCCGCTGGGGGTGGCGAAGTCGCTGATCGGGCCGTATGCGGCGGGGCCGGTGGTGGCCGGGCCGGTGGTGCCGGACCTGCTGGCCGCGACCCGGTCCGCGCAGGCCGCCGCCGCCGGGCTCAAGGCGTGCTCCGCCTGGCAGGACGCCCCCCGTCCGGTGCTCGCGGACGACCTGCTGCCGGAGCGGGCGATCGCCGGGGACCCCTCGGCCCGTGAGCAGTTGGTGGAGGAGATCTACAGACCGCTCGAGCAGGCGGGGGCCGCGCTCCTGGAGACGCTCAGTGTCTTTCTGGAGCAGGCGAGCAGCCTGGAGGGCGCGGCGCGGATGCTGTTCGTTCACCCCAACACCGTGCGTTACCGGCTCCGACGTGTGACTGACGTCACCGGATGGTCGCCCTCCGATGTACGCTCTGCGTTCACGCTGAGGATCGCGCTGATCCTGGGGCGTCTGGCCGACGGCGATCTTCAGGCCTAGCCTTTTGTCGGGGATCCACAAAACCCCTTGCTGTTCTTCGTCCTTGTCCTCACGGGCGGTCGTGGCCGTCCCCAAGAGAGAGTGTGAGAGTGCTCGTACTCGTCGCTCCCGGCCAGGGCGCCCAGACGCCCGGCTTCCTGACTGAATGGCTCGACCTCCCCGGTGCCGCGGACCGCGTCGCCGCGTGGTCCGACGCCATCGGACTCGACCTCGTCCACTACGGCACGAAGGCCGACGCGGACGCGATCCGCGACACGGCCGTCGCCCAGCCGCTGCTGGTCGCGGCCGGACTGCTGTCCGCCTCCGCGCTCGGGGACGTGGCACCCGGTGCCGTCGCCGGTCACAGCGTCGGTGAGATCACCGCCGCCGCGTTCGCGGGCGTCCTCGACGACTCCGCCGCGCTCTCCCTGGTCCGCAAGCGGGGTCTGGCCATGGCCGACGCCGCCGCGATCACCGAGACCGGCATGGCGGCGCTGCTCGGCGGCGACCCCGAGGTCAGCGTGGCGCACCTGGAGAAGCTGGGCCTGACCCCGGCGAACATCAACGGCGCCGGCCAGATCGTCGCGGCCGGCACCAAGGAGCAGCTCGCCGCGCTGGAGGCGGACAAGCCCGAGGGCGTGCGCAAGGTCGTCGTCCTCAAGGTGGCCGGCGCCTTCCACACGCACCACATGGGCCCCGCCGTCGACACCTTGGCGAAGGCCGCCGAGGACGTGACGCCGGGCGACCCGAAGGTCACCTACGTGTCGAACAAGGACGGCAGGGCGGTCGCGACCGGTGCCGAGGTGCTCGAGCGCCTGGTCGGGCAGGTCGCCAACCCGGTGCGCTGGGACCTGTGCATGGAGACCTTCAAGGAGCTCGGCGTCACCGCCCTCCTCGAGGTCTGCCCCGGCGGCACCCTGACCGGCCTCGCCAAGCGCGCCCTGCCCGGTGTGCGGACGCTGGCCCTGAAGACCCCCGCCGACCTCGACGCGGCCCGCGAGCTCATCGCCGAGCACACCGCCTGATCGCCTTAAGGAGCCGACCCGCATGGCGAAGATCAAGCCCAGCAAGGGCGCCCCGTACGCGCGCATCCTCGGCGTGGGCGGCTACCGGCCCACCCGGGTCGTGCCGAACGAGGTGATCCTCGAGACGATCGACTCGTCCGACGAGTGGATCCGCTCCCGCTCCGGGATCGAGACCCGGCACTGGGCGTCCCCCGAGGAGACCGTCGCGGCGATGTCCGTCGAGGCGTCCGGCAAGGCGATCGCGGACGCCGGGATCGACGCCTCGCAGATCGGCGCCGTCGTCGTCTCGACCGTCTCGCACTTCAGCCAGACCCCGGCCATCGCCACCGAGATCGCCGACAGGCTGGGCACGGACAAGGCCGCCGCCTTCGACATCTCCGCGGGCTGCGCCGGCTTCGGCTACGGCCTCACCCTCGCCAAGGGCATGGTGGTGGAGGGCTCGGCCGAGTACGTGCTCGTCATCGGCGTGGAGCGGCTGAGCGACCTGACCGACCTGGAGGACCGCGCGACGGCCTTCCTGTTCGGCGACGGCGCGGGCGCGGTGGTCGTCGGCCCGTCCAAGGAGCCGGCGATCGGCCCGACGGTGTGGGGCTCGGAGGGCGACAAGTCCGAGACCATCAAGCAGACGGTGCCGTGGTCGGACTACCGCGACGGGACCGTCGAGAAGTTCCCGGCGATCACGCAGGAGGGCCAGGCGGTCTTCCGCTGGGCCGTGTTCGAGATGGCGAAGGTCGCCCAGCAGGCGCTGGACGCGGCCGGGATCACCGCGGACGAACTGGACGTCTTCATCCCGCACCAGGCCAACGTGCGGATCATCGACTCGATGGTGAAGACGCTGAAACTGCCGGAGCACGTCATGGTCGCCCGTGACATCCGCACCACCGGCAACACCTCGGCCGCCTCGATTCCGCTCGCGATGGAGCGGCTCCTGGCGACCGGCGAGGCGAAGAGCGGCGACACCGCCCTCGTCATCGGCTTCGGGGCGGGTCTCGTCTACGCCGCGACTGTCGTTACCCTCCCCTAGGCACTCGGTGCCGGATCATTCGTCCGGTACGCGAGGAATCATCGCCACACCCTCTGGAATCACAAAGAAGGAGCGCCATCATGGCCGCCACTCAGGAAGAGATCGTCGCCGGTCTCGCGGAGATCGTGAACGAGATCGCCGGCATCCCGGTTGAGGACGTCCAGCTGGACAAGTCCTTCACCGACGACCTGGACGTCGACTCGCTGTCCATGGTCGAGGTCGTCGTCGCCGCCGAAGAGCGTTTCGACGTCAAGATCCCGGACGACGACGTCAAGAACCTCAAGACCGTCGGCGACGCGACCGACTACATCCTCAAGCACCAGGCCTGAGCACCTGCCGGGCCTTCCGTCCGCGGGAGGCCCGGAGGCCGGGTGCACCCGGCCCCGCCACCCGGCGGTGGCGCCGTACGAATCCTCGTAATCCGTTGGAGAAAGAATTCCGATGAGCCCGACCAATCGCACCGTGGTCGTCACCGGTATCGGCGCAACCACACCGCTGGGTGGCGACGCGGCCTCTACCTGGGAGGGCCTGGTCGCCGGACGTTCCGGTGTCAAGGCCCTGGAGCAGGAGTGGGCCGCCGAGCAGGCGGTCCGTATCGCGGCACCGGTGGCCGTCGAACCCACCGAGGTCATCCCCCGCCCGCAGGCCCGCCGCCTGGACCGCTCGGCGCAGTTCGCGCTGATCGCGGCCAAGGAGGCGTGGGCCGACGCCGGTTTCGAGGCGAAGGCCGGCGAGGACTCGAGCGCCGACCCGGACCGGGTGGGCGCGGTCATCGCCTCCGGCATCGGCGGCGTGACGACCCTGCTGGACCAGTACGACGTGCTGAAGGAGAAGGGCGTACGCCGTGTCTCCCCGCACACCGTCCCCATGCTGATGCCGAACGGCCCCTCGGCCAACGTGGGCCTGGCCGTGGGCGCCCGTGCGGGCGTGCACACCCCGGTCTCGGCCTGCGCCTCGGGCGCGGAGGCCATCGGCTACGGCATCGAGATGATCCGCAGCGGCCGCGCGGACGTCGTCGTCGCGGGCGGCACGGAGGCGGCGATCCACCCGCTGCCGATCGCCGCGTTCGGCAACATGATGGCCATGTCCAAGAACAACGACGACCCGCAGGGCGCGTCGCGTCCCTACGACGTCGCCCGGGACGGCTTCGTCATGGGCGAGGGCGCCGGCGTGGTCGTCCTGGAGTCCGCCGAGCACGCCGCCGCGCGCGGCGCCCGCGTCTACGCGGAGGCGGTCGGCCAGGGCATCTCGGCCGACGCGCACGACATCGTGCAGCCCGAGCCGGAGGGGCGGGGCATCTCGCACGCCCTGCAGAACCTGCTGGAGCGCACGGACCTGGACCCGGCGGAGATCGTGCACGTCAACGCGCACGCGACGTCGACGCCGGCTGGCGACATCGCCGAGCTGAAGGCGCTGCGGAAGGTGTTCGGGGACGACGCCGACCACATGGCGGTCTCCGCGACGAAGTCGATGACCGGGCATCTGCTCGGCGGCGCGGGCGGTGTGGAGTCGGTGGCCACGGTGCTGGCGCTGTACCACCGGGTGGCTCCGCCGACGATCAACGTGGAGAACCTCGACCCCGAGGCCGAGGCGAACGCGGACGTGGTGCGGGGTGAGGCGCGGAAGCTGCCCGTGGACGGGCGGATCGCCGCGCTGAACGACTCGTTCGGGTTCGGTGGACACAACGTGGTGCTGGCGTTCCGGTCCGTGTGACCTGCGCGTCTGCTGTGTGAAGGGCCTTCACCTCTTCGGGGGTGGAGGCCCTTCGCCGTGCGGCTGCGGGCGGGTGTGCCGTGGTTGCTCGCGCCGTTCCCCGCGTCCCTCCGGGGCGCTCGGCCCCGGGGTGTCCTCGTTCAGACGACCTGGTGGAGCCAGCGGACGGGGGCGCCCTCGCCGGCGTGGCGGAAGGGTTCGAGCTCGTCGTCCCAGGGCTTGCCGAGGAGTCTGGCGATCTCCGCCTCCAGGTTCGTCTCCTCGGTCCGGGAGCGGACCAGGGCGGCGCGCAGGCGGTCCTCGGGGATGAGGATGTCGCCGTGGATGCCGGTGACGGCGTGGAAGATGCCCAGGTCGGGGGTGCAGCTGTAGCGCTCGCCCTCGGCGGTGGGGCAGGGCTCGGCGGTGACCTCGAAGCGGAGCATCTGCCAGCCGCGTAGCGCGGAGGCGAGCTGGGAGCCGGTTCCTGCCCGGCCCTGCCAGGAGAACTCCGAGCGCCAGGTGCCGGGGGCGGCCGGCTGGCGGATCCAGTCCAGGCTGACACGCGTACCGAGCACCCCGGCGACGGCCCACTCGACGTGCGGGCACAACGCGCGCGGCGCGGAGTGCACGTACAGAACTCCACGAGTCGTCGTCACCGGAACCTCCGGGCTGAGCGGGTCGTCTTGCATCGGGCGGAACGGCCGCGGTCCGGGCGGGCCGCGTTGAGGGCGAGGCTACCGTGCGACGGGGCAAGGAGTGTGACGTACCGTCCGTCCCGGTGCCGGGAAACACCCGTCATTCACCCGGCAGGACGCGTGTACGGGGGTGGCACGTTCCTTCCGGACGGGCGTCCCGGGCGGGCGGGAACCCTCCCGCGTTGTTAAGGGTTGGGGGAGGACACACACCACGACGCGCGGGGAGGCGACGGATGCAGCAGGCGACGCGGGGACGCAGCCGCCGTTCACGGGCGGCTCTCGCCGTGGTGACGGCCGCCGTGCTGGGCGTGGCGGGCTGCGACGCCGTGGGCGGCGGCTCCCCCGCCCCGTCGGGCACGGCGGCGGAGCGGAGCCGGCCGTCCCCCACGCCGGTGTGGGACACCGGGCCGGACTCGGTCGCCGCCGTCGGGGACTCCATCACGCGGGGCTTCGACGCCTGCGCGGTGCTGACGGACTGTCCCGAGGTGTCCTGGGCTACGGGCGGCAGCGAGCAGGTGGACAGCCTCGCCGTACGGCTGCTGGGGCCGGCGGGCGCGGCCGAGCGGAGCTGGAACTACGCGGTGACCGGGGCCCGGATGGAGGACCTGCCGGGTCAGATGGCACGGGCGGTGCGGCGCGGTCCGGAGCTGGTCGCGGTGATGGCGGGGGCGAACGACGCCTGCCGGGAGACCACCTCGGCGATGACTCCGGTGGCGGACTTCCGTGCCGACTTCCGGAAGGCGATGCGCACGCTGCGGGAGGCGCTGCCGAAGGCCCAGGTGTATGTGGCGAGTGTGCCGGACCTGAAGCGGCTGTGGTCGCAGGGGCGGACGAACGCGCTGGGCAAGCAGGTGTGGAAGCTGGGCATCTGCCCGTCGATGCTGGGCGACGCGGACGCCCTGGACGCGGCGGCGACCGAGCGGCGCGAGACCGTGCGGAAGCGGGTGGAGGACTACAACGAGGTGCTGGAGGAGGTCTGCGCCGCGGACCTCCGCTGCCGCTCCGACGGCGGCGCGGTGCACGCGTACCGGTTCGGCACCGGCCAGCTGAGCCGCTGGGACTGGTTCCACCCCAGTGTCGACGGGCAGTCCAGGCTGGCGGAGATCGCGTACCGGACGGTCACCGCGAAGCAGCCGTGACTTATTGTTTCGCACATGAACGAACTCTTCGGCACACTTTCCGACGGCGCGCCGGTGCACCGCTGGACCCTGGAGCGGGCGGGCGTACGGGTGCGGATCCTGTCCTACGGCGGGATCGTGCAGACCGTCGAGGTGCCGGACCGGGACGGCCGGACCGGGAACGTGGTGCTGGGGTTCCCCGGCCTGGACGGCTATCTCGAGCATCCGCAGCCCTTCCTGGGCGCCCTGATCGGCCGTTACGCCAACCGGATCGCGGGCGCCCGCTTCTCCCTGGAGGGGCGGGAGTACACGCTCGCCGCGAACAACGGGCCGAACTCGCTGCACGGCGGTGAGCGGGGCTTCGACAAGCGGGTGTGGGACGTCGTGCCCGTCGAGCACGGTCTGCGCCTCTCCCGGGTCAGCCCGGACGGCGAGGAGGGCTTCCCGGGGCGTCTGGAGGTCTCGGTGACCTACACGCTGGACGAGCGGGGCGCGCTGGGGATCGCCTACGAGGCGGTGACGGACGCGCCGACGCACGTGAACCTGACGAACCACTCGTACTGGAACCTGGCCGGCTCGGGCAGCGCGGCCGGGCACGAACTGCGGCTCGCGGCCTCCCACTACACCCCGTCCGACACCGACCTGATCCCGACCGGCCGGCTCTACGACGTCACGGGCACCCGCTTCGACTTCCGTGAGGCGTTCAAGGCGGGCAGGGGGTACGACGACAACTTCGTGCTCGACAAGGGGGTGACGGCGGCGCCCGAGCCGGTCGCGGAACTGTACGACCCGTCGTCGGGCCGGGTGCTGACGGTGGCGACCACCGAGCCCGGGATGCAGCTGTACACCGCGGACCACCTCGGGGAGCCCTTCACGCCGGGCGACGGCATCGCGCTGGAGACGCAGCACTTCCCCGACACCCCGAACCGTCCGGAGTTCCCGAGCACGGTCCTGCGGCCGGGCGAGGTCTTCCGCTCCGAGACGGTGTACGGCTTCGCCGTGCGCTAGGGCGTGCCCGGCCTGGCGCACATGAGCCCCGGTCCGGGGTCAGGGTCCCGGGCCGGGGCTGCTCACATGGGCACTTCCCGGACCCGACGTTAATCCCTGCCGTGGTCCGGCGGCCCCGGATAGGACTGCCCTCCTGGATCCCGTACGAACCTTTCACATCTGCTTCTCGGACGGTCGACCCGGCCGCGACCTCGAGCGCGGGACGTCGTATCCCCTCCTGACCGTCGCCCCATGGCGTGATCCACTCCGTCACGCGATACTGCGGCCTCCGGCATCCACCCGTACCCCACGACGACGGAAGGCCCCGACCCCCTTGAACTCGCTACGCGTTCGCACAGGTGTCCTCGGACTCGCCCTGCTCACCGGACTCGCCGCCCCCACCACCACCGCGACCGCCGCCGACACGGCGGCGGCCCCCACCGTCGAGGAGCTCCGGCTGGACGGTGACGCACCGCGGGAGATACTGCGCCGCTCCGGATTCGACGACGCGGCCCCTGAGTTCGCCCTGGCCCTCGACCGCGCGCACTCCTGGTCGCAGGCCCGCCGTGCCGTCGTCCGCGAGGGCACGGGGCTGTGGCGCAGGGCCGTCGACCGGGCGCAGGGACGCGGTCCGGAGGCGGGCGACCTGAGCCGGGACGACGACCGGCCGCTGTACTGGGCGCGGCTCGGCATGACCCGTGAACTGCGCGCCTGGGAACCCGGGTTCCGGCTGAGCGACCGGCAGCGGGCTTTGCTGCTGGACGAGCTGGAGCGGACCTCGCGCGGGCAGACCGGGATCCGGTATCCGCACGGCAAGGGCGTCAAGCGGGTTCTGGTGACCGGCTTCGACCCGTTCACCCTGGACCGGGACATCCGGATCTCCAACCCGTCCGGGGCGGCCGCGCTCGCCCTCGACGGCACGGTGATCGAGACCGCGGACGGTCCGGCCCGCGTCGAGGCGGCCGTCTTCCCGGTCCGCTGGCGGGACTTCGCGGAGGGGACGGTGGAGCGGGCGCTGCGGCCGCATCTGCCGGAGGTCGACCTGTTCACCACGGTGAGCCAGGGCCGGGTGGGGCGCTTCGACGTCGAGCGCACCAACGGGGCCTGGCGGGGCGGCTTCGGCGACAACGAGAACGTCGGCGTGACCGGGACGATCCCGGTCGCCGATCCGGCCTCGCAGCCGCAGTGGACGTCGACCACGCTGCCGTACACGGAGATCGTCGCCGCGGACACCGGCCGGTTCCCGGTGTACGACAACACGAGCGTGACGGAGATCCCGGCGGGCGGCACGGAGTCCGTGGTCCGGCCGGAGGGGCCGACGCCCGGCTCCACGGCCCGCGCCGGGGGCGGCGGGGACTACCTGTCCAACGAGATCGCCTACCGGGCCACGCTGCTGCGCGACCGGCTCGGCCTGCGCGAGGAGCTGCCGGGCGGGCATGTGCACACGCCCGTGCTGCAGTTCGGCGCCGGGAACACCACCGAGGTCACCGACGCCCAGTTCGTGCGGAACCGGGTCGACATCATCGGCCAGGTGCGGTCGATCGTGACCGCGGCGGTCAGTGCGACGGAGCGAACGCGAGACTGACGCCGAGTCCGGCCAGGACGGATCCGATCACCTTGTTGAGGATCCGCTGGCCGCGCAGCATCAGGGTGCGCATGCGGTCGTGGGAGAAGAACACCGCGACCACGCCGAACCACAGCAGGTGGGCCAGCGACATGAACAGGCCGTAGCCCGCCTGCTGGAGGACCGGGGTGCCGGGGCGGACGACCTGGGCGAAGGTGGAGACCACGAAGAGGGTCGTCTTCGGGTTGAGGACGTTGGTCAGGAAGCCGGTGCGCAGCGCGGCGAGCGGGCTCAGTTCCGTGGTGCGCTCCAGGTCGACGGTGACCTCGGAGCGGGTGCGGAAGGTGCGGACGCCGATGTACACCAGGTAGGCCGCGCCGACGAGCTTGACGACCGTGAACAGGAAGGCGGAGGAGGCGATCAGGAGGCCGACGCCGAGCATCGTGTAGGTGACGTGCACCAGGACGCCGGCGGCGACGCCCAGCGCGCCGAGCAGTCCGGTGCGGCGGCCGTGGAGGTAGCTGTTGCGCACCACCATGGCGAAGTCGGCGCCCGGCGCGATCACGGCGAGCACCGTGATGACGGCGACGGCGAGGACCTCCGTCACGGGGTGACGTCCTCCGTCCCGGGCGCCTGGGACTCTTCTTCGGGGGCGTTCCCGGTGGTCTCCTCGCCGAGCAGGTCGCGGGCCATCAGGGTGGCGCCGGCGACCGCGCCGGGCATCAGGAACACGGCGACGAACGGCACGAGGAACGCCACCGCCAGAGGGGTGCCGAAGCCCCAGACCAGGGTCTTGCGGGAGCGCAGCAGCACGAGCCGCTCGCGCACCTCGACCCCGCGCCGCTGCAGCGCCACGGCGGTGAGCTCCTCGGTGAGGAAGAACCCGGTGACGAAGAAGCCGATCACCGGCACGACGGTCTGGCCGACGACCGGGACGAACCCCAGCGCGAACAGCAGCACGCCCCAGACCAGGGCCCGCGCGAGGATGCGGAGGCTGTCGCGGGCCGAGATCCACAGCTCGCGCCAGAGCGGCAGGTCCGACTCGGGCGCGGTGCCGTCGGGTGAGACGTCACGGTCGACCTTCTCGGAGAGGCTCTCGTAGAACGGCTGGCCGATGAGCAGGGTCACCGCGGTGAAGGTGAGCACGGACAGCAGCAGTCCGAGGGCGAACAGCACGGCGGTCAGGAAGCCGCGGAACAGCCCGGCCCAGGGGCTGGACCAGTCGTCGGCGAACGGCGTCGCCCAGGCGACGAAGTCCGTGCCCCACAGGGCCAGCGCGACGAGCGCGGCCGCGTACAGCACCAGGGTGATCAGGCCCGGCAGCAGTCCGAAGCCGTACTGCTTGCCGTGCCGGGCCACCCACCGCTGGCCCTTCAGGAGATACCGGAAACCCGCCCCAAGATCGCGCATGGGGGAGACCCTATCGGGAGCGGTGCCGCGGTCCACAGCGGATCCGCGCGGGGGACGTTCAGAGTTTGACGATCATCTTTCCGGTGTTGTCGCCGCGCAGGACGCCGAGGAACGCCTCCAGGTTGTTCTCGATGCCCTCGACGACCGTCTCCCGGTACTTCAGCTCGCCCGAGCGGACCCAGGGGCCGACCTCGCGCACGAACTCCGGCTGGAGGTCGTAGTGGTCGCCGACGAGGAAGCCCTCGATGCGGCCCCGGGTCTGGATCAGCCGGGCGAGGTTGCGCGGGCCGGGGGCGGGCTCGGTGTTGTTGTAGACGGAGATCATTCCGCAGACGGCGATCCGGCCGCCCCGGTTGAGCGAGCCGATGGCGGCCTCCAGGTGGTCGCCGCCGACGTTGTCGAAGTAGACGTCGACGCCGTCCGGGGCGGCTTCGCGCAGCTGCTCGCCGACGGGGCCGTTCTTGTAGTTGAAGGCGGCGTCGAAGCCGTACTCCTCGACGAGCAGCTTGACCTTCTCGTCGGAGCCGGCGGAGCCGATCACCCGGGAGGCGCCCTTGAGCTTCGCGAGCTGCCCGACCTGGCTGCCGACGGCGCCGGCGGCGCCGGACACGAAGACGGAGTCGCCCTCCTTGAAGGAGGCGGTGCGCAGCAGGCCGGCGTAGGCGGTGAGGCCGGTCATGCCGAGGACGCCGAGGTAGGCCGAGAGGGGGGCGGCCTCGGGGTCGACCTTGACGGCGTTCTCCGCGGCCACGACGGCGTACTCGCGCCAGCCGAAGAAGTGCAGCACGTGGTCGCCGACGGCGATGCCCTCGGCGTTCGAGGCGACGACCTCGCCGACTGCGCCGCCCTGCATGACCTTGCCCAGCTCGAAGGGGGCGACGTAGGACTTGGCGGCACTCATACGGCCGCGCATGTAGGGGTCGACGGAGAGGTACTCGTTGCGTACGAGCACCTGGCCCTCGCCGGGGGTCGGGACCTCCGTCTCGACGAGGGCGAAGTCGTCGGGGCTCGGCCAGCCGACGGGGCGGGTGCGGAGGTGCCATTCGCGGCCGGTGGAGGGTGTGGGGGTGGCGGTCATGGCTTGGGCCTTCCTGGTTTAGTTCAGTACCTGAAACAACCATGCAGGTGAATATTTCAGGATGTCAAGCAAGCGGGTACCCTGGAGGGCATGGCCACACCCCGCATTTCGCCCGGACGCCGACCCGACGACCTCACCCTGGAGGTCGTCGAGCTGATCGGGTCGGTGGTGGCGCGCTATCACGAGGAGTACGAGGAGGCGGCGGCCGGTCATGCGCTGACGGGCGCGCAGGCGCGGCTGCTGAGTCTGCTGTCACTGGAGCCGCTGCCCATGCGGAAGCTGGCGCAGCGGCTGAAGTGCGAGCCGTCGAACGTCACGGGGATCGTCGACCGGCTGGAGGCGCGGGGGCTGGCGGAGCGCCGCCCGGATCCGGCGGATCGGCGGGTGAAGCTGGCGGCGGCCACGGAGGAGGGGCGGCGGGTGGCGCGGAGCCTGCAGGAGTCACTGCGGTTCGCGCGGGAGCCGCTGGCGGGGCTGTCGGAGGGGGAGCGGGTGGCGCTGCGGGACGCGCTGCGGCGGATGCTGGCTGGGGGCTGACGGGATCGCTCTGCGGCGCGGCGCCAGGTGGTGGGTGGGGCGGGGCCGGGTCGGGGGTGGACGTCCTCGGACTGGCGCGACTGCCCCGGCTGGAATACGTCGGGGGCGCGGACGCGCCAGCCACTGCGGGCGGCCACCCCCGCCCCGTCCCCTCCACGCCGTCGGCGGCCACCCGCTGCACCCGCCGTCTCCACGGGCAGCCCCACACCCGCCCTCCACAGGCAGCCGCACCTCCGCGAGCCGCCGCGCACCTCCGCCCTCCGCAGGCCGCCGCACCTCCGCGAGCCGCCGCGCACCTCCGCCCTCCGCGGGCTCCCGCGCCTCCGCCCTCCGCGGGCCCCCGCGCCTCCGCTCTCCGCGGGCAGTCGTGCCGCTGGGGCGGCACGGGTGGGCGCGACGGCGCCCCGTGAGCGCCGGGCTGCGCGACACCCCCCGGCACGCACCCACGCCGGGTTACTGGGGGCCGCGGGGGGGGGGCGGTCAGGTGCACCACCACAGGAAACGGTCGCACGTCTCCGACGGCTCGGGTTCAGGCTCGGGCTCGGGCTCCTGCGTGGTCGGCTCGGGCGTCTCCGGCTCAGGAGGAGGCTCCGCCGGAGCCGAGGACGTCGTCGGATCCGCCGCCGGGGGCGGCTCCGCGGGCGAGGACGGCGCCTCCGAGGCGCTCTCGGTCTCCGCCTCCTTCGACTCCTTCTCCGAAGGAGACCCGCCGGCCGACGGCGAGCCGGAGACCTCCGCGCGGGGCGACTCCCCCGGAGTCACCGCGCCGGCGCCCGCCGACTCCGACGGCTTCACCTTCGTCGCGCCGCCGTCCGTGGACTCCTCCCCCGCCACCGCCGGCTCCGGCTTCGCCCCCGGCGCGTCCAGGCCCAGTTCCGCGAGGCTCAGTCCGCCCGCCGCGAGCACGAAGCCCGCCACGACGAGCAGCGTGCGGTTGCGCCGCCGGCGGTGCGCCGCGGCCTTGCGGTCCCGACGGCTCTCCCCCGGGGAGAGGTCGTCGCCGCCGGCCTCGGCGGTCTCGGCGTCGGGCTCGTCCGACGGCAGGGGGGAGACGGGAGGCGTCTCCACGGGCGTGCCGCAGCCGGGGCAGGCCAAGGCGCCGTTGAGGTGCCGTCGGCACGGCTGGCAAAAGTCCATGACGCGGGAAGGTTAGGTTCCGTTCAGGTCCGCTTCCTAGCCCTTGTTGTGAAGGTTTGGCGCAGACCAATGCTCAATGGTTTCGAAACTGCCGAAACCGTTATGCGCGAGACCCATTGACACCCCCGCCACCCCGTCCTTACTGTCACGCCAGCATTTCGAACGTGTGCCGAAATATCGAACACGTCGAACCGCGGACAACGTTGACAGGGTCCACCACCACAGCGAGGGGCTAACTGCCGTGCGCATCACCGGAATCAGCACACACGTGGTCGGGACGCCGTGGCGCAACCTGACCTACGTCCAGGTGCACACCGACGAGGGGATCACCGGAGTCGGCGAGACCCGGATGCTGGGCCACACCGACGCCCTCCTGGGTTACCTGAAGGAAGCCGAGGTCAACCATATTCTCGGCGCCGATCCGTTCGCTGTCGAGGACCTGGTCCGCCGGATGAAGTACGGCGACTACGGCCGCGCCGGCGAGATCGTGATGTCCGGTATCGCCGTCGTCGAGATGGCCTGCTGGGACATCAAGGGCAAGGCCCTCGGCGTGCCCGTCTGGCAGCTGCTGGGCGGCAAGGTCACCGACAAGGTCAAGGCGTACGCCAACGGCTGGTACACCACCGAGCGCACCCCGGAGGCGTACCACAAGGCCGCGAAGACGGTCATGGAGCGCGGCTACCGGGCGCTGAAGATCGATCCGTTCGGCACCGGGCACTTCGAGCTGGACCACGAGCAGAGCCTGTACGCGGTCTCGCTGATCGAGGCGGTGCGGGACGCGATCGGCCCGGACGCCGAGCTGATGCTGGAGATGCACGGCCGCTTCTCCCCGGCCACCGCCGTCCGTCTCGCGCACGAGCTCGCGCCGTTCAAGCCGGCGTGGCTGGAGGAGCCGGTCCCGCCGGAGAACCTCAAGGCGCTGGAGAAGGTCGCCGCGAAGGTCGACGTGCCCCTCGCCACCGGCGAACGCATCCACGACCGCATCGAGTTCCGCGAGCTGTTCGAGAGCCAGGCCGTCGACATCCTCCAGCCGGACGTCGGCCACATCGGCGGCATCTGGGAGACCCGCAAGCTCGCCGCGACCGCCGAGACCCACTACATGCTGGTCGCCCCGCACAACGTCGGCGGCCCCGTGCTCACCGCCGCGTCCCTCCAGGTCGGCTTCACCTCGCCGAACTTCAAGATCCTGGAGCACTTCAACGACTTCGCGGACGCGGAGATCAAGAAGGTGGTGAAGGGCGCGCCGCAGGTGGACCCGGAGGACGGGTGCTTCCACCTCTCCGACGCCCCCGGTCTCGGCGTGGAGCTGGACGTCGACGCGGCGGCCGAGTTCCCGCAGCAGCAGGCCCGGTTCGACCTCTGGGCCGAGGGCTGGGAGCAGCGCAAGCCCAAGGGCACCAAGTGAGCACCGCCGTCGTAGTGGAGGGCCCGGGCGAGCACCGCCTGGTCCCGCACGAGCCGCGCGAGCCCGGTCCCGGTGAGGCGCTGGTCCGGGTGCACGCGGCCGGGATCTGCGGCAGCGACCGCGAGGTGTACCAGGGCAACCGGCCCGAGGGGTACGTGCGTTACCCGCTGACGCCGGGACACGAGTGGTCCGGCACCGTGGAGCGGGTGGGCGCCGGGGTGCCGGAGGCGCTCGTCGGCCGCAAGGTGGTCGGCGAGGGGTTCCGGAACTGCCAGGTCTGCGACCGCTGTCACGCCGGTGAGACGACGCTGTGCTCGGCGGGCTACGAGGAGACCGGGTTCACCCAGCCGGGTGCCATGGCCGCCACGCTGACCCTCCCGGCCCGGCTGCTGCACGTGCTGCCCGGCGACGCCGACCTGAGCGCCGCCGCGCTGCTCGAGCCCGCCGCCTGCATCGCCGCAGCCGCGCTGAAGGCGAACGCCGTGCCCGGTGAGCGGGTGGCGGTGGTCGGCACCGGCACGCTGGGGATGTTCGCCGTGCAGTTCCTGCGCGCCAACTCCCCCTCGGAGCTGCTGGTGGTGGGCTCCCGGGACGACCGCGAGGCGCTGTCCCGGCAGTACGGGGCCACCGACTTCCGCACCAAGGACCGCGAACTGCCGGACGACTTCGACGTGGTGATCGAGACCGCCGGGTCCGCCGACGCGGCCCGTACGGCGGCCTCGCTGCTGCGGCGCGGCGGCCGGCTGGTCCTCACCGGCATCCCCGCGCCGGGCGCCGACGGGCTCGACCCGACGGACCTGGTGGTACGGCAGCTGGAGGTGCACACCGTCTTCGGCGCACCGCCGGACGCCTGGGCGCACACCGTGCGGGTCTTCGCCGCCGGGCTGCTCGACCCGCTCCCGCTGGTGACCCACGAACTGCCGCTCGACGAGTTCCCGCGCGCCATCGAACTGGTGGGATCGGGCGACCCGAAGGTGGGCAAGGTCCTGCTGCGTCCCTAGCGCGGGTGCCGGTACGGCCTTCGTGCCGGCACCCGTCCGCCGCCGAGTCGTACCCCGAGCCGCGAACTTCGTCCGAAATACCGAACACAAAGGACACCCCGTGACCGACGCCTCCGCCCGCGCACCCCGCAGGCCCGGTGAGCAGACCCTCAGCGCGCTCGGCATGAGCGCGCCCGCCCCCGACCCCGCCGACGCCTCGCCGCACGCCTTCCCCGGCGGGGGCCGCTGGCGCACCGAGGTCCCCTCGTGCGAGGGGCCCGAGGCGCTCGCGGTGGTGCTGAAGGAGGCCTCGCGCCTCGATGTGCCGATCCACCGGATCAGCCAGGGCAGCGGCGTGTGGATGCTGACCGACGCCGAGATCACCGAGATGGCCGAGGCCACCGCGGAGCGGGACATCGAGCTCTGCCTGTTCACCGGCCCGCGCGGCACCTGGGACATCGGCGGCTCCACCCGCACCGACTCGGGCGGCGCCGGGCTGCGCGCCCGGGGCCACGACGCGGTCGCCGGCTGTGTCGAGGACGCCGTCCGGGCGACGGAGCTGGGCGTCAAGTGCCTGCTCGTCGCCGACGAGGGCGTGCTGTGGACGCTGCACCGGGCGCGTGCGGCCGGGCTGCTCCCGGCCGACACCACGCTGAAGGTCTCCGCGCTCGTCGGACCGGTCAACCCGGCCGCGTACGCGGTCTACGAGCGGCTCGGCGCCGACTCGATCAACGTGCCCAGCGATCTGACGCTCGCCCATCTCACCGAGATACGACGGGTTTCGGCCACTCCGATGGACATGTACATCGAGGCGCCCGACGACCTCGGCGGCTATGTGCGGATGTACGAGGTCGCCGAACTCATCCGGCGCGGCGCCCCGTTGTATCTGAAGTTCGGCCTGGCCAAGGCGCCCGGGATCTATCCGTACGGGCACCACATGCGGGAGCTGACCCTGGCGACCGCGAAGGAGCGTGTGCGGCGCGGCCGGCTCGCCCTCGATCTGCTGGCCCGCCACGGCGCGGACGGCGACATGGCACCGCTCGGTTCGCGGCTTCCGGGCGATCTGAACCGGTTCGACGCCTCGTCATAACGTTCCGGAAACTCGGCTTCACAGAAGTAGACACAGCCGCGCACAATCGCACACACCTCGTCTCGGGCTCCCCGGAAACACCGTCGCTCGCCCAGGCCGACCCCGCACACACATCAAGGATGATGATCATGCGTAATCGCAGAGCCGCACTCGCCGCCGTCGCCTCGGCCGCCTCCCTCGCCCTGACCCTGACCGCCTGCGGCCAGAACAGCGAGGGCGGCAGCGAGGAGGACAAGGGCAGCTCCAAGGGGGCCACCGTCGGCATCGCGATGCCGACGAAGTCCTCCGAGCGCTGGATCGCCGACGGCAACAACGTCGTGCAGAACCTGAAGGCCAAGGGCTTCAAGACCAAGCTGGTCTTCGGCGAGGACGAGCCCGACCAGCAGGTCTCGCAGATCGAGAACATGATCACGCAGGGCGTGGACGCGCTGATCGTGGCGGCCATCGACAACAAGTCGCTGAACAACGTGCTCCAGCAGGCCGCCGACGCGGACATCCCGGTGATCTCCTACGACCGGCTCATCCTCGGCACCGAGAACGTCGACTACTACGCCTCCTTCGACAACGAGAAGGTCGGCGAGCTCCAGGGCACCTACATCGTCGAGAAGCTCGGCCTGAAGGACGGCGGCGAGAAGGGCCCCTTCAACCTCGAGCTGTTCGCCGGCTCCAACGACGACAACAACACCCGCTACTTCTTCCAGGGCGCGATGAACGTCCTGCAGCCGTACATCGACAAGAAGCAGCTCGTCGTCAAGTCCGGCCAGACGGAGCTGACCCAGGTCACCACGCTCCGCTGGGACGGCGCCACCGCGCAGCGCCGCATGGACGACATCCTCACCAAGTCCTACAAGAGCGGCCGGGTCGACGCGGTGCTCTCGCCGTACGACGGCATCTCCATCGGCATCATCTCGGCGCTGAAGTCCGACGGCTACGGCTCCAAGGACAAGCCGCTGCCGGTCGTCACCGGCCAGGACGCCGAGGTCGCCTCGGTGAAGTCGATCATCGACGACCAGCAGTCGATGACCGTCTACAAGGACACCCGCGAGCTCGCCAAGGTGGCCACCAACATGGTGGACGCGCTGCTCAACGACAAGAAGCCCGAGACCAACGACACCAAGACCTACGACAACGGGGCGAAGGTCGTGCCGGCCTACCTGCTGGAGCCGGTCGCGGTCGACAAGGCCAACTACCAGGCGGAGGTCGTCGACTCCGGCTACATCAAGGAAAGCGACCTCAAGTAACCGCCGGCCCACACTGATTGGAAGGCACGACCATGGCGGGACCCGTCCTGGAAATGCGCTCGATCGTCAAGACCTTTCCCGGCGTCAAGGCGCTGTCGGACGTCACGCTGACCGTCCGGCAGGGCGAGGTCCACGCCATCTGCGGCGAGAACGGCGCCGGGAAGTCCACCCTGATGAAGGTGCTCTCCGGCGTCCATCCGCACGGCAGCTACGAGGGCGAGATCCTCTTCGAGGGGGAGCCCTGCCGGTTCAAGGACATCCGGGCGAGCGAACAGCACGGCATCGTGATCATCCACCAGGAGCTGGCGCTGGTGCCGTTCCTGTCCCTCGCGGAGAACATCTTCCTCGGCAACGAGCACGCCACCCGCGGGCTGATCAACTGGAACGAGACCCTGCGGCACGCCAGCGAGCTGCTGCGCCGGGTCGGTCTCAGCGACCACCCGGAGACCCGCGTCGCCGACATCGGCGTGGGCAAGCAGCAGCTCGTGGAGATCGCCAAGGCGCTCTCCAAGAAGGTGAAGCTGCTCATCCTCGACGAGCCGACCGCGGCCCTGAACGACGAGGACAGCGACAAACTCCTGGATCTCATCCTGGAGTTGAAGAAGCAGGGCATCACCTCGATCATCATCTCCCACAAGCTGAACGAGATCCGCAAGGTCGCCGACTCGGTGACGATCATCCGGGACGGCCAGTCGATCGAGACGCTCGACGTGAAGGCCCCGGAGACCACCGAGGACCGGATCATCAGCGGCATGGTCGGCCGCGACCTCGACCACCGCTTCCCCGAACGCACCCCGCACCAGCCGGAGGAGGGCAAGGCCCCCGCGCTGGAGATCCGCAACTGGACCGTGCACCACCCGATCGACCAGCAGCGCAAGGTCGTCGACGACGTGTCGATCAGCGTGCGGCGCGGTGAGATCGTCGGTATCGCGGGCCTGATGGGCGCCGGCCGCACCGAGCTGGCGATGAGCGTCTTCGGCCGGGCCTACGGGCGGCACGCGGCCGGCACCGTCCTGAAGGACGGCCGGGAGATCCGTACGAAGACCGTCCCCGAGGCGGTCGGCCACGGCATCGCGTACGTCACCGAGGACCGCAAGCACTACGGCCTCAACCTGCTCGACACCATCAACCGGAACATCTCGCTGACCGCCCTCGGCAAGGTCGCCAAGCGGGGCGTCGTCGACGAGCACGAGGAACGGCAGGTCTCCGAGCGCTACCGGAAGTCGATGAACATCAAGGCCCCGACGGTGTTCGAGCCGGTGGGCAAGCTGTCCGGCGGCAACCAGCAGAAGGTCGTCCTCAGCAAGTGGATCTTCGCCGGTCCGGACGTGCTGATCCTCGACGAGCCGACCCGCGGCATCGACGTCGGCGCCAAGTACGAGATCTACACGGTCATCGACAAGCTGGCCGCCGAGGGCAAGGCGGTCGTCTTCATCTCCTCCGAGCTGCCGGAGCTGCTCGGCATGTGCGACCGCATCTACACCATGGCCGCCGGGCGGCTCACGGGTGAGTTCTCGCGGGCCGAGGCCTCGCAGGAATCGCTGATGCGCCAGATGACGAAGGACAAAGAGGTAACCCGATGAGCACGGATGTGACCGCCAAGAGCCCGGCCCCGGCGCCGCCGGGCGGCACCGGATCGGCCGCGGGCGGGGGCCTGCTCCACCTGGTGCTGGACGGCCTGCGCCGCAACATGCGCCAGTACGGCATGCTGCTCGCCCTCGGCCTGATCGTGGCGCTGTTCGCCGTGTGGACCGAAGGCGACCTGCTGCTGCCGCGCAACGTCTCCAACCTGGTCCTGCAGAACAGCTACATCCTGATCCTCGCGATCGGCATGATGCTGGTGATCATCGCGGGCCACATCGACCTGTCGGTCGGCTCGCTCACCGCGTTCGTCGGCGCGTTCGCGGCCGTGCTGACGGTGCAGCACGACATACCCTGGCCGCTCGCCGTGGTGCTGTGCCTGCTGGCCGGCGCCGTCGCGGGCGCGGCGCAGGGCTTCTTCATCGCCTATCTCGGCATACCGTCGTTCATCGTCACCCTGGCCGGCATGCTGGTCTTCCGCGGGGTGACGGAGATCCTCCTGGAGGGCCAGACCCTCGGCCCGTTCCCGAACGGTCTGCAGAAGATGGGCAACGGCTTCCTGCCCGAGGCCGGCCCGGAGACGAACTACCACAACATCACCCTGCTGCTGGGCTTCGCGATGGTCGCCTTCGTGATCCTCCAGGAGCTGCGCGACCGCAAGCGCCAGCAGGAGTTCGCGCTGGACGTGGTGCCGTTCAACCTCTTCCTGCTGAAGCTCGTCGCCATCGCCGCCGCGCTCCTCACGGTCACCCTGCTGCTCGCCAGCTACAAGGGCGCCCCGATCATCCTGCTGATCCTGGGCGCGCTGGTGGTCGGCTACGGCTACCTCATGCGGAACGCGGTCTTCGGCCGGCACATCTACGCGATCGGCGGCAACCTGCCGGCGGCGAAGCTGTCCGGTGTGAAGGACAAGAAGGTCACCTTCCTGGTCTTCCTGAACATGGGCGTGCTCGCGGCCCTGGCGGGTCTGGCGATCGCCGCCCGTCTGAACGCGGCGTCTCCGAAGGCGGGCCTGAACTACGAACTCGAGGCGATCGCCTCGGCGTTCATCGGCGGCGCGTCCATGAGCGGCGGTGTCGGCACCGTGCTCGGCGCGATCATCGGCGGTCTCGTCCTCGGCGTGCTGAACAACGGCATGAACCTCCTGAGCGTCGGCACCGACTGGCAGCAGGTCATCAAGGGCCTCGCCCTGCTGGCCGCGGTCGGCTTCGACGTGTGGAACAAGCGCAAGTCCGGTTCGTAAGTCAGCTCGGGCCCCGCCGGAAGGCGGGGCCCTTTCCATTTGGGGAGCCGCACATGGAACTGAACAGACGCACGGTCATCGCGGGAGCCGCGGCGGCCGGTGCCGCCGCCACCGCCCTCGGCGGTACGGCGCACGCCGCGCACGGCCCGGGGAAGCCGGTGAGGTCGCTCTTCGGCAGGCTCGCCGACGGCACCAAGGTGCACAGCTGGTCGCTGGCGAACGGCGGCACCAGGATGAAGGTGCTCTCCTACGGGGGCGTCGTCCAGTCCCTGGAGATCCCCGACCGCCGCGGCCGGTACGCCAACGTCTCCCTCGGCTTCGGCACCGTCGAGGAGTACGTCGCCTCCAGCCCGTACTTCGGCGCCCTGATCGGCCGCTACGGCAACCGTGTCGGCAAGGGGCGCTTCACCCTCGACGGCACGCCGTACCAGCTCTCCGTCAACGACGGCGAGAACAGCCTGCACGGCGGCTCCCAGGGCTTCGACAAGCGGGTCTGGGACGTCGAGCCGTTCACCCGGGGCTCCGACGTCGGCCTCCACCTGTACTACACCTCCGTCGACGGCGAGATGGGCTACCCGGGCACGCTGCGCACGAAGGTCACCTACACCCTCACCCGGAACGGCGGCTGGCGCGTCGACTACGAGGCGACCACCGACCGGGCCACCGTCGTCAACCTCACCAGCCACGTCTACTGGAACCTCGCCGGCGAGGGCAGCGGCTCCGTCTACGACCACGAGCTGTCCATCGCCGCCTCCCGCTACACGCCGGTCGACCCGGGGCTGATCCCCACGGGCGAACTGGCGCGCGTCGCGGCCACCCCCTTCGACTTCCGCCGGGCCAAGCCGGTCGGCCGGGACATCCGCACCGCCCACCAGCAGGTGCTGTACGGGCAGGGCTTCGACCACAACTGGGTGCTCGACAAGGGCGTCACCAGCCGTCCCGAGCAGGTCGCGCTGCTGCGTGATCCGTCCTCCGGCCGCACCCTGAGGATCGCGACGAACGAGCCGGGCCTGCAGTTCTACTCCGGCAACTTCCTCGACGGCACCCTCGTCGGCAGCGGCGGCCGGGTCTACCGGCAGGGCGACGGGCTGTGCCTGGAGACCCAGCACTTCCCGGACTCGCCGAACCGGCCGTCGTTCCCGTCGACCGTGCTGCGGCCGGGGCAGACGTACCGGACGACGACCGTGCACTCGTTCGGGGCGTGAGCCCCCGCGCGCCCCGGCCGTCACATTTTCCTCACATGAGCTGAACGGCCGTGAGCCCCGCTCCGTACTGAGGGGTGGCCCGTGCTCCCCCGCGCGGGCCACCCCACGCATGACGGGCCCGTCACGTCCCCGGCGGGCCCGCCGCACACGGAGGTCCTCCCTTGGCCGACAACGTCACCTCGTTGTTCCGCAGCACCGCGGCGCACAGCCCGTCGATGGCGGCGCTGACACGGGAGAGCGACGGGGCCGGGCCGGTGGACTTCTGCATCCCCTGCAACCCCTACTTCCCCACCCCCGCCATGTTCGAGGACATGGCGGTCCGGCTGCGCGACATCATCACGTACTACCCCAGCAGCGCCGACACCATCACGGCCGAGCTGTGCAGCCTGCTCCGGCTGCCGCCGCAGTGCGTGGCGATGGGCAACGGATCGACCGAGCTGATCACCTGGATCGACCACCTCCTCGTCCGCGAGTCCCTCGCCGTCCCCGTCCCCACCTTCGGCCGCTGGACCGACCAGCCCATGGAGACCGGCAAGCGGGTCGACATGTTCCCGCTCCAGGAGTCCAGCGGCTTCGCCCTCGACCTCGCCCAGTACGCGGAGTTCATCCGCGCCCGGGGCACCCGGGTCGCGGTGATCTGCAACCCCAACAACCCCGACGGCGGCTTCCTCCACAGACACGCCGTCGTGCAGTTCATGGACGCCATGGCCGACCTGGACCTGGTGGTGATCGACGAGTCCTTCCTGGAGTTCGCCGACGCGGAGAACGAACCGAGCGTGGTGCAGGAGGCGATGCTGCGGCCCAACGTCGTCGTACTGCGCAGCCTCGGCAAGAACTTCGGGCTGCACGGCATCCGTTTCGGCTATCTGGTCGCCAACCCGGCGCTCGCCGGGAAGGTGCGCTCGATGCTGCCGAAGTGGAACCTCAACTCCTTCGCCGAGCACGTGGTGTTCATGCTGAAGGAGCACGGCGCCGAGTACGCCCAGAGCCTGCACCAGGTGCGCCGCGACCGGATGGACATGTCCGGCCAGCTCTCCGCGCTGCCCGGCCTGACGGTCTACCCCTCCCAGGGCAACTTCCTCTTCGTGCGCCTCCCCGTGGGCGCCGAGGGCACCGTGGTCCGGGACCGGATGCTCACCGAGCACCGGATCCTGGTCCGTGAGTGCGGCAACAAGATCGGCTCGTCCAGCCGCTTCCTGCGTCTGGTGGTACGCCCCCAGGTGGACGTGCGCCGCCTGGTGACCGGCCTGGAACAGGTGCTCTACGGGACGTCCAGGAGGGGAGCCGCCGGGCCCGAGCAGGCCACCGGGACCGGCTACAGCTCGGGCACGCCGGCGGTGGACCGCCTGGTGAGCCGGACCAACGGGGCCGGCATGCCGGGCCTCGCCGCCCAGGCCGTCGGCGCCGGCGTTCCGGGGCTCGCCGCCGCTCCGGGCGCCGGCGCCGGCATGCCGCTCCCGGCGGCGGCCCCGGCCGCGGTGCCGCAGCCGGTGCCCCAGCCGGAGCCGTTGCCCCAGTCCCTGGCTCCCGTGGCGGCCATGACTCCCGCCGCGCCGATGGGTCCCGCCGCCATGGCCCCCGCCGCGCCGGTGGCCGCCCCGGCGCCGATGGCGGCCCCGGTGCCGATGGCCGCTCCGGTGGCTCCCGTCATCCAGCCGCCGCCCGCCGCGGCGATGCCCGGGCCCACCCCGCCGGGGGTGCCGGCCCGGGGCGGGCTCACGGCGGCCCAGGTGCGCGGGACCACGGAGCCGGGACCGGCGCCCGTCCCGGCCGCGGGATGGCCCCACAGCCAGAGCTGGCCCAACGCGGCGGGGATGGGATGAGGCACGGCGGCCAGGCCGGGTTCAGCCTCCACTGCCGCAGGCCGGCGAGGAGGGTCAGTAGGCGACGGGCCATCCGCTGCTCCAGTTCAGGAGGTTGACGCCGAGCTTGGGCGTGCCGTTGTCGTTGCCGTCGTAGTAGTGGTAGACGATCAGGTCCCCGTCGACGTCGTTCATGATCGACTGGCCGCCGGGTCCGATGACGCTGCCGTGCGACTCGAGCACGGGTGTGCCGCCGTTGTTCGTCATGGCGACGCCGTTCTTGTCGCGGTACGGCCCGGTGACGGCGGTGGCGCGGCCGACCTTGACCTTGTAGGTGGAGCCGGTGCCCGCGCAGCAGGTGTCGTACGAGGCGAAGAGGTAGTAGTAGCCGTTGCGCTTGACCACGAACGGCGCCTCGACGGCCTTCGTCCCGGAGGGGCGGGAGGCGAGGGAGCGGCGGGTGGTGTCGGAGGAGAGCTGCTTCCCGGTGGACGGGTCGATCCGGATCATCTTGATGCCGGTCCACCAACTGCCGAAGGACAGCCACCACTTGCCGTCGTCGTCCACGAAGAGGTTGGGGTCGATGGCGTTGTAGTCGCTGGAGGAGCTGGAGGTGTAGACGATGCCGTAGTCGCTCCAGCTGCCCGGCTGTCCGGTCGTCGAGCCGGCGAGCCCGATGGCGGAGGTGTTGGAGCCGAAGGAGGAGACGGAGTAGTACATCAGGTACTTGCCGCCGTGGTACGAGATGTCCGGCGCCCAGGCCTCCGGCACCGAGGAGTAGGTGCGCCACCAGCTGGGGCGCGAGGAGAACGCGTCGGCGCCGGCGGAGAAGGCGACGCGGTCGCCGGAGGTCTTGTTGCTGATGCCGCCGCCGGTCGCGTAGAGGAGGTACTGCCCGGAGGAGGTCCGGATCATCGACGGGTCGTGCGTGACGACGGACCCGGTGACGCGGCCGGGGTTGGGGTACGCGGACGCGGCGGTCGGCATGAGGGCGAGGAGCGCGGCGGTGGGCAGCGCGAGGAGCGCGGTGCGCTTTCGGAGGGTGCGGCTCATACGGGGTTCTCCTTGCGGCGGGGGTGACGGTGCGTTCGGAATGCCGAACGGCGATCGCAAGTTCGAACGGGACCGTAGAATCGAACCACGTGCGCGTCAATGGCCCGCGCAGCCCCTCTTCCGGCTTCCTCACTCCCCTCCGGAATCGGCCGACGGGGACGGGCAGGGCGGCGCGGTCGGGGAGGCGGTGGGCTCGGGGGTCGGTGACCCGGACTCGGTGACGCAGTCGTCCGGTTCGGTGGGCGAGGGGCTCGGGTCGGTCGGGTCGGGCGACGGAGACGGCGTTCCGGTGGGGGTCTCGGCGGGCGGCTCCGAGGGCTCCTGGCCCGTCGGGGACGGCGTCGGCGAGGTGCCGGGGCCCGGAGAGGTGGCGGAGGGCTCGGGGGTGGGCGAGGACGGGCGCGGGGACGGTGCGGGAGTGCCCGGGGTGCTCGGGTCCGGACCGATGACGATGCCTCCGCCGCCCTTGCCCCCGCCGTCCCCGTCCGCAGGTTCCGTCGCCGGAGTGTCGCCGCCCGCGCCGGGGCTGCGGGGGATGACGCCCTTGCCGTCGGGGACGGTGTGCACGCCCTCGCGGTAGAACGTCAGCCAGTACCGGACCAGCCGCAGGTAGGCCCCGGAGTGGTTGTAGCTGAGGACCGCCCGGTCCAGGTCCGCGGCCCGGCCCAGGTCCCGGTCGCCCGCGCACAGGTAGTGCCCGGCCGCCAGGGCCGCGTCGAAGACGTTGTTCGGGTCGGCGCGGCCGTCGCTGTTGCCGTCCGCGCCCCAGCGGGCCCAGGTGGACGGCAGGAACTGCATCGGCCCCACCGCGCGGTCGTAGACCGTGTCTCCGTCGTGGACGCCCCCGTCCGTGTCCCGGATGAGGGCGAAGCCCCTGCCGTCGAGCGGGGGTCCGGTGATCCTGCCCAGGGTGGTGCCGTTCCGGTCGACCGCGCCGCCGCGCGCCTGGCCGGACTCGACCTTGCCGATCGCCGCGAGCAGCTCCCAGGGCAGCCGGCAGCCCGGATCGGTACGGCCGACGGAGGCCTCGGCGGCGCGGTAGGCGCGCAGCACGGTGGCCGGGATGCCGGACTGGGAACGGAGGTCGCGCACGAGCGCCGGGGCGGCCGAGGCGACGTCCGGCGTGCTCAGGGGCGGGAGTTCGGTGTGGTAGGACCCGTCACCCGGGGGGCCGGGCTCGGCGTGGGCGCCGCCGGCGGCCGTCCCGCGTGCGTCGTCGGCGGGCGGCGCGGCATGGGCGTCCCGCACGTCCTCGACGAGTCCGGGCGCCCGGGAGGCGGTCAGGGCCGCCATGGCCGCCACGGTGACGGCGGTCGTCCGCAGTCCCTTGCGGGTACGGCCGGTGCGGGGGCGTCGTGCGCGGCGTACGGGCATGGCTGTCACTCCTGTCGGATGCCGGGGCGGGTGCGCCCGTCGGGGGGGGTCCGTCGGTCGTCCGGCCCTCAGCGGCCGAAGGTGTCGATGCCGGAGACGAGCCACCGTCCGTCGCGCCGGACGACGTCGACGGCGAGCATGGCGCCCGCGTACACGCCCTCGTCGTCCGCGGCCTTCTTGCTCCCGCCGGCGGTGGCGACGCTGCTCTGGTCGGCGTAGACGAGGACCCGGGCCCGGTCTCCGTCGATGCGTTCGACCGCGCTCTCGGTGACCGAGGTGGTGATCACCGCCTTCTGCTCGCCGGCCCGCTCGCGGACGTCGGCGAGCAGGGTGCGGTGCTGACCGACGGCCTTCCCCGTGAGCAGCTCGCGCGCGGCCTTGTCGAAGGCGCCGGGGTCGGCGTGGTCGTAGGAGAAGAGCGATTCGACGGCCTTGGCGGTCTGGCCCTTGATCTCGCTGGTGCGGGCGAGGTCGGTCAGGGCGGTGTTGCGCCGCGCGGGGTCGTCCCGGAGCGACTGGGCCTTCGCGTGCGCCCAGCCGGCGAAGCCGCCGAGGAGCACGGTGAGCACGCAGAGCACGACGAGGCCCACCGGGCGGCGGGACCGGGGGCCGGCGGTCTTGGCCCGGTCCTCGGTGCGGTCCGCCTGCCGGTCCTCGGTCCGGTCCTTGGTCCGGTCCTCGGTCCGGTCAGTGGTCCGGTCCTCGGGCCGGTCCGCCGGCTCCTTCACGGCGATCCGGCTTCCGGCGCCCTCCGGGGTCCCGGCGGAGGCGGGTGGCCGGGTCTCGCGGGCCTGGCGGCGCCGCTGGCGGTTAATGTGGTGACGGGTCGTCGACATCGTGCTGTCCTCTCGGTGCGGCGGCCGGCGCGGGTACGGGACCGGGTCAGCCGGCCGGCGCGCCGCCCACGGGGGCCTGTCCCAGGGCGCTCAGCTTCCACCGGCCCCCGGTACGGGTGAGTTCGCCGAGCATGCGGCTGTCCTTGTCCGTCTTCGCGCCGTCGGACGCCTTGACCGTGACGCGCAGGGCGACCAGCACCCGGGCGCGGCCCGCGCGGTCGTCGAGTTCGGTGACGGCACCCGACAGCACCCGGGCCGTGGTGACCGTCTTCGCCGTCTTCACCTGCTCGGCGAACTCTGTTCGGCCCGACGCGAGTTGATCGTGCAGTTCGCCGGTGGTCGACGACTCCCACAGGTCGAGGCCCTGGCTCAGGTCGCGGTGGTCGAGCGTGTTGAGGTTCTGTACGGCCTGCTCCCCCGCGGCGAGCGCCGCGTCCCGCTGCGCGGCGTAGGCGGTCCGGTCGTCGTGGGCCGCGCGGTACCAGTCGTACCCCGTCCAGGCCGCGCAGCCGCCCGCGGCGAGGGCGAGGACGAGGAGCAGGGCCGGCAGGGGCCGGGTGCGGAGTGCGGTGCGGACGCGGGCCGCGCGTGTCATGGGGTGCTCCAGTCTCCCGCGCATGCGCTAGCGGGCCTTGAGGTCGACGATCAGCCACCGGTCGTTCTCGAGCCGGGCGGTGACGGTGAGCTGGGCGGCCGCGGTGGTGGCCGCGTCGTCGCCGCGGCGGGAGGTCTGGTCGAGGAAGACCAGCAGGCGCGCGCGGTCGCCGTCGAGTTCGATGACCCCGGTGCGAACGGCCCGGGTGCTCAGGGTGACCCGCTGTTCGGTGAGGTCGTCGCGGACCTGGCCGAAGAGGTCCTGGTACTGACGGGCGGCGCGGCCGCCGAGGACGGTGCGCGCGGAGCGCTCGGCGGCCGCGGTGCCGTCGGGTGTGTAGGAGAAGACACGGGCGAGGGCGTTGCCGACCTCGCCGGCCACGCGGTCGGTGGCCTCGGTGTCCGTCAGCGCGCGGTTGCGCGCCGCCCCGTCCGACTCCAACTGATGGGCCCCGTACAGAAACCCGCACCCCCCGGCCACCAACAGGGCAGCCAACCCGCCGAGGAGGACTCCCCGCAGCCGCCCGCCCCGGCCCCACCGCCCCGGCACGCCGACGCCGTCACCCTCGTCGGCGTCGGCATCGGGCTGATCCGCGGAGCCCCCGGAGGCCCCGCCGGCAGGCGCTCCTGCGACGGTGGACGTGTCCGTGTGCCCCGGACCGGAGTCCGGGCCCGGCGCGGGGAGCGCTTCCGAGGGGGTGTCCTTGCGGGTGCCGGCCCCGCGCAGGAGGCGTGGTGGTGTCATCGGGTCCCGTCCTCCCGCTGTCCCGTGAGCGGTACGGCGCTCACCGCCCGCACCTTCCACTCCCCCTCGCCCGTGCGGGCCAGCACCGCCTCCAGGCGTTTGCGGTCGGTGGCCGGCTTCCTCGCCCCGGCGGGGGTGACCTCGACGCGGACGGTGGCGATGAGCTTGGCCGTGCCGGCCCGTGTGTCGAGCGCGGTGACGGCGGCCTCGGTGACCGTGCCGCGCGCCGAGGCGCCCGCCTTCGCCTCCGTGCGGCCCAGCTCCTCGCGCAGGGGCCCGGTGGAGACCTCGCGCCAGGCCAGGATGCCCTTCTCCGCCCGCTGCCGGGTGGCGGCGTCGAGCGTGGTCAGCACGGCGACGCCCGCCCGCCCGTCGGCGAGCGCCCGGTCGCGCTCCCTGCCGTACGCGAGCGCGTCGTCGGTGCGCGCCTGCGCGTACGTCCACGCGCCGGTGCCGCAGAAGCCGGCCGCCAGGGCGAGTGCCACGGCGGTGAGGATCCTGGACCTCCTCGTCCTCATCGCGTGCCCCCGTCCGCCGGGGCGAGGAGTCCCGCCATGTCCGCGGGCGCCTCGCCCGCCTGGCCGGGCAGGGCGAGCGCGCCGGGCAGTGCGGCCGGTCCCGCGGTCCGTGCCCCACCGCTGCCGGAGGGCAGGGTCCCGGGTCTGGCCGGCTCGGGCACCGCGCCGCCCTTCGGGGAGTTGGCCGAGCCGCGCACGTTGGACCCGCCCGCGGCGGAGGCGGTGCAGGCCGCGCCGGTGTTGAGGGCGGGCGCGGTGCCGAGGTCGAGCCCGTTGCGGTAGCGCGTGGCGCCGTATCCGGCCGTGCAGGGCAGGGGGTTGAAGAAGGTGACGGCCATGCCGAAGTTCAGCTTCCCTCCGTCGACGGCGGTGGCCCCGACGGACACGGCCGCCGGGTACTTCACCAGGAGCTCCTCCAGACCACGCTGCCGGGTGACGGCGATCTCGGAGGTGGTGAGCAGATTGGCGAGGACGACGCCGAGGCTCGGGTCGAGGTCCCGCAGCAGGCCGCTGACCTGGGTGGCGGCCTCGGGGGTGACGGCGAGCAGCCGGCGCAGGTCCGCGTCGGAGCCCTTGAGGGTGCGGGCCAGTTCCTTCGCCCCGACGGCGAAGCCGCGGATGGCCTCGCCCTCCTCGGCCTGGGTGCGCAGGACGGTCTCGCCGTCGGTGATGAGCCGGCTGGTGGACGGCAGGGCGCGGTCGGCGGCCTCCACGAAGTCGCCGCCGCTGTCGATCAGGACCTGGAGGTCGTCGCCGTGGCCCTCGAAGGCCTTGCCGAACTCGTCCACGACCGTGCGCAGATCGTCGAGCGGTACGGAGCCGACGAGGTCGTCGACGCTGCTGAGCACGTCGGTGACGGGAGCGGGCACCTCGGTGTCGGCCTGCTCGATACGGGTCCCGTCGGCGAGGTAGGGGCCGCCGTCGCTCTCGGGCCGCAGGTCGATGTACTGCTCGCCCACGGCGGAGAGCCCGGCGACCACGGCCCGGGTGTCGGCGGGGATGCGCGGGGCGGACTTCTTGATGCGCAGTTCGGCGACGACCCCGTCGGCGGTGAGGCCGATCGGGCCGACGCGTCCCACGGAGACGCCCCGGTAGGTGACGTCGGAGTGGGTGAACAGGCCGCCGGTGCGCGGGAGTCGTACGTCGACGGTGTAGTAGTCGGCGACGCCGACGTACCGGCCGAGGTCGGCGTAGCGGATGCCGAGGTAGGAGAGGGCGAGGACGGCGACGAGGAGGAAGGCGAGGTTCTTCAGCCGTACGGCGAGGGTGATCATCCCGTCTCGCCTCCCCGCGTGGCCGCCGGGCCGGTGGCCGTGCCGGTGTCCGTGACGGAGGGCAGGGGCAGCGGCGACGAGTCATCGGGGGACGGCTGCCGCGAGGGGGTTCCGGACGGCGGGGCGGACTCCCCTCCGTCGCTTCCGCGCGCCGCCGTACCGCCGTCCGCCGGGGCGGACGGGGACGGCGTGCCCCGCGGCACCAGCGGCGGGATCACCTGGGTGCCGGGCGCGGCGGCCATGTTCAGGTACACGTTGAGGTAGTCGCCCTTCACGCCCCGCATCACCTCGTCGGTGAACGGGTACGTTAGCAGCACTTCGAGCGAGTCGGGCAGGTCCGTGCCCGCGTCCGCGAGCGACTTCAGGACCGGCGCGATGGCCTTGAGGTCGGCGATCATGTCGTCCTTGCTCGCGTCGATGGTGGAGACGGCCACGCCGGAGAGCGTGTCGAGGGACCGCAGCATGGTCAGCAGGGAGCCGCGCTGCTTCTCCAGGGTCTTCAGTCCGGGCGAGAGATCGGTGAGCACGGTGCCGACGTCGTCCTTGCGGTGGGCGAGGGTCGTGGAGAGCCGGTTGACGGCGTCCAGGGCGTCGGTGATGTCGCCCCGGTGGTCGTCGAGGTCGGTCACCAGGGTGTCGACCCGCTTCAGCGTGGAGCGGACCTGAGGTTCGCGGCCGCCGAGCGCCGCGTTGAGTTCCCGGGTGATGGTCTTGAGCTGGTTGACCCCGCCGCCGTTGAGGAGCAGGGACAGCGCGCCGAACACCTCCTCGACCTCGGTGTTGCGGCTGGTGCGGGAGACCGGGATGACGGCCCCGTCCTCCAGCCGCCCGGCCGCGGACCCGCGGCCGGGCGCGACGAGCTGGACGTACTTCTCCCCCAGCAGGCTGGACTGTTCGAGCCGGGCGGTGGCGTCCGCGGGGAGGCGCACCTCACCGTTGATCCTCATGGTGACGCGGGCCGACCAGTCGTCGCGGCCCAGTTCGACCGCGGTGACCCGGCCGACGGCGACGTCGTTGACCTTCACCGCGGAGTGCGGGACCAGGCTGAGCACGTCCTGGAGTTCGGCGGTGACGGTGTAGGGGTGGTCGCCGAGGTCGGCGCCGCCGGGCAGCGGCAGGTCCTCGATGCCGTCGAAGCGCGGCAGGTCGACGGTGACCGCGCCGAGGGCCAGGGTGAAGCCGAGGCCGAGGGCGAGCAGCCCGCCCACCGTGAGGCCGGCCGCGCCGCCCGTGGTGAGCAGGGAGCGCCGCACCGACCCGCGGCGCCGTCCGGATCGTTCCGTGCCGCGCTTCACCGCTCCCCCTTCCCGGTGGCGGAGCCGCCCGTGGCGGGCAGCGGCAGCAGGGGGCCGCCCATGCTGATCTCGTTGAGGTTGGCGCGGCCGTCCAGGGTGCGGCTGTCGGGGTTGTAGGCCTGCACCAGGTTGCCCGTGGCCAGCGGCGCCACGTCCAGCGCCTCGGCGAGCGAGGCCCGCTGTTCGACGAGGGTCCGGGTGAGCGGCACGAGCCGGTCGACGTTCTCGGCGAGCTCGCCCCGGTTGTCCTCGACGAACGTCTTGACCTGGCCGAGGGCCTTGCCGAGTTCCTTCAGCGCACCGGCGAGGTCGTCCTTGTTGTCGGCGAAGAAGCCGACGACCTCGTCCAGGCGTTCCTGCGCGGTGCGCACGTCGGTGTCCTTCTCCTTCAGCATGGTGGTGAAGGTCTGGAGCCTGCGCAGCGTGCCGAACAGGTCGCCGCTGCTGCCGTCCAGGGTCTTGGCCGCCTTGCCGAACTCCTCGACGGTCTCGCCGATGGCCTCGCCGTTGCCGTCGAGGTTGGCGGCGCCGGTGCTCAGCAGGTCGGACAGGGCGCCGTCGGCGTTGGCGCCGTCCGGGCCCAGGGTCTCGCCGAGTTCGGTGATCGACGCGTAGAGCTGGTCGATCTCCACGGGCGTGCGGTTGCGCGCGGCCGGCAGGACGGCGCCCTCGGCGAGGGCGGGGCCCGAGCTGTAGGCGGGGGTGAGCTGCACATAGCGGTCGGCGACGATGCTCCCCGCGACGACGACGGCCCGCGCGCCCTCGGGGACCTTGACGCCCTCGTCCAGGAGGAGGCCGACGCGTACCGTGGTGCCCCGCGGCCGCACCGACTCGACCTCGCCGACCCGCACACCGAGGATGCGCAGGTCGGACCCGGCGTAGACGCCGACGGCGCGGTCGAAGTAGGCGGTGATCCGGGTGCCGTCGGAGTCAAGGACCCGGGCGGTGGTCAGGCCGGCGGTGACGAGCACCACGAGGACGAGCACACCGGTGAGGACTCTTCCGCGTCTGCTCATCGCTCACCGCTCCCCTTGGCCGCCGTCTGTTCCGGCGGTACGCAGCCGGTGTCGGGCAGGGACGTCTCGGGCAGGTAGTCGCGGGGCACCACGCCGCACAGGTAGCTGTCGAACCAGCGGCCGTTGCCGAGGGTGTTGTTGACGAGGCGGTAGTACGGGCCGACCAGTGCGAGGGTCTTGCCGAGCTGGGTGTTGTTCTTCTCCAGGACGCCGGTGACCCGGCCGAGGGCCTTGAGGGTCGGGCCGAGCTCCTTCTCGTTGTCCTCGACGAGGCCGCCGAGTTCCCTGCCGAGTTCCCGGCTGCCCTTGAGCAGGGCGCGGATGGACTTGCGGCGGTCGCGGAGTTCGCCGAGCAGCGAGCCGCCGTCCTCCAGGAGGGTCTCGAAGCTGGACTTGTGGTTCTCCAGGGTCTTGGTGAACCGGGCGCTGCCCTTGAGGAGTTCGGAGAGTTCCGCGTCACGCTTGGAGACGGACTTCGACAGGGCGGACAGGCCGTCGGCGGCGTTGCGCACATGGGGCGGGGAGTTCTCGAAGGTGTCGGAGATGGTCTCGAAGCTCTCCGCGAGCCGCCGGGTGTCGATGTCCCCGACGGTGGAGCCGAGGTCCTGGAACGCCTGTGTCACGTCGTAGGGGGAGGTGGTGCGGGTCAGCGGGATGCGGGTGCCGGGGTCCTGCCGGCGGGAGCCGAGCGGGTCGAGGGCCAGGTACTTGTCGCCGAGGAGGGTCTTGATGGCGATGGCGGCGGTCGTCCGGTCGCCGATCCAGGCGTCCTCGACCTCGAAGGTGACCTTCACCCTGGCGCCGTCGAGAGCGACGCCGGTGACCCGGCCCGCCTTGACGCCGGCGATGCGCACCTCGTCGCCCTCGTCGAGGCCGGCGGCCTCGGAGAAGTCGGCGCTGTACTGCGTGCCGCCGCCGAACGGCAGCCGGTCGACGCGGTAGACGAGGGCGGCGAGGAGGGCGAGGGCGGCCAGTCCGACGACGCCGACGGCGACCGGGTTGCGTTCCTTGACCGGCTTGATGCGCGGGCGCCGGGGCCGCTCGGCCCGTTCGCCCCGTGTGAAGGGTCTCATCCGCGGCACCTCGGTTCGGTCAGCGCGATGCCGGTCGGCGGTTCCGAGCCGTCGGAGGTGGTCACTCCGCTCACCCGTGCCTCGCAGAGGTAGAGGTTGAACCACGATCCGTAGGACGACAGGCGGGCCAGGGCGGTCATCTTGGCGGGGCTGCGTTCGAGGAAGTCCTCGATCTGCCCGGTGTGTTCGCCGAGCCCCGTGGAGAGCCGGCCCAGTTCGCGGATGTCCCGCTGGAGGGGGGCGCGCCCGTCCTCGAGGAGTCCCGCGGTGGCGGTGGTCAGCTCGCCCATGGCCTCGACCGCCTCGCCGAGGGGCTTGCGGTCGCCGTTGAAGCCGGTGACGAGGGACCGCAGCGTGACGACGAGGTCGTCGAAGCCGTCCTCACGGTCGTTGAGGGTGCCGAGGACGGTGGTGAGGTTCTCGACGACGGCGCCGATCACCTTGTCCTTGGCGGCCACGGTCCTGCTGAGCGAGCCGACGTGGCGGATCAGGCTGTCGACGGTGGCGCCCTCGCCCTGGAGCACCTGCACGATCGATCCGGCGAGTTCGTTGACGTCCTTCGGGGACAGCCCCTCGAACAGCGGCTTGAACCCGTTGAAGAGCAGCGTCAGGTCGAGGGCGGGCGTGGTGCGGTCGAGCGGGATGGTGTCGCCCGCCTCGAGCGTGCCGGTGAGGTCGCCGGCGCCGCGGTCGAGGGCGACGTAGCGCTGGCCGACCATGTTGAGGTACTTCACGGAGGCGGTGGCCGACCGGGGCAGCCGGCGGTCCTCGCGCACCGTGAAGGTGACCTGTGCGGTGCGCCGTTGCACGACGCGGACGTCGGTCACCTCACCGACCTCCACCCCGGAGATCCTTACGCTGTCGCCGTCGACGAGTCCGGTGACGTCGGTGAACAGGGCCTTGTACGAGCGGGTGCCGCCGCTGACGCCGGTGTCGGCGACGCTGAGGCCGAGCACCGTCGTGGCGAGGGCGGTGACCAGCACGAAGGCGAGGGACTTGAGCAGCGGCCCGGTCAGCGGGCGGCGCCGGGTGTGGGCGTGGTCCGTCGCGGTCATCCGAGGGTCACCTCCGTGCCGCGGTAGGCCGGGCCGACCAGCAGGCTGCTCCAGTCGGGCAGTTCACCGGGGTTCCGGCCGGCGTCGGGCGCGAGCAGTTCGTTGACGAGGTCGTTCTCCTGGGGGGAGTTGGCGGGACCGAGGTCCTGTCCGGCCGCCGCGGCCGGTGCCGTGGTCCCGGCCAGGGAGCCGAGGTAGGGCACGGAGGGGCAGCGGGGGCCGCCGCCGGAGTCGTACACCGGGGTGTCGCGGCCGGGGCGGTAGGCGCCGCGCGAGGGCACGGAGGTGACGTCCACGTGGATGCCGGGCCGGTCGGTGCCCTTGCCGAGCGCCTTGTCCATGGCGGGCACGAACTCGGCGAGGGTGCGCAGGGTGCAGGGGAAGGAGGAGGAGTACTCGGCGAGCAGTTCCAGGGTGGGCCGGCCGGAGGCGCCGAGCCGGATGATGTTGTCCTTGTTCTTCCGCAGGAAGGCGGTCATGTCCTCGGCCGTCCGGGTGGTGGCGCCGAGCGTGGTGGCGTACTCGGCCTCCTGCTCGGCGAGGGTGCCGCTGGTGGTGGTGAAGTCGGTGAGCGCCGTGATGATGTCGGGTGCGGCGTCCGCGTAGACATGGCTGACCTTCACGAGCTCCTTGAGGTCCCGGTTGAGGGCGGGCAGGTGCGGGTTGAACTCCTCCAGGTGCGCGTCCAGCCGGACGAGCGTGTCGCCGAGCCGGTCCCCGCGGCCCTCCAGGGCCTGCGAGACGGCCGACAGGGTCGCGGAGAGCTTCTGCGGCTGGACCGCGGTGAGCATCGGCAGGACGTCGTCGAGGACCTGCTGGAGTTCGACGGCGTTCTCGGAGCGGTCCTGGGGGATGACCGCTCCGGCGGCCAGCGGCCGGCCGGAGGGGGCCGGCGGCGGCACCAGGGCCACGAACCGTTCCCCGAACAGGGTGGTCGGCAGCATCTGCGCGCGGACGTCGGAGGGCACGTCGTCGAGGGCGCCGGGCTTCATCGCGAGGGTGAGCCGGGCCCCGTCGCCGGTGGCCTCGACGGCGCGGACCTCGCCGACGACCACGCCGCGCAGTTTGACCTCGGCGCCCAGGTGCATCTCGTTGCCGACGCTGCCGGTCTCGACGACCACCGGGTCGGAGTCGGTGAACTTCTTGTCGTAGACGGCGACGGCCAGCCACACCAGCAGGGCGGGCACCAGCAGGAACACCACGCCGGCGAGGCGGTGGCGTGTCGTCGCCGCGCTGTTCGCGTTCATCTCACCCCGCCACCTTCACGGTCGTGGTCGCGCCCCACAGGGCGAGCGACAGGAAGAAGTCGGTGACGCTGATCAGCACGATGGCGTTGCGCACGGAGCGCCCGACGGCCACGCCGACCCCGGCGGGGCCACCGGTGGCCCGGTAGCCGTAGTAGCAGTGGGCGAGGATCACCATCACGCTGAAGATCAGCACCTTCAGCACCGAGAGCAGGACGTCGGTCGGGGAGAGGAAGAGGGCGAAGTAGTGGTCGTAGGTGCCCCGGGACTGGCCGTTGAACAGCACGGTCACGTAGCGGGACGCCAGGTAGGAGGAGAGCAGCCCGATGGCGTAGAGCGGGACGATGGCGACGACCCCGGCGATGATGCGCGTGGTGACCAGGTAGGGCATGGAGCGGATGCCCATGCCTTCGAGTGCGTCGACCTCCTCGTTGATGCGCATGGCGCCGAGCTGGGCGGTGAAGCCGGCGCCGACGGTCGCGGAGAGGGCGAGTCCGGCGACGAGGGGGGCGATCTCGCGGGTGTTGAAGTAGGCGGAGACGAATCCGGTGAACGCGGCCGTGCCGATCTGGTCGAGGGCCGCGTAGCCCTGGAGCCCGACGACGGTCCCGGTGAAGAGCGTCATCGCGATCATCACGCCGATGGTGCCGCCGATGACGCCCAGGCCGCCGGAGCCGAAGGCGACCTCGGCGAGGAGGCGCTGCACCTCCTTGAGGTAGCGGTGCAGGGTGCGCGGGACCCAGAGCAGCGCCCGGGCGTAGAAGAGCAGGTGGTCGCCGGAGCGGTCGAGCCAGACGAACGGGGAGGCCATCGGGCCTCAGCCTCCCTTCGGCGGGACGATCTGGAGGTAGATGCCCGTCATCACCATGTTCACGAAGAAGAGCAGGAGGAAGGTGATGACGACGGACTGGTTGACGGCGTCGCCGACTCCCTTGGGGCCGCCGCGCGGGTTGAGGCCGCGGTAGGCGGCGACGATGCCCGCGATGAACCCGAAGACCAGCGCCTTGAGTTCGCTGATGTACAGGTCGGAGAGCTGGGCGAGGGCGGAGAAGCTGGACAGGTAGGCGCCGGGGGTGCCGTCCTGCATGACGACGTTGAAGAAGTAGCCGCCGAGCGTGCCGACGACGGAGACCAGTCCGTTGAGCAGGACCGCCACGCCCATGGTGGCCAGCACCCGTGGCACGACGAGGCGTTGCACGGGCGAGACGCCCATGACCTCCATGGCGTCGAGTTCCTCGCGGATCTTGCGGGAGCCGAGGTCGGCGCAGATGGCGGAGCCGCCGGCGCCGGCGATCAGCAGGGCCACGATGAGCGGGCTCGCCTGCTGGACGACGGCGAGGACGCTGGCGCCTCCGGTGAACGACTGGGCGCCCAGCTGCTGGGTCAGGGATCCGACCTGGAGCGCGATGACGGCGCCGAAGGGGATCGAGACGAGCGCGGCGGGCAGGATGGTGACGCCGGCGATGAACCAGAACTGCTCGATGAACTCGCGGAACTGGAAGGGTCTCCGGAAGACGGCGCGGCTCACCTCGGCGGCGAGCGCGAAGAGCCGGCCGGTCTGCCGGAGCGCACCGGTGATCATGCGCCGCTCCCGGCCGCGGGCATCGGCAGGGTGGGCGCCGCGGCGCCCTCCGCGTAGGTCCTGCGGATCGCGGTGCGCGCGGCCGGCGGCAACTGGTCGATCATGCCCAGGACCCGCTCGCGGCGCCGGGTGACGGCACGGCGCGGCGGGAGTCCGGGCGACGGCTCCAGTTGCGGCACGATCGTCCGGGGCCGGGGCCCGGCGGTGGACGCGGCGTCCGCCTCGGCGGCGAGGGCGGCCGCGTCCTTCTCCTCGGACATCCCGATCGGGCCCTCGCGCCGGCCGGCGAGGAACTGGGCCACGACCGGCTCCTCGCTGGTGAGGAGCACCTCGCGCGGGCCGAAGGTGACCAGCTCGCGCCGGAAGAGCATCCCCATGTTGTCGGGGACCGTGGCGGCGATGTCGAGGTTGTGGGTGACGATCAGCATCGTCGCGTCGATCTGCGCGTTGAGGTCGATCAGCAGCTGGGAGAGGTAGGCGGTGCGGACCGGGTCGAGCCCGGAGTCGGGTTCGTCGCAGAGGATGATCTGCGGGTCCAGCACCAGCGCGCGGGCCAGGCCGGCCCGTTTGCGCATGCCACCGCTGATCTCCCCGGGGAGCTTGCCCTCCGCGCCCAGCAGCCCGACCACCTCGATCCGCTCCATGACGACGCGGCGGATCTCGGACTCCTTCTTGCGGGTGTGCTCGCGCAGCGGGAAGGCGATGTTGTCGAAGAGGGACATGGAGCCGAAGAGGGCGCCGTCCTGGAACATGAGACCGAACAATTTCCGGGTCTCGTATATGTCCCTCTCGGGGCTGTTCACCATGTCCACCCCGTTGATGAGGACACGGCCCTTCTCGGGTTTGAGCAGCCCTATCAGCGACTTCAGGAAAACGGTCTTCCCGGTGCCGGACGGCCCCAGCATCACGCTGACCTCTCCGGCAGGAAGAGTGAGTGTCACGTCCTGCCAGATGCTCTGCTTACCGAAGGACTTGGTCAGACCCTCGACCACCACTTCGATTCCCATATCACCTCCAGCGGACGCGTGTCGGACATGCGCGGCGGGCGCACGTTATGTCGGTGCGGAACGCGAGGACAACGGGTGTGCGCCGGCTCCCCGCCGCCCTCCCGGAATTTGTCACCGCGCAGACAACATGCCGAGCCCGTACTTGTCTCCGGGGAGACAGGCAGGGCCCCGCGGCTCCGGGGGGTGTGGATCCGCGGGGCCCTGCCGACGGACGTCCGGTCGGAGCAGGAGGGCGCGGCCGGAACGCATCCGTCATGGCTCCGGCCGACGGGGGCCACCGAACCGGAACCGAGCACGACACCGGCACGTTACGACCGAGTAACCTCGGCGGGCAACACCGGAATCCGAGTTTTCCGGGACCCGCGGTCCAGCCATCGGCAACCCCTCATCGCGCAGACAAATCACGGCCCGGAATTTGTCACCGGGCGAGCATTCCGGCGGGATTCCGGATGCCGCGCGGGACGCCCCCGAGTCACCCGGCGAAACCGTGGACATTGATACTCGATGACTAAGTCGGCCCGTGAGCGACTCACCTGGGAAACAGGTGGTTGCGGTTTTCAAAGAATCATGAACGGTGCCATTGTTCGGCCAAGTTTCCCGCAAGTAACGTCGTTGCTCGCGGACAGGGACCACCGAGCCGCGGGCCGCACGGCCTTCCCTCGAACGATCCGGCCACGGCCCATCTCTGCCGGCCAATCACAAGGAGATTCCCGAGTCATGAAGAAGAACACGAGAAGGTTCGCCGTCGTGGCGGGTGCGGCCGCGGCCGCCTTCGGTCTCGCCGTGGCTCCCGCCTCGGCGGTGCCCTCCACGGTGTGGACCGTCACCCCGTCGGGCGCCTACACGGCGACGAACAGCGGCAACATCGTGCTGACCGCCACCATTCCGATGACGTGCACGACGTCGGGCGCCTCGGGCAGCATGGCGAGCACCACGGGCAACCCGGCCACGGTCGCCACCATCAACGCCATCAACTTCGGCACCGCCACGTCGCCGTGCACCAGTGTGCTGGGCAACGTGACCACCGTGGCGGTCACCCCCTGGACCGTGGTCGCGCAGGACTACACCGCCGCGACCGGCGTCACCAAGGGCTACATCGGCAACGTCAAGGCCAACGTGACCGCGGGCGCCTGCAAGTTCACGGTGACGGGCAAGGCCTCGGCCACCTACACCAACTCCACCGGCATCCTGGCCGTCAGCAGCGTCTCCGGCGAGCTGGTCGTCAGCAGCCCGGTCAACTGCGGCACCGTGGTCACCACCGCCACCAAGCCCATCTTCAAGGGCAACTACGCCATCAAGGCGTCGAACGGCTCCATCCCGACCATCGTCGGCTCCAACCCGTAAGGCGCCATCCTCCGCGAACGCCCGGCCGGATGCTCCGGCCGGGCGTTCGCGGGACGTCCGTGCCGGATTCCGCCGGAGTCGGCTTCCGAACAACTGGAGTGGAGCTGTATGAAAGGCCCCCGTCCCGCCGTGCCGCGACCTTCCCGCGTCCGCACCAGGAGCACGGCGGTCGTCGCGTTCGCTGTGCTGGCCGCGATGGTCCCGGCCGCGTCCTCCGTCGCGGGCACCCAGGAAGTCGACACCGAACTCCCCTACCTCTGCGCCTTCCCGACCGGACGGTTCCCCGCCGAGGTACGGATCTCGGCGGCCTTCCCGGACCGGGTGGAGGCGGGCGAGGCGATCTCGCCGGCCGGTGTCACCACCACCGTGGAGCTGCCGGCGGAGGCGGTCGCGGAGCTCACCGCGCTCGAGGCGGTCAGCGCGCGGGCCGCCACCCGTCTCACCGTCGGCGTCGCCCAGAACGAGGCGGCCGCCGAGGCGACCTGGCGCGGCACCGCGGAGCC